>CAZJNY010000025.1:0-27098 GCA_964547405.1 uncultured Flavihumibacter sp. | reverse complement strand
TAAATGAAACGCAGCCCGATTCCGTACACAATTACGGCAGGTGAAAAGGATTTGGATCGCTTGATGATCTGAATACCGGTGGCAATGGCTTCAATCAGCAGTACGCCGGGTATAAAATACAGGGCGGCTGTCCAGCTGATTAATCCAGCCAGTACAAAAACCGGTAACAACAGGAAGCTTACCAATAATGTTTCCGGTGCTGTCAGGAAATCATAATAGGCATACGCAGGATGACGATTGGGTAAGTAACTGTTTCCAATTCCATAGCGGAATGGCCGGCTCCATACCGGTTTTTCGTTGCCCCACCAGGGATGCATAACCGAAGCGCCGGTAAGGCATTTCAATGTTTTACGATGATTCTGATCCCTCACCTGGTAACTGAAGTCTACATCCTCGCCACCTCCCAGTTTGGGAAAGGCTGCCGAAAACCGGAGACTGCCGATCGCTTTCCGGTTGAACAGGATATTGGCGGTAGCGCCCCAGGCAAACGCTTCTTTCACCCGGGCAACGCCAAAGATATCCATCGAGCCATTAGCTATGACCGCCTTGTTAAAGGGATGATTGGGTGCAGGAAGATCAATAGGTCCAATAAATCCAACTTCCTCCGGATAATTGCGAATCCCTTCAGCATAGCGTACCAGTATGTCCTCCGCCGGAATGATATCATCGTCGAGGAATAGGATCCAGTCTGCCTGGCTTAATTCAATTCCACGGTTACGGGTAGCCGAAACTCCCAGGTTTACTTCATTCTTAATAAAGTGTACGCGGGGTTGGGAGCAGGCCGCTTTCAATGCAGGGCTCAATTCAGCAGATGGATTGTCGCAGATCAGAAAGAACTGCACTATTGCATCCTCCGGCTGCCTGAGTTTCAGGATGGGCAGCAATATAGCTTCATTCATGCGAAAGCTTGGTATGATCACATCTACTGTCAGCATAGCGTGTTTATCAGGATGCCTGGTAATATCCATTCGGACAAACCCAGTGCGGGTTTTTCGTGGTTTCAATAAATAAAATTTCATTCTCCTGCAGGTGCTCCCTGCCTGAATTCGCATGGTGCAGGTGATAGGCTACTCCGGCCATCTTCAGTCTTTTTTTCTTACATCCTGCCTGTAATAAGCGGGTGGCGAATTCCACATCTTCCCAGCCCCATCCTGAAAATTCATTGTTATAGCCGTTTACCAGCACATAATCTGCCCGCCAGAAAGCGAGATTACAGGCTTTGATGTTTTGATTACTACCGGTTTTTTTACCGAATAAAAAAGCCAGTAAGGGCAGGTGGATGGCATTGATACGATTACGAATACCCTGGCTCCAAGGATAAAGCGGTAGCAATCCGGTTTGGATGAGCCGCTTAGTCAGAGAGGCGTCCAGCAATACTCTTGATCCCTGCACAAAACAATCACGTCTTGCTGCCTTCAGGTGATCGGCAATAAAACTGCGATGTAAGATCATGTCTCCATCAATCTGAATAATATAATCACAACTGGTTTGGCGGATGGCTTTGTTGATGATCAGACTTTTTCTGAATCCTTTATCCGGCTGCCAGACATGTTTTATTGGTAAGCGATGAACCAGCTTGTAGTACTCCACCACCTGGCGTGTAGCATCAAAAGAGCCATCATCCGCTACCAGTATTTCATCCGGCATTTTTGTTTGTCTCACTACAGCTGCTAAAACGAGCTCCAGTGCGGATGGCCAGTTAAAGGTAGAGATCACCAGGGCTACCTTTTTGATGATTGGTTTCATAGCTTTTGTCTTTATCAAATTGTAACAAGATGTTCCTGAACGGTTCGTGCTGCCTGATGCTTTAGCAGTTTATGCAGAATAATCGAGGCAACTCGTTCATCATTGATCAGGTTACCACAATCGAAGTGGCGCCGGGGACAGGCGGCTTTACCATGACTGCCACAGGGTCTGCAGGATAAGTTCGGTTCTGCCTGTACGATATAAGATTCATCTGAAAGAGGGGTGAATCCAAACCCGGGAATGGTAGAGCAAAACAGGGCGATCACCGGCGCATTTACTGCAGATGCAATATGAAGAGGGGCAGAATCATTCACCAGGTTAAAGAGGGCGCCCTGCATGAGTGCCGCGGATTGTAAGATGCTAAGCGATCCGGCCAGCGATTCAATATTAGTATAGGCAGGTAATTCATTCATAATGGCAGTTGCTACGGCCTGCTCTTTTTTTGTTCCAATAATGTAAATCTTCTGACGAAGGGGCAGGTGTTTCAGGATGGCTGTCCACTTCGAAACCGGTACCTGTTTGGTAAACCAAATGGAGCCTGGAGCCAGCACCAAATATGGCTCCTGCTGATAGCGACGAATAAAGGAATAGTCTGAAGCAGATGGGTACAGGCAAGGTTTCGTTATACTGGTAGTGGTGATGGTTTCTAACAACTGATTACATCTTGCGGTTTCGTGAACCGGTTCTGCTTCCGTTCCCGCTATATGGGCTACTTTTTTTGTGAATAAAAAGGATAGTGGATTTTTATCATAGCCAATGATGATTTTGCCTCTGGATAATCCTGCTAAGAGACCTGTTGCTGCGTATCGCTGCACATTTATGACAAGATCATACTCTTCTTTGCGTATTTGTTGTAAGAGGGAAAAAAGATGCCGGTACTTATTCTTTTTTTTATCCCAGCTTAAAACCTTTCGAACAAATGGATGCGCCTGCAACAGTTCCTCATTTCCTTTTCTAACCAGGAAATCAATTGAAATACCGGGGTAATTCAGTTGCAGGTTTTCAATCAGAACAGTGGACAGGATAAGATCGCCGATGAAGGCTGTCTGAATTAATAAAACTGATTTCATAAACGCCGGCAATTAGGCCGTACGTCTTTGACAAAAGCGATTTATTTACCGTTGTATGGGATTGCTTATTTCGTAAATAAAATTTTTCTTAGTCGCTTCACCATAATACGCCACGTCAAGTTCTCCTGTTTTTATAGCGCCAAATTTTTCAATGGATCGTTGTGATCTGAAATTGGTAGCGCCAATATGAAAGCGGATGATGTTGACATAGTGGAACGCATGTGCTACCATCAGTTGTTTCAATTCCTGGTTGTACCCCCGGCCCCAAAAGGATCTTCCAATAAAAGTGTAACCGATGAGCACGCTTTTCTCTGATTCGTCAAAATCGTAATAGCGGGTACAGCCCATTGTTAGTCCCAATTTGTTCTCAACAATCCGATACGCACCGCCGCTTTTTAAGGCACCTTCAAAATAGACATTGAATTCTTCGGGCTGATAGCGGTTCCTGTTGGGATGCTGTTCCCAAACCAGCGGATCGGAGGCCAGCGCAAAAATATCTTCCTGATTGGCTGGCTGCAGGGGTAACAACACAATTCTGTTGGACGATAAAATTTCCTGGGCCCATGAAAAATTGTTCACAAATCTATACTTTTAGTAGTAAATGTGTAATTATGGCAGGTAGATATTCAATATGCGCAAGTATTTTTCATTTTACCCGTTAAAACACGGGTTGGTTCTATTTTTTCCATACGTAGCTTTGCGTCCATTAAGATAATAAGAATAACCAGTTAGTAGTATTGAAGAACCAAGGCACCAGTATAATTTTGCAAAATAGAGGTCAGGGATGCAACGTTTTTTTTGCTAACAGACTCAGAGATTTTATTTAACACACACAACCGCAATTTGTTGCTATGCAATATATTATAGTATACAGGTAAGCGGCAATCCAATGGATATGAATAACCTGAGGTTATTATTAGTAGCGCTATTAGTAGGAATTTGTTTTGTTTCGGTTGGTCAGACTCCTGAAGATTTGCGGTCGGTTAAAGCTTCCCAGATTTCGGATGAACAGTTGCGACAGTATCTTTCCAGAGCAAGGGAAGGCGGCTATACATTGGATGATGTTGAAAAAGAACTGCTATCCCGCGGGCTGCCGGAATCTGAGATGGAGCAGCTTCGTTTTCGCCTCCGCCAATTAGACGAAAATTCAGGTAGCAATCAGCAGGCCGATAGTATGGATACCAAATCCGCTGCTGCTTCCCGCAATACGACCCGAAAAAAGCCTCTCATCAACAATTTATTGCCAGTTGCGCCAAAAACGAAGCTTTTTGGTGCTGAACTATTTTCCAATTCAAACCTGACTTTTGAACCGGATTATAATATGGCCACTCCAAAAGACTATATAGTTGGTCCCGGTGATGAACTGGCTATCCAGGTATATGGGCAAAATGTTTCCCAGCAAACGGTGAAGGTGAGTCCGGAAGGCAGAGCCAATATAAAATACCTGGGGGTGGTCCAGGTTTCAGGTTTGTCTATTGACGCGGTAGCGTCCAGGATCAGTGCCGGCTTACAGAAGTTCTATCCTTCCATCGCTTCCGGCGGCACAAAAGTTCAGGTTACCCTGGGTAATATCCGGAGTATTCGGGTAGTATTGATTGGTGCAGTGAAACGCCCGGGTACCTATACACTTCCATCATTGGCTACCCTGTACAATGCGTTGTATATGAGCGGAGGCCCGGCTGATAATGGTTCTTTAAGGGCTATTCAGCTTATTCGCGATGGAAAAGTGGTAAAAGAGGCGGATCTCTATGATTTTTTAACGAAAGGAGATTTAAGTGGCAATGCCAGGCTGGAAGACAATGATGTGATCCGTATTCCTTTTGCTAAAACACTGGTAACCATCTCGGGCCTGGTAAACCGGGAGGGGATTTTTGAAATAAAGGCAGAGGAAACCCTTGCAGCAGCCCTGGAGTATGCCGGAGGGTTTTCTGCAAAAGCATTCCGAAATCGTATTACCGGTAAACGCTATGATGGGTTGGCCCGCCAGGTACTGGATATTGGAAAGGATTCATTTCCGGTATTTATACCCCTTCATGGCGATGAGTTTGTAATTGACAGTGTGATCAATCGCTATGATAACAGGGTAATAATTGAAGGGGCTGTAATGAAGCCAGGTGAATATGCCCTGTCGCCAGGTATGCAGCTGGCTGATCTGGTTGAAAAAGCACATGGTGTCAGAGAAGATGCTTTTCTTGGTCGCGCGGTGCTGGTAAGGACCAGAGATGACCTGAGCAAAGAACATTTATCCGTCGACCTGAAAGAAGTTATAAGTGGAAAAACAAAAGGGTATTCCCTCAAGCGGGAAGACAGTGTTTTTATCAGTTCCATTTTTGGGTTGAGGGATACCAGTTTTGTGACCATCAATGGGGCGGTTCGCTTTCCCGGCAAGTTTCGTTTTGAAGACAGTCTCAGTCTGAAATTACTCATCATGAAGGCGGGTGGTTATGCCGTAAACGGAACCGGAAAAGGAATTGAGATTTCAAGAAGAAGAAATGATGTCAATGTGTTAAAGGCCGGGAGCCCGATTGTTGAAATCATCAACTTCGACGATAATAAAGACCTGAGTACCGCTGCAGGTGATATCATGCTTTATCCATTTGATATCGTTTCCATAAAAGAGGATCCGGCTTACATGCCCCAGATTAGTGTGAAGATATCAGGGGAGGTTTTAATGCCTTCGGTTTATACGCTTACCAGTAGAGAAGAACGAATCAGTTCGCTGATTCAAAGAAGTGGTGGTTTGTTGTATACAGCCAATATAAAGGGCGCTAAACTTATCCGGCAGAAAAAGGAAACGATTGATACTTCTGATGTAAAAAGGTTATTGAAGTCGGCAGAAAAAGATACTACTATAAAGGTTGATGAAGAGCTGATTAAGAAAACCCGGGATGTGGCGATTGACCTGAATTTTATTCTTGATCATCCGGGTTCAGCAGATGATATTACGCTGGAAGAGGGGGATGAGCTGGTGATACCCCGTATCAACAATACGGTAAGTGTAAATGGAGAAGTGTATAAGCCATTGGATATCATGTTCGAGACAAAAAAATCCATGAAAGAATACATCTATGATGCCGGTGGGGTGACCCAATTGGGCAAAAAGAGAAAGGCTTTTGTGATTTATCCAAATGGCAGTTCCGGAAGAATCAGGCGGGTGCTGGGGTTCATTCCTTCTTATCCGAAGATTGAACCTGGTACCAGCATTTTTGTACCGGAGAAACCGAAAAGGGCTGAGTTTGAGCCTGCTAAGGCAGGCATCCTGATATCTGCAATTACTGCATTGATTACCGGAATGGCGTTGTTCTTCCGGTAATTGATGCGGGCATATTTAAACCTTGTCTTACTGACCCTGTTCATTCGAGCAATGGGACTCAGGTGGCGAAGCTATAACCGAAATTTAACGTCTTAACTTATTCATGAAGGAAACGAAAGAGCGCGTTTATACGCTGGCTGATCTTATTAATAAGGGGAAGGCTTTGTTTTTTTACCTGTTGAAAAGTTGGTGGAAACTGGTGCTATTCACGGCAGTTGGAGTAGGCATTGGGTTAGCACTTTACTTTCTTCAAAAGCCGAGATATGAGGCCAACTGCACCTTTGTACTGGAAGAAAGGCAATCTGGTGTTGGCGGACTTGGAGGTATCGCAAGTCAATTCGGGATAGATATTGGATCATTAACCGGAGGGAGTGGTGGTGCCATGTTTACCGGCGACAATATATTTGAAATTCTAAATTCCCAGGTGATCCTTAAAAAAGTATTACTTACCCCAGTGGCAGCCAGCGACACCGGGATAACACTTGCAGACCGGTATCTGGAAATGGTGAAGTTAAAAGAAAGCTGGTCAGCCAATCCAACATTGAACAGCATCTCGTTTTCCGGGAAAAAAACGGTACAGGAATTAAGTATCGTGGAAGACAGTGTGCTCAATATTATCTATTCAGCAGTAATCAATAAACATCTGACTGTTGAAAGAGTAAGTAAAAAAGGAACATTAATTAAAACTACCGTTACTTCAACCGATCCTGAATTTTCAAGATTGCTGGTAAATCGATTGGTGCATGGTTCTCATGACTACTATATCGACATGAAAACTTCAATAACAAAATCAAATATCGAACGGCTGCAAAAAAAGGCGGATTCTTTATTACAGTTACTTACCAACAGAACAATTGGAGCTGCCCAGCTTCAGCTGAACGATCCCAATCCTGCCTTGCGTTCATTACTTGTGCCTGCGGAACTAGCCTCCAGAGATAAAGCTGTGGTTGCTACCCTTTACGGTGAGGTGGTAAAGAACCTCGAAATAGCGAGAACTACTCAAATGATGCAGACGCCGATACTTCAAATACTGGATAATCCACCACTTTCTCTTATTGACAATAAAAAAAGAAAACTTTACTGGATCGCAATTGGTGTATTTGGATCATTGATGCTGGGTATTTCCTACCTGATTTTATTTAAGTTCAATAAATGAGAATAAATTTTGTTTCTTTTTTACATCCTGAAAAATTTCATGGTGGAGGAGAGCTGGATAATCGTATGATTATTGCGCAGGGTAAGAAAATGGGCCATGATATTCGCATTGGTGCAAGGGTGAATAACAAATATTTGAGCAGACTGATTGCGCCAAAAATGAATGAATTGCATCAGTCGCCGGATTTGTGGATTTTATCAGACCTTTTCAATGTTCCGGAATACAGGCTTTCCTATAAAAAGGACTGGCTTGAAAATATAATTCACAGCGAACCCTATGTTCATATAGATAATGCCTACGTCGACCTGTGTTCTAATGGAGCCTTGCCATGCGGGGGTAATAAAGAACAGTGCCCTAAGCCCTGTGGTTATCCGCTTTCAGAAAAATTATATGCGAATTCTAGGTTGAATATATTTTTATCGCCATTGCATAAAAGAATTGCAAATTCTCTTTTGGAGAATAAATATGCAGATCGAAGCTTTATTGTTCGGCCGCTTATAGACGTTGAAAAATTCTATCCAACAAATGTTGCCAGGGATATTGACTATTTATATGTTGGTACTGTATCAAATTATAAGGGATATCAGGAACTTAAACAGCGGTTTAATCAGAAAAAAAATTTTTTATTTATAGGCAAAAATGCCACCGGTGAAGAGCTGTTCGGACAACATATTGAGCATGTGGAGAATTCATCACTGGTAAATTATTTTAACCGGTCTAAGAATTTTGTGCATTTACCAAAATGGTATGAGCCAATGGGCAGAACTGTAATTGAGGCTGCCCTATGCGGTTGTAACATAATTTCAAATGATAAAGTTGGAGCCTGTAGTTTTGATTTCGATATTTCCGACCCTCGAAACATCAGAGACTCGGCTAAAGACCTTTGGGTCAAGTTGGAATCTCTTATTAAATAAGCTGAAATGTTAAGTATTATAATTCCTGCCAACAATCTTGTGAAATCTATTAATCCAAGATATTTTTATAAGAAGCGATTTTGTTTGGATGATACAATAAAAAGTATAACTGAAAATATCGAAATGCCTTATGAATTAATCATTGTTGTAAATGATATAAACAACGATGAGCTGGTTTCCTATGTAAAAGGAAATAGTAAAATTCACAAGTACGCAATCAATTCCTTAAATGCAGGCGTAGCCAGATCATGGAATATTGGGGCTCATTTAGCAGAAGGCAGGCATCTTTGCTTTTGTAATGATGATGTAGAATTTACAAAGAAAGGGGCTTTTGAAAAACTGGTAAAACTATTGGATGAGGACGATAAAATAGGTGAAATCGGACCTGAAGGGGGGAAATGGCATCGTGATAAAAGTGGTGAAAGAACCGGTTTAAAACTGATGGAAGAAGCGGATGAGATATCCGGGTTCTTTTTTATTATTCCATCAGCCGTTTACAATCAATCGGGGGGATTTGATAATAACTATACGCCAGCAGGTTGCGAAGAGATTGACATGTCTTTCAAAATCAGGAGTCTTGGTTATAAATGCATAGTAGTACCGGATACCGGTATTGTACATCATGGAAATCATGGAGTAAGTGCTAAAAGATCCATTGTGAAATATTTCAATCATGAGATTGATACGCATGAGTTGGATAAAAAGAACAAATCATATTTTTTAAATAAGTGGTACAGGGAATCTTAAAAAATAGCTCAGCGGCATTTGCTTTTCAAATGATTAACCGGGCACTTGGTTTCCTTTGTTTTATAGGAATCGCCAGGTTAATGGGCATTGAAAAAACAGGATACTTTACCTACTTGTTGTCTCAATGCGCACTGCTTGCGTTATTTGTTGAGTTTGGGACAAATATGTTTCTTGTCAGGAAGGTTGCAGCGAATAAGGGCAACGGGCCGGTTAGTGATATAGTTGGTGTTATCGCTTTAAAAATCGTACAATTTCTGATTGGCATAGTAATTCTATTTTGGCTGGAATTTGATGAAATTGTAAATCATTTTAATATTCTTTCTGTTTTATTTCTGTATGTTCTGTTTGAAAGCATAGGGCAAACAGGTATCAGTGTATTAAATGGAAAAATGCGTTTTATAAACGCCAATAAATATGTGTTTGCTTATGAATCAGGGCGTTCGCTTTTGCTGATAACACTTATTTACCTGTTTGATTCTGAAGTTGTAATCCCTTTTGTATACATCATTTCTTCAATTCTATTTGCTTTTTTTATTTTCATGAATGTTTTGAGGCCAAACCTGCACATCAGGCAACTGGAATTTCGGGGAATACTCAACAGTATGTTTAGCTGCTATTCCAACACGTATTTGTTTTTTGTGGCTGCTATTGCCTTTCAGTTGTATTTCAGAATGGATATGATCCTGCTAAAGAAATTGAGCTCCGAATATGAGCTTGGTGTATATGGTACAGCGTATAAGTTTTTTGAAGTGTTTCTATTCATTCCTGCAATCGTTTCCGGAATTCTGTTTCCTAATATTGTTGAGTTATTGGCAAAAGGAAAATCTGAACTGGTAAGGTATCTATCAGATTTTCAGCTTAAGACAGCGGTTCTTATTGCTATTCCGGTTGGTATTTTAATACTTTCGAGCGGTCTTATAATTGACATCTTTTTTGGTAGTTCATTTGCTGGTTCATCTTCGATCATGCAAATTCTTTTCCTGACTTCATTTTTGTATTGCTTTAATTTTGTATATCCGGTATTGATGAATGCCGGGGGGCTCGAGCGGTTTTCACTGTATTGTTATGTTGTTGGGCTAGCCTTAAACCTGTTCCTTAATTATCTGTGGATACCGGATTATGGAGCAAAAGGGGCTGCCTATGCCACACTTTGTTCTGAATTTGTTGTTACCCTTTTATTTATTCTCTTTGCATATTTCAAGGGTCTTGGATTTGTTAACCCGTATGCCGGTTTACTGATTGCCGGAAGTATTGGTTTGTCAATTGCTGGCTTTACCTATGTTGTTGTTCCGGTTTTGATCCTGTCTGTACTCTATATCCATAGAACCAGTTTAAATCTGAAACAGATTTTGCATGTCCGTTGAACGAATCTGTTATTATTTAAGCGTATTGCTTTTTGGTTCCATTATAGTTTTAGGGGAGTCCTTTAAGCTGAATCTTGGTTTCCTGAGTGTCAGTTTGCCACTTTTGTTAATTGCACTGTTATTATTGATAAATAGTAACAAGGATTTTCGCTTTTACACAACTAAGCTGGATATTTTAGTATATGCTTTTTTATCAGTTATTCTCTTTTTTGCAGTTGTTGGTTTATTTGCAGGAAATTCTGTAAGGGATATACTGGAGGATATTTATCCCTTACTTGTATTTGTATTGTTGTTTTTAGTTTTTCGTTCCTGGCGAATGGAAAAGCTGGCTTTACTCTGGAAACTAATTATTGGGTTGGGTACGATCGCAGCTATTAAGGTCATTTTAATTGGTATGCTGCCTATTGAAGCCGGGTGGGATAGTTTTTGGCAGGCTGCGAAAGAGCCACTTCCTCTTGGATCATTTAGCCGGATTATTCTTAGAGGCGGGGATATATTTTTATCAACGGCCATGGTTTATTACCTGTTGGCAATTTTACGCAAGGATGGTCCAGGTGTTTTGCCATTCGCAGGTTTCCTGGTTCTGACTGTTATTGCTGTTTTTATCTCTCTTTCGAGAAGTTCCTTTTTGGCTGATTTTCTGGCCATTTTATTTTGTGTTGTTCTTTTCAGAAAGTATTTCAGAACAAAGAGACTGATTTCTTTTGCAGCATTTCTTACGTTTTTATTCATACTTATATTACCATTCATCAATGCTGTTTCACTGGCTTTTTCGATTTTTGAAGCAAGAACTGATGCGTTTGATAATAATAATATATCCGTTAGTTTCAGAGAGAATGAAAATGAACTCGTAAGAGAAAAGGCATCAGGCGTATATTATCTGGGTAATGGGATGGGGAGTTATTTTTATTTACCCCTTTCCGGTAGTGAAAAAATGGATGGCAGAAGTATCTATGCACATAATTTTAATTATTGGTTATTACTCAAAACGGGTATTATTGGCCTGCTGTTATTCAATAGTATTTATATTATTTCAATAATCTATTTCATAAAGTATTTACATTCTGTTGAGTTTGGTCAAACTGAATTTTTACTGTTAACATTATTGGCTGGGGGAATTGTAGTATGGGTCATTTCCGTTTTGGCGAATAAATTCAGCACCCTTAGTGGAGCCGTTTTTCTTTCCTTATTTGTTTCAACAGCAGGTTCTCTAAAGTGGAAATATGAAAATATCAGTTGATCTCAAGAATTGCTGGCTTTATGGAAAGGGGATTGCTGGTTTTACTTACAATCTGCTGAAGGATTTTTCAGAAGTGGTTCCGGATCATTTTAATGTTAAGTTATTATCGCCTGACTATGATTCAACTTTGCTGAAATCATTTTTAGCGTTCAATAAATTTGAAACGCTAACTACAAAGAGAATAAACAGGACTAGTAAGCTGTCCAAAATATATTATGATCAGTTTGAATTTCTCAGGTATTTGAATCGCACAGAGCCGGATTTGTTTTTAACGCCTTATTTTGATGTCCCCTTTTTACAACGTACTAAGTTTATTTGTACAGTTCATGATCTGGCAATTTTGGACTTAAAACATCAGTATGGCGTTGCGTTTTCACTGTATTATGAAATCCTGCTAAAAAAATGTATCAGAGAAGCATCTTGTATTTTAACGGTATCTGAGCATTCAGGAAAATCAATTATTGAACGATTCAATGTTCCGGCTGGCAGGGTGCAGGTATTTTATAATAAGGTGCATGCTTCATTCCTGCAACCTTCAACAGGTTGTGCATTACCTGAAATTCCGAATGAATTTATTCTTTATACAGGTGGGTTGGATAAACGTAAAAATATACCAGTTTTAATTGAAGGCTATTTGCGCGCGAAGAAAACCAACAGCAATATCCCCCCATTGGTAATTACAGGTATTTCCAAAGAATTGAAGGAAGCTGAATGGAAGAGTATACTGACAAGAGAGCATATAATTATACCTGGGTATTTGAGTAATGATCAGTTAGTAGAGTTGTATAGAAGAGCTGATTTGTTGGTTAATACGTCTGCTTATGAAGGGTTTGGTATGCCAATCCTGGAAGCTTTAACGCTCGGAAAAGATATGCTTTGTTCAGACATTGCAGTGTATCGGGAAATCGGTAAGGATTTTGTCCATTATTTTGATTCTTCTTCTGAAGATTCTTTTTATGAGATGCTTTGCCTTTATTTTTCTGGGAAACTGGCGTCTATTGATAAGGTATCAATGAAAAATCGGGCCGCTTATTTTAACGAGATGCATTATGGAAAAAAACTGTTGAACTTAATTGAGTCTGTTTAATATGAGCCTTCCTTTAGTTTCTGTTTTAATTACTGTTTATAATGATAAGGAGCATATTTTAACTTCAGTTGAGAGTATTCTCAATCAGCGGTACACTAATTTTGAAATTATAATTGTTGATGATGGTTCTACAGATGGCACTTCTGATATTTTAAGGAACCTGGTGAGCAGAGAGGAAAGAGTGAAAGTATTGTCTAAAGAAAATGGCGGAACTGCCAGTGCTGCCAACCTTGGACTTTCCATGTGTAATGGCAAATATATTGCAAGACTCGATTCTGATGATTATTCGTATGACCACCGTTTGTCAACTCAGGTTGAATTTTTAGAGAAACATCCGGATGTAGACCTTGTTGGTGGAGGTTGTCATATTATAGATAAAGATGGTAAAATCATTGGTAGCAGGAATATTTTCACCAGCAACCCCAAAAAGACCTTACAAAACCGGTGTATTTATCAGCAGAGTGATGTAATGTTTAGAAAGTCGGTATTGGGTAAGTTGGCTCCTGGTGAAGTTTATCGGACAAAACTTAGGGCGGAAGACTACGATTTGTGGTTAAGAATCAGTGAAGTGGGTAATGTTGCAAAGATTAATACAATTTTAGGTGCATGGCGGTTAAATACGGGTGGTTATACCTTATCCCGAAAAGAAGAGCAATTGGAAGCGGTTAATGTGCTGAAAAAAATGGCCGACTTGCGGAGGCGCGGACTTCCGGACGAATATGAATTATTTCAGCCGTTGGTTAGTACTAAAAAACACCGTGCTATAATTCCCCAGGTGGAATATGATATTGTAGTTTCCCAGGTCTTATTAAAAGAAGGACGTACGGAGGAGGCAAAAAAAATCTTATTACCGCATAAAAAAAGCAGCAGTGATTGGAATCTGGCTAAGAAGTGGTACAGGATTGCCAGTATTCCTGGTCCAATTTTGAAACTATTATTTTCCGTTCGCGAATGGATTCTTAATCATAGTTCAATCGAATTACGATAAATGAAGACTGTTGCAATAGTTCTGGAAGCTACCCTTGGAGGAACAAGGAAGCATGTTTTGGACCTGCTTACTTATTTGCCGGCAAATTCAGTTCGCCCCATTTTTATTTATTCCAGCAAAAGAGCGGATAAGACATTCCTGATGGAAATACCTAAAATAAAGGCGAGCGGTATTAAATGCATCGAATTGCCGATGTCAAATAATATTTATAATCCACTTAATTTATTGTGCATTTTTCGGCTTGTATTTATATTAAACAGGTATCAGATTAAAACACTCCATCTGCATGGAGCAATTGCCGGAACAATTGGTAGAATAGCTTCCTTATGCTGTTTTAAACTCTCAAATGTAATTTACTCTCCGCATGGAGGAGTACTTCATAAAATAAGGTCTGAATCCAACTCCGGATTGTTTCGGTTCATTGAAAAATTGCTCGTATTTCGAAAACTACGTTTTATTGCAGTTTCTTCCGATGAAAGAAATTGTTTAATTGATCAATTAGGTATTCCTGATTCCCGAATAGAATTGATACACAATGGTATTTCTTTAAATAAAATAGAGAAAGACAGGGATTCCTTAAGGAGGCAGTTAGGCTTCAGCGAGACCGATTTTATTGTTTTATATCCCGCTTTATTTCTTGAAGCGAAAGGTCACCTGAATTTATTTAGCACGCTTTCCAGAATGGATCAGCCTCCTTTACTAAAGAATGTAAAGGTAGTTCTCGCCGGGGATGGCCCTCTCAAAGAGGAAATTCTTGAAATAGTAACTAAATCCAGTTATAAAAATCAGATTCTATTCGCCGGCTTTGTTGAAAATATTGAGGATTATTTTATCATTTCTGATTTGGTAATTCTTCCATCTGTTAATGAGGCCTTTGGTTATGTCCTGATTGAGGCCCTTTTGTACAATCGTCCCGTATTAGCTACTTCTGTCGGGGGTATTCCAGACATTATATCTCATGGTGAAAACGGGTATTTGTATGATTTAACTAAGCTGGAGGAATTGGTTATGGATATAAACAGATTATCTCTGAATAGGAATGCCCTTCAGGCCCTTTCAGCTAATTCAAAAAAAATATTAAATGAAAAATTTGATGTTATTAAAAACACCAGTTCTATAGCAGCTCTTTATTCCTAATTGCATCTCTTATAAACCTTTTCTTTATGATCTTATCCAAATCTCTTCAAAAAATTAAATTATCCAGTGATCTGTTTCTGATTGCTACAATTTTGTTGCTCGTCCGAAGTAATTTTTTTCTGGATAGTGGCGCTTTTTCAATTAATAATTTTTTCATCGCATTATTATGCATGATTACCTGGCTTTTTGTGGGCCGGTCAATGGGTTTTTATGACGACTACCGAAATACCAGGTTTGCCGTTGAGTGGACCGCCTTTCTGAAAACAATTAGTTTATATGCAATGATTGTTTCCTGTCTTTTTTATTTTGTGCTTAGTCAGGTTGCTTTCGGCAGGGCTCATTTGTTTACACATTTCTTAGTCTTATTTCTTGTCCTTCCTGCCAGTAGAATCTGTCTTCGGATTTTTATTAAACGGTTTAAAGTTACGGATCGTGTTTCCCGTAAAGTTTTAATTGTTGGCGCGGGTTCAAATGGCCAGGAATTTTATTCCAAGTTTGTTAAATCCAAAACATATGGCTATGAACTGGCTGGTTTTATTGATGAAGAAGAACAACTGGGTTTAAATGAACAATATTTGGGAAAAACATCTGATTTGGATACTGTTCTGTTGAATCACGATCTGGATGATATTGTGATTACAATTCCCATTGAGAATCAAAATGTACTTGATAAAATAGTAGCAGCGGGTGAAAGTCAGGGTAAAATGATTCGCGTAATTCCTGATTTTAACCGTTTCGGTTCCCGCCGGTTACAAATTAATCAAATTGGAACTTTACCAATTATATCATTAAGATCTTTACCGCTTGAAAAACTTGATCTCAGATTTATAAAAAGAAGTTTTGATATCGTCTTTTCACTGCTCATTATTCTTACTGTATTTTCCTGGTTATTTCCGATAGTTGCCCTGTTAATCAAATTGGAATCAAAAGGGCCTGTATTTTTTGTACAGGATCGATGGGGTCTTAACAATAAGCTGATACGTTGTTTTAAATTCCGTACAATGCTTGTATCGAGTAAAGATGTAGATGAAAACGGACAATATTTACAGGCAAAAAAGAACGATCCACGAATTACAAAAATTGGTGCATTCCTCAGGCGTACAAATATTGATGAGTTACCGCAGTTCTTCAATGTGCTTTTTGGCTCTATGTCAATTGTAGGTCCGAGACCTCATCCGGTACCCCTTAATATCCAATCAAAACAGCAGGTTGATAATTATTTATTGCGCCATTGGGTCAAGCCTGGTATCACCGGATGGGCTCAGGTTAATGGGTACAGAGGTGAAACCGCTAAACCTTATTTAATGCAAAAGAGAGTAGAATTTGATGTCTGGTACATTGAGAACTGGACCTTCTGGCTTGATCAGCAAATAATTTTGCAAACTATTGTCAATATGGTTAAAGGTGAAAAAAATGCTTACTAATTTCAGGAAACTACTTTTAATTCATACGATTCTACTTGTTTTTGTTGTTATCCCGATTGTAGGGCAGGCACAAATTATTCCTGTTGGCCTCTCTTTATTCAACGATGATATTCGCACAAGGCAATTGGCTGGTGATTCATTAATTACTTCCTCTTTGCTAATCAGACCAAATTTTACTACCGGTAATTTGGCGAAGGAGTATTATGGCTGGAACAGTAATGATTCTGTTACCAAACGTAAAATATATCTAAAGGTTTTACCTTTTACCTTTCACCAGCAGTTTAATTCTCATCATCCCTATGGCTGGAACGATGGTTCATTAATCCCTGCTAAAGGATATCAGAATCAGTTGTCGGGTGGTTTCTATCTGGAGACCGGGCCCCTATCAATTCAGATTCAACCCGAGATGGTATTTGCACAGAATGCTAACTTTGATTTATTTCCTGGTTCTTATTCTGATAGTATTTGGAAAGCGTATTACAGATCTTTAAATCTTTCTGATATTCCCGAACAAATGGGAACCGGTAGTTATTTCAAATTTTTTCCCGGACAGTCAAGTATCCGGTTAAATCATAAAGCACTCTCTTTAGGTATATCCAGTGAGAATTTATGGTGGGGGCCTGGGAGCCGAAATTCTTTGCTCATGAGCAATACAGCTCCAGGTTTTCTTCATGTTACGTTTAACACAAGAAGACCTGTCAAAACACCCATTGGAAATATTGAATGGCAATTAATCAGTGGTCGGTTAAGGGAATCAGGAATCATTCCTCCTGATACATCAAGAAGGTTTGAAGGACAACCACTGTATGAGCCTAAACCCAAAGGTGACCGGTATTTAAATGCTATCAACATTGCCTGGCAACCTAAATGGATAAATGGTTTGTATGTAGGATTTTCCAGAAGTTTTATGCAATACAGCCATACAATGAAAGGTAATCTGAATGATTATTTGCCGGTGTTTGGCTTCTTTTTTAAAGGGAATACCAGAAGTGAAGATAATTTTGGAAGAGATCAGCTATTGGCATTTTATCTTAGATGGGTGCTGCAAAAAGAGGCGGCTGAATTTTATGCTGAAATTGGCAGGAATGATCATTCTGGCAGTATGAGAGATTTCGTTGTTCAGCCAGAGCATAGTTTGGCGTATATATTCGGGTTTAAAAAATTATTTATCAGACCTGCCAGGTATAATATTGAATTTTCAGGTGAAGTTTCCAATCTGGGCGGGGGTAGAACAGGAGCAGTTCGTGATATGCCCACCTGGTACCAGCACCATCAGGTTAAACATGGATACACCAATTTTGGTCAGGTTATTGGTGCCGGCATTGGTCCCGGTAGTAATAGCCAGACTGTAGGTTTGAATTGGTTGAAATCCAATTCAAGAAGGGGTATTAGTATTGAACGAATCCTTCGTAACAATGACTTTTATTACCAGGCCTTTGCTGGCTCCCGAATAAGTGACAGACATTGGGTAGACCTCTCCATCAACCCCTATATCAGCTGGCGCAAGAATAGTTTTCTATATACCGCCAATGCATCCCTGGTTCGATCCCTGAATTATCAGTGGAGAAAGGATACCAATGCATTCAATTTTTTGGGCTCCTTCTCCGTTTCCTACCTGTTCTGATTTTCTGCGTAAGCTTTGAAATTATTCAAAATCGCCTGCCAGCCGTATTGCTGCAATTCCAATGGGTTGCTGGTTTCTGCATCAAAACGAGTGGTGATTCTTGTGCCTGAAGGTATCGGCTGGAAATCTACCCGCGCATTTCGCCCGTCTTCCATTCTGTAGGCAAATGAAGTAATTGGCGTCACTTCCATATACTCTCCTGCAAAATCAAATCCAACACTTCCATCACGGGCTTCCATCCGGTAAGAAAAGCGGCCACCTGTTCGCAGGTCATTGCTTGCAGTTGGCGTATGCCAGTCGGGGGATGCAGCATTCCAGTTAACTATATGTTCTGGCTTGTTAAATAATTCCCAGGCGTTTTCTGCCGGAATTTCCACTTCTGTGCTTACTTCCAATACTACAGTAGGTAGCTCTTCACTTTTTTTCATGTCGATAAGTTGTAGGTTTATTTGTTTAACAAACCTATCCTCTTTTGGGGATTTACAGACAGTATAATTTTGCCAGTTTCAGGGGGTGAATGCGTCAGCTTATGGAATAATTATTTTACTGGATTGATTCAGGCCATCCGTACTTACAATTTTTACTATATACACTCCTTTGCCTAAGCGAAACTGGCTAAGGTCGACGGGTTGCGGCTGATTGGAATTCAGTTGTTGAAGCTGCTGACGAATCAGTATACGTCCGGACAAATCAACTACACTGATATCAACATTCTTATGACCAGCTTCCGCTTTTACCATTACCTGGCTGCCGGTTACCACCGTTGGATATACCTGCAGCGCACCAGAGTAATTACTGCTAGTAAGATGAACGGTCAATGTTTTTGAATAAGTAACCGTACGGTCAATATCCACCATTTTTAACCGGTAATAAAAAAGATTTCCTTTTGCAGTTTTGTCAGTATAACTGAACCGGGTTTTGCCTTCACCCATTTCTGGCTCAATGGTACCGAGTGCTGTGAACTGCCGGTTGTCATTGCTTCTTTCAACGATGAAATAATCCGGGGTGCTGTTGGCTGTAATTACCCAGTTTAACGATGGTTGTGCATTATTAACTACTGCCTTGAAATCAACCAGCAGAATTGGCAATATGGTAATAGGAGTCATATTGAAACTAATTCTGTTGGAACCACTGTTTTCATAAAATTCCAGCACCAGATCATGATCTCCATTCATGCTAACCGGAGTTGAACTTGTAGTAGTATAAGATTGATCAACCCAGCGATTAATGATCCAGGAACTTCCCCCATCCACACTCAGCCGGTAGCCATCATCTCCACCTACAGTGAATTGATAGGTACCTGCCGCAAAGTTTCTGCGTAACCGATAACGGACACTGAAGGTTTCTGTTGTTGTACCACAGCTGCTGGTATTCAGGGTAGTATTGGTGCCTCCAAAACTTTCGTCGAAATTGGGACTGGCGGCGCTTCCGTTCTGAATCATACCTACATAACTATTGAAATTGGTGCCGTCATATACATATCCATTCCAGATATTGGTACTGCCATAAACAGCTGTATTTTCCGTACCCATGCAAATGGAGCTGACATTAAAGGATACCCGGTTGTCTCCTCCGTTTTCATAATATTCCAGTACCAGGTCATAAGTACCATTCAATGCTACTTCATAGGTGCTTGTCTGATAGGCATGATCCGTAAAAGAATTAATTACCCAGGTTGCACCCCCATCAATACTAAACCGATACCCGTCATCTCCTCCCACCACAAACCGGTAGCCACCATTGGTGAAATTTTTGCGCAGCTTGAACCGTACACTGAACGTGTTCCGGTCAATATTACAACTGGTGGTATTCAGGTTGCCGCTGTTGCCACCAAAATCCGTATCAAAATTTGCATTGCCTGCTGTACCCACATTGATGAATCCCCGATAACTCGTGAAATTCATATTATTATAACCATAACCAATCCACACATTTCCGGTTCCAAAACTGGTTTCATTTCCGGTTGGGGTACAGGAAGGTTGGGCGCTGGCTATCGCAGCTATCAGTAAAAATGCAAGAGTTGCTTGTAAATATTTTATCATAATCAGCCTTTCTGAACATGTAACGGAGGCGATTAAGTATTATTATGTAGATGATTGTAAGGGTATGCGCCTAAGTGATTATTTGTAGCCCGATAATTGGCGGAAAATCCCCGGTGAACAGCTCCCAATAAGGGTTTACCTGTAAATTGTGTCCGATTGACAGTTATTTAAGATCTTGACATAGGTCAATACTATTTTACTTTGCAAACAAAAATTTATGCAACAAATTCTGCTGATTGGAGTAGCTATTCTGGCTGGTATGTTTCTTCCACTTCAGGCTTCCCTGAACGCCAAAATGGGGGCAGTTGTACAAAATCCGCTGCTTGGTAGCCTGATTTCTTTTCTGGTTGGAACACTAGGGCTGCTGGTCTATATCTTACTGAGCCGGGTTCCGGTCAGTAATCTGTTACAGGCGAAATCCGCACCGGCACTGGTCTGGATTGCGGGGCTTCTAGGGGCTTTTTATGTTACCGCAATAATATTGCTGGTTCCGAAACTGGGAGTCGCATTGACCTTTGGCCTTGTCATAGCCGGACAAATGTTGGTGAGTATACTGTTTGATCATTTTGGTTTGCTGGGCACACCGGTTCATCCCATGAGCTGGATGAGAGGGCTGGGAGCAATTTTACTGATCGCAGGCGTACTGATTATCCGCAAATATTAGATTCCCGGACTCAGGAAGGCAGCCTTACAATATTCACCCAGAAATTTTCAATCTGAAGCACCACTTTGAAAAACTCTTCCACCTCCACCGGTTTGGTTATATAACAGTTGGCATGGTTGAGGTACGAACTGTTAATGTCTTTGTAGGCAGAAGATGTGGTGAGCATGATCACCGGAATATGTTTGTAGGAATCCGAAGTTTTGATAAACTGTAATACTTCGTGGCCGTTTTTTTTCGGCAGGTTTACATCCAGCAGAATGAGGTCGGGAACCGTGGATGTTTGAAAGGGAGCTTTCTTCTCAAGAAAATCGATCGCTTCTTTTCCATCGCGGGCAATACTGATTTGATTTACCAGCTTGCCTTCTTCGAGTGCCTCTCTTGTTAATAGTATATCCCCTTCGTTGTCTTCAACGAGCAATACATGAATTGATTTCATTGGATTCAGGCGGTTTTGAGAATGGTAAATGTAAGTATTGTTCCTTTATCCTCGCTGCTGTCGATCCAGATTTTCCCTCCATGTTGTTCAATAATACGCTTGCAGGTGGCCAGGCCCATGCCCGATCCGCTGTATTCATGTTTGGTATGGAGTCGTTTGAATAATTGAAAAACTGCTTCCCTGTATTCCGGCGCTATGCCAATACCGTTATCCTTAACCGAAAACTGCCAGTGTGTAGCATCCTCCGTACCGCTGATTTCTATGACTGGCTGATTTCCCGGCTCCTGGTATTTCAACGCATTTCCAATCAGGTTCTGGAATACCAGCTTCAGAGGTGTTTTTCTTGCCTGTATGGTTGGTAAGCTCCCAATTTTTAGCAGCGCCTGCTGTTCCTCGAGCCGGGCACTTAGTTGGGAAGATAGTTGTTGCAGTAATTCATTGCTATCAATCCAGTCGCGATCGCCACCCTGAACACTACCGGCATGCGCAAATGTCAGTAGTTCCTGTATCAGTTCCGTCATTCGATCTGCGCCATCGCGGGCATAATGAATGTATTGGCGGGCCTTTTGATCCAGCTGTTCCCCATAATTTTTCTCCAGCAACCGCATGAAACTACTGATCATTCTCAATGGCTCCCGCATTTCATGTGAAGCAAGGGAGGCAAACCGGGTAAGCTCCTCATTGGTCTCTTTCAGATGGGTGATGTCTACATGGGTACCAAACATAAGGAGCGGTTCACCGGCTTCGGTCGACTTTACCACTTTACCCCTGTCCAGGATCCAGACCCAATGCCCGTTTTTATGCCTCATCCGATACGTGGCTTCGTAAAACAGGGTTTGATCCCGCAGGCATTCACTTACCTTTTTATTGGCTTCTGCCAGATCCTCCGGATGCGCATAACGGGCCAGTGTTTGAGCATCCACCGGTTGAATTTCTTCCAGGGTGTAGCCGATGAGCGAAGCCCAGGTTTCATTGTAAAATAATTGCCCCGTTTGAATATTCCACTCCCAGGTGGCGGCATTGGTTCCTTCCAGCACAAAATTCAGGCGGTCTTTTTCACGGATCAAATCCTCCTGTACCTGACTTTTTTCAATAATGGACTGCCGCAACAGGTGCATGGTCTCCTGGTCCTGTTGCTGTAGTTTACTGAGTTTAAACCGCCTTCTGTATTGAATAAAATTGAACCCTGCTAAAAAGAGTACGGTAATGGCCATCATACCAACCCCTAACTGGTTGATACGGCTATAGTTTTGGTTGATTTTTTCCAGGTTGGCCAACCTGCGGTCATTTTCCAACTGTCTTTCTGCTCTGTCCTGAATTATTTTCAGGGCGGAAGACGGTAATTGCTTGCTTGTATCTGAAAAGGGCTGCTGTACCGACAAATGAGCCAGGTTCAATCGACGCAGTTCCCTGTTTTCGGCAGAAATCAGGGCTATTTCCCTGTTTATTTGCTGGTGCCTGCTGTAATTTCTAAGGAATACAACCAACCCGACCAATATCAGCAAAATGGAGGCAAGCAACACCGTCAAGGTAACCGGGAATCTTTTCATGAAGTGTATAGACTACGCAATTAAACGTTTGGGTGGGTTAGGATGGTGTTCCCCGTTTCATTAAATGGAAGTTTCGGCGTTTTACGAATCTTTTTCTAAGTGTTTATATGTACCTCTAAACATTTCAAATCCACCACTGTTATAGAAAATCGGACTATTTATACTCTTTTGTATAAATAGGTATTACCTTTGTGGCCAATTTTAGCAACTGAATAGAATTTGTAGTATGAATGACGGATTAAGTACCATTGAGCAACAGATCACCAGTGATTACAAATATGGTTTCACCAGCGATTTCGAAACCGATCAGGCGCCCAAAGGCCTGAACGAAGACATTATCCGGTTTATTTCCGGTAAGAAAAACGAACCGGAATGGATGCTGGAATGGCGCCTGAAAGCCTACCGCCACTGGTTGAAAATGGAGGTTCCGGAATGGGCTAATATCAAGTATCCGGCAGTTGATTTTCAGGATATTATCTATTATTCTGCACCCAAGCAGACCAAAAAAATCAGCAGCCTGGATGAAATTGATCCCGAACTGCGCCGGACTTTTGAAAAGCTGGGTATATCGCTTGATGAACAGAAGCGACTCAGCGGCGTGGCTGTTGATGCGGTGATTGATTCGGTTTCAGTGGCTACCACGTTCCGGGAGCAACTGGGTGAGCTGGGCATCATTTTCTGCTCCATGAGCGAAGCGATTCAGGAGCATCCCGAACTGATCAAAAAATACATTGGTTCTGTTGTGCCCATGACGGATAATTTTTATTCCGCACTGAATTCCGCTGTTTTTACCGATGGTTCTTTCTGTTATATACCAAAGGGCGTTCGCTGCCCGATGGAATTGTCTACCTATTTCCGGATCAATGCCCAGAATACCGGTCAGTTTGAACGTACCCTGATTGTTGCGGAAGAAGGCAGTTATGTTTCCTACTTGGAAGGTTGTACTGCTCCGATGCGCGATGAGAATCAGTTGCACGCGGCAGTGGTAGAACTGATCGCCATGGACCATGCCGAAATCAAATATTCCACCGTGCAAAACTGGTATCCCGGCGATAAAGAAGGAAAGGGTGGAATCTACAATTTCGTTACCAAGCGCGGGATCTGTGCCGGCGTTCATTCCAAAATTTCCTGGACCCAGGTGGAAACCGGCTCAGCCGTTACCTGGAAATACCCCAGCTGCATTCTGAAAGGTGATTACTCCGTAGGTGAATTTTACAGCGTGGCGGTAACCAACCACCACCAGCAGGCCGACACCGGAACCAAGATGATCCACCTGGGAAAAAATACCCGGAGCCGGATTGTTTCGAAAGGTATTTCTGCAGGAGTTAGTCATAATAGTTACCGCGGACTGGTAAGCGTTTCCAAAAATGCTGCCAATGCCAGGAACTTCTCTCAATGTGATTCCCTGTTGCTGGGCGACCGCTGCGGTGCACATACTTTTCCATACATCGAGGTAAAAAACAATACGGCCCAGGTGGAACATGAAGCTACCACTTCCAAAATCGGAGAGGACCAGATCTTCTATTGTAACCAGCGCGGTATTGACACCGAAACAGCTGTAGCACTGATTGTAAATGGCTTCGCAAAGGAAGTGATGAATCAGCTGCCAATGGAGTTCGCTGTAGAAGCACAGAAATTACTGGCCATTACCCTTGAAGGAAGTGTTGGCTAAACCCTAAACAAAAATTTGAAATAACACGATATGTTACAAATAAAGGATCTACAAGCAGGTATTGAAGGAAAAGAAATTCTTAAAGGGATCAATCTTACGATTCGTCCGGGTGAAGTGCATGCCATCATGGGACCCAATGGTTCCGGTAAAAGCACCCTCGCTTCGGTACTGGCCGGCAGGTCAGATTATGAAGTGACCGGAGGCTCGGTTGAGTTCCTGGGAAAAGATCTGCTGGACCTGGCTCCGGAAGCAAGAGCTGGCGAGGGCCTGTTCCTGGCCTTTCAATATCCGGTTGAGATTCCGGGATTGAGCACCATCAATTTCATGAAAACAGCAGTGAATGAAGTTCGCAAATACCGTGGCCAGGAAAGCCTGGATGCCGCTGAATTCCTGAAGCTGATGAAAGAGAAAATGAACCTCGTGAACATCGATAAAAGCCTGCTTACCCGTTCGCTGAATGAAGGGTTTTCCGGCGGTGAAAAAAAGCGGAACGAAGTTTTCCAGATGGCCATGCTCGAACCCAAACTGGCGATCCTGGATGAAACGGATTCTGGTCTGGATATCGATGCGATCCGCATTGCAGCGGCCGGAGTTAATGCCATCCGCAGCAATGAAAATGCTACCCTGGTTATTACCCATTACCAGCGTCTGCTGGATTATATCGTGCCTGATTTTGTGCATGTATTGTACAATGGCCGTATTGTAAAATCCGGTGGTAAAGAGCTTGCACTGGAACTGGAAGAGACAGGCTATAGTTTTCTTAAAAATGAGATGAATATTGCATGAGTACGATAACAGCTATTAAAGATAAAGCGACACAGCTTGGGCTTGCAACACAGGATGCCCTGCAACCCGTTCGTGCTGCTGCCCTGGCCACATTTGATCAGTTGGGCGTACCCGCAGTAAAACACGAAGAATGGAAATACACCCGTATCAGCCAGCTGTTTAATCAACCTTATCAGTTAGGTGTTGATCATTCGGGTTCGGATGCGGCCTGGCAAACTTTTCGGTTGCCCGAATATGAAACAGCAAACGAACTCGTATTCATCAATGGGGTGTACAATGCAGCAGCATCTACGGTTCGGTCAGCCGGACTGGTAGTGTTACCCCTCGAAGAAGCGGCAAAGGGTGAGTATGCGCAGGTTGTCAATAAACACCTCGGTCATAGCGGCAAGTACCTGAAAGACGGTATCAATGCACTGAATGCTTCTTTCCTGGTGGGAGCTGTATTCATTGGCGTGAATCGTTCCACTGAAATTGAGCATCCGGTTTATATCTATAATATTACCGATGGCCGCACAGGTAACGTATTTGCACAACCGAGAACACTGGTGCATGTAGCAGCTAATGCGGGTGTGGTATTTGTTGAAACTTATGGAAGTATTGGTGTGGCAGATCATTTCACCAACCAGGTAATGGAAGTGGTTGTTGAACAGGATGCCCGCGTAGAATATTACAAGATTCAGAATGACAGCAATCGTTCCAGTCTGGTAAGTACCACGCATTTCCGTCAGGTAGGCAAGAGTTATGTGCATGCCGTTACCATTTCACTGAACGGTGCTATGGTTCGGAATAATCTGAATATGGTGATGGAAGCAGAACATTGTGATTCCAACATGTTCGGTTTGTATTTCACTTCCAATTCCTGTCATGTTGATAACCATACCATCGTAGATAATGCCAAACCAAATTGCCTGAGCAATGAGTACTACAAGGGTATACTCGATGGCGCTTCTACCGGTGTATTCAATGGCAAAATCTTTGTTCAGCAGGATGCACAGAAAATCAATGCCTTCCAGTCTAACAAGAACATTCTCCTGTCTGACAGCGCGAATGTTTATACCAAACCCCAACTGGAGATTTTTGCAGATGATGTAAAATGCTCGCATGGTTGCACAGTTGGCAGACTTGATGAAGAAGGACTGTTTTACCTCCGCTCACGCGGTGTAACAGAAGCAAGTGCAAAATCTTTGCTCCTGCATGCTTTTGCGATTGATATTCTTGATCAGATCCGCCACGATGCCCTTCGTGCCTATGTCGACCAACTAATTTCTGAACGTTTAGGAACATAATATGGAAACGCTTACCCGATCTGAACTGTTATTTGATGTGGACACCATTCGGGAAGAATTTCCCATTCTGAAACGAATGGTGAAAGGTAAACCATTGGTTTATCTGGATAATGCGGCTACCACCCAGAAACCGCTTGCAGTGATTGAAGGGTTAACGCGTTACTATTCGGAATACAATGCGAATATCCACAGAGGTATTCACAGCCTTGCTGAAGAAGCAACTGCGGCATTTGAGGCAAGCAGGGATGCGGTTCGTGATTTTATTGGTGCTGCACATCGGGAAGAAATCATCTTTACAAGAGGCGCTACCGAAGCGATCAACCTGGTTGCCTATACCTGGGCACGTAAGCACCTGCAGGCTGGAGATGAAATCCTGGTTTCCGGTATGGAACACCATAGCAATATTGTTCCCTGGCAGATCATTGCAGAAGAGAAGGGTGCTAAAGTAATTCCGATTCCGGTGTTGGAAAACGGAACCCTGGACATGGAAGCCTTCCAGCGCTTACTCACGGAGAAAACAAAACTGGTAGCCATTGTGCATGCTTCCAATTCACTGGGAACCATCAATCCGGTGAAATATATCGCAGCACAGGCGCATGCTATCGGTGCTAAAGTATTGGTGGATGGATCCCAGTCGGCTGTTCACCTGCCGATTGATGTGCAGGATATCGATTGTGACTTCTTTGTATTCTCCGGTCATAAAGTATATGGCCCTACCGGTTCCGGCGCACTCTATGGAAAGAAGGCCATCCTCGAAGCGATGCCGGTTTTTCACGGCGGCGGAGAAATGATTAAGGAGGTTAGTTTTGAGAAAACTACTTACAACGAACTTCCCTACAAATACGAGGCTGG
>CAZJNY010000024.1:0-27195 GCA_964547405.1 uncultured Flavihumibacter sp. | reverse complement strand
GGCCACTGTTTTTTCGGAATAAATCTGTTACATAACTCCAGGCAACATCATTGAGATCACCCATCACGATAGTAGACTCATCTGCTTCCTTCACCTTTAGAGCTACTTTCATCAGTTCCTTGTCTTTTGCAGTGGAGCGATCATCTTCACCTGGCACCGGTGGTTTGGGATGCAATCCCCATATCGTAACCGGATGGCCGGAGGGTAATAGTACCTGTGCCTGTACTGATGGAATATCATCTTCTACCAGGAAATGAATAGTTGCTTTTTTAAACGGGAGACGGGCATATAACAGCAATCCATAGGTGTTGGGCAGTGGTTCTTTGAGTTGGTGCGGATATTCGGCCGCGAAAGCCTCGTCCATGGCAGTTTCCCAGGCAGCATCGGTTTCCAATAAAAAAATAACATCCGGGTCCACCTGCTTGACCTGACTGATCAGTCGGGCAAAGTCTTTATTATCCTGGTATACATTGCAGGTATAAATGCTAATCTGATTGGTCTTGTCAGTAGTCCGGACAGATTTCACTTCTCTCTTTGCAATTGGCAGATAAGGCCAAACCAGGTAGAGCAGATAGGCCACGGAAAGCAGCAGCAACACAAAGGTGATATGTTGAAATAATTGTCCATAATCACCCAGCACTACCCAGGGCACCAACAGCACTGAACAAATAATCAGTTTCTGAAAGCGGGGATATTCACAAATGCGAAAAATCCAGTAATCATTTTTCACAAACGGTAATACCACCGTCAAAATCATGAACCAGGAAATAATAAAGAGTGCCGTCATCATTTAATTGCTTCTGAAAATTTTTCCGTCCTTCATTACAAACTGAACCCTTCCCATCGCTTTGATATCTTTGGTAGGATCACCTTCAACAGCAATAATATCAGCCAGTTTACCGGATTCAATCACTCCCAACTGATCCTCTGCTCCGAGTAATTCAGCAGCTTTTATAGTGGCCGACTGAATAGCTTCGAGAGCAGGCATCCCGGCTTCGGTCATATAAACAAATTCCATCCAGTTTTTGCCATGCGCAAAAACACCGGCATCTGTACCGAATGCAATTTTTACACCGGCTTTATAGGCTTTTGCAAAGGTGGACTGAATGATTGGTCCGGTTGCAAGCGCTTTGGGCGTAACCATATCTGTGTAATACCCAGGAATTTTTGCGCTGTCTGCTACTGATTTGCCTGCTGTGATAGTAGGTACATACCAGGTACCCATTTGCTTCATCAATTGAATGGCTTCATCATCCATGAAGGTTCCATGTTCGATGGAATTAACGCCTCCGATGATGGCACGTTTGATGCCCTCTGCTCCATGCGCATGTGCAGCCACTTTAAAGCCATAATCCTTTGCTGCTGCCACAATTGCTTTTACTTCTTCGATAGTAAATTGGGCATTGGACCCGTCTTTTGCCTGGCTGAGCACACCACCGGTAGCAGTTATTTTAATCAGATCCGATCCATCTTTATAACGTTGCCGCACAGCCTGGAAGGCATCTGCAGCACTGTTAATAACGCCTTCCCTTGGACCGGGGTCTCCCATCAGTTCTTTGCGATACCCATTGGTAGGATCTGCATGTCCGCCTGTTGTAGCGATGGATTTTCCGGCTGTGTACACACGGGGACCTTCCACCTGGCCTTTGGCGATGGCATTCCTTAATGCAACATTCACTCCGGAACCACCAAGGTCTCTCACGGTGGTGAAACCAGCCTGTAAGGTGGCTTTGGCATACCGCAAAGATTCAAAGGCGATATCAGCAGGATTCAGGATAAACCGATCTGCCAGGTTTCCTTTTTTGGTTTCTAATTCCAGGTGTACATGCATATCGATCAACCCAGGCATCACCGTTTTATTCTTCAGATCGATGACCACATCGCCTTTATTCGGTTGAAGATAACCGTTACTAACAGCCGTAATTTTATTTTTCTCGATGGTTACGGTCATGGTTGACTGAAGCTTGCCTGCTTTTACATCAATTAACTGACCACAGTGCAGCAGTGTTTTTTGTGCCTGCGAAATTTGAAGCAGCAGCAGGAAGGCTGCCAGGAAGGTAAATTGTCGCATAATAAAAAGGATAGTACAATGAATATACTATCCTTTTTGAAACCATTACTGAATTTGTCCGCTTGCCTGTACATTGGCGCCATTCAGGATTTTCAGGGTGTATCCTGCTCTTCCGGTAAGATCATCATAAGAGAGCGCCAGATTGTTGCTTAACTGAATCACCGGATTGATAGTGACACGGGCACTACCACCATTAATCTCTCCGAGATTGGCATAGACAAGTTCACTGTCGGATGTGGCGTCATAGGTCACAATCACTGCAGTGAAACGTGCACCATTGATGCGATACCCTTCTGACAGGTTAATTTCCACCGCTGCATTTCCATTTCGCTGTTCCAGGATCCGGAATGTGCCGGCTGACTGGGAACTGCCACTCGACTGATTAAAAAGGGAATAGGATTCGGTTCTGAGGGCCGGACCCTCGTCCTCTTTTGTGCAACTGCCCAACAACAGAAGTACACCAAGCAACGACAACAGGTTCAACCATTTCCATTTGATTTGCATAGCTAAGAGTTTACTATACAATGCCCAAAATGGTACCAATTACAAATCGCTTCGTTTGTATAATATTGTTAGTTGTATTCGTGATAATTTATGAACAGAATGGGGAATGATTTGCACAAAAAAATCCGGTTCACCTGGGGCGAACCGGATTCCACAACTATAAAAATAAATTAATCCTTATTGGGCTGAGGGGTATAGCGCAGATAGGGCTTCACCACTTTCACACCTTTCGGGAATTTTTTAATCGCATCTTCTGTGCTTACTGCTGGCACAACAATTACGTCTTCACCACTTTTCCAATCGGCTGGTGTAGCCACACTGTAATTGGCAGTCAGTTGCAGTGAATCGATCACGCGTAACACTTCATAAAAATTACGACCGGTAGAAGCCGGATAGGTAATCATGAGTTTTACTTTTTTATCCGGACCGATAATGAACAGGGAACGAACAGTAAAGGTTTCCGAAGCGTTCGGATGGATCATTCCATAGAGATTGGCCACTTCTTTATTTTCATCCGCAATGATGGGAAAATCAACGGTGCAATGCTGGGTTTCATTGATATCATTACGCCATCCGAGGTGTTTATCCAGGGGATCAACACTTACAGCCAGCACTTTTACCCCACGTTTGTCAAATTCCTGCTTCAATAAAGCAGTTTTACCCAGTTCGGTGGTACATACGGGTGTATAATCTGCAGGGTGGGAAAACAAAACACCCCAGCCAGTACCCAGGTACTCATAAAAATCGATTTCACCTTCAGTGGTTACGGCTTTGAAATTGGGCGCCGTATCGCCTAAACGTAGACTCATAATTTGGAGTTTAAATATTCAATGGAAGGCTAAATTAGTAAATTCCTACCAACTTAATAGGGGTTAAGGCATATTTTTTGTCCCGCCCCCTTTAAAAAGAGCTGTTTTACCGAATTTGTTTTTGACCGCATCGATGGCTTTATACAGTTCCGTTTTCCGCTGGGTATCCTGGAATAAATTCGTTTGCCGGGCTTCTTCTGTCAGTTCGCTCACCCGCAAACCGAGTAGCCGGATGGGCTGGCCTTTGCGGTAGAGTTGCTGAAAAAGGGAAACTGCCTGTCGCACCAGCTCATCGTCGTAAAAGGTATAGTCCATACTGGCCTGCCGGGAAGTGGTTTCAAAATCGGGATAGCGGATTTTCACTGTCAGGCAACCCGCCATTTTGTTATCGTTTCGGAGTTCAAAGCCCAATTTCTCCGACATACGAACCAGTTCCTGTTGCAGAAAAGCCGGATCCAGCACATCCTGTTCATAGGTAGTTTCCGTTGAGATGGATTTGGCTTCCTGCCAGGGGGCTACTTCGCTGGTATGGATTCCCTGGGCTTTCTGCCAGAGTTCAGCTCCGTGTTTACCTAAATATTTTTGTAGCAACTGGAGATTGGATTGCCGAAGTTCCAGAATGGTCTCAATACCCAATTGTAGCAGGGTGCGGAAGGTTTGTGCGCCTACACCCGGAATGGTATCTACCCGGAGAGGATCCAGAAAAGCCTGCACTTCATCGGGCTCAAGTTTTTTCCAGCCATTGGGTTTAGCGAGGTTGGTGGCCATTTTAGCCAGCATTTTATTGGGAGCCAACCCGAATGAAATAGGTAATCCGGTGGTATCCGTAATCCTTTTTCGTAGGTCGAGGGTCCATTGAAGCGGATTGAAAAACCGGTCCATGCCTGTCAGATCAATATAGAATTCATCTATGGACGCTTTTTCAACTACCGGGGCAGCTTCACTGATGATATCCGTAACGATTCGCGAATACCGGCTGTATTCTCCCCGCGTACCATTGACAATGGTGAGGTTCGGACAGAGCTGCTCCGCTTTTCGCATAGGCATCGCCGAGTGGATGCCGAATTGACGGGCCTCATAACTACAGGCCGCTACTACGGAACGGTCTCCTCTCCCGCCTACAACCAGGGGCAACCCTTTTAATGCCGGATTCAGCAAACACTCCACGGATACAAAAAATGCATCCAGGTCAAAATGTGCGATACGCCGGACGGGAGCTGACATGGAGCAAAGATAACGGAAGAACAGGGAGGAAGGGAAGATGGAGGAAAGGAGGAATGGGTTATTTGATCAGGTGGAAGGTGGCGCTGATGGGAAGGTGATCCGAACCATAGTTATGCGATCGCAATACACTATCAGCAACCAGTTTAAACTGATTATTGGTATAGAAAATAAAATCAATCTTCTTTTTGGGTTCCAATACCGGAATGGTGAAGTCAGAGGGCTTTCCGCTGGATGCCAGGCTCGCTTCAATCAACCGAATGGCGGGGTCTTCGGGTGTGGCATTAAAATCACCGGCGATGATTATGGGATTGTTAGGAAACTGCTGCAAGTTTTCAAGCATTGCCTTAGCCTGTGCCATTTTTACGGCCGCATTTTTGAAATCAAAATGGGTGCAGCCAAACACCAGGGTTTTTCCCTGGATATTAATTTTTGCCAGCAGCATTTTCCGGGGTTCGGTTTCTATGCCTTCCACATTCGGTAACGCATAGGCCATTGTTTCACTGATCGGATAACGCGATAACAACCCAATGCCATATGCTCCTCCTCCATAGGGAATCGTGCGCTCGAAGCGATAATACATGCCCAGCTTTTCTGCGAGCAGTTGTAACTGGTACTGTTTATTACTTCGGTTCGTTACACTATCCAGTTCCTGGATGGCCACCAGATCCGCTTTGGAAGAGCGGATGGTTGCAGCAATGGTATCGAGGTCAATAAATCCAGCTGGCTGGCTAGGCGGATTGGCATGATGTATATTATAACTCAGCACCACCAACTGGTTGGCCGAACCGGATGCCGGCTGCTTTGCCGATTGGCAGGCAGCCAGCAGACAGCATCCGATTAAGGTATTGATAATTGTCAGTTTCATTATTGTGGATAATTAAACAATGATACAGGATTGTATTTTAACCGCTGATTTTCTTCGGGAACTTTTATATCGAGCGTGATGGTTGCATAATCGCCATTGACTACATAGTCCTTGACCAATACGATTCCAAAAGAGAAATTATAAATAGGATCCCAACGTCCCCAACCAATGTAAAATCCCTGTCCCACATTGAACACATTGTTCGTACGGCGATTGGTTTCATAAATATTGTACGCTTCTCCCCCATCTGCCCGCGGAGCCGCCACTTTATTAGCCACATGTTCCATAAGCTGGGTATCCCATTCCAGTGTATCAAATGAAACTGCATTTACACTGGCGCGATTGGCAGTTACCAGGGTATACGGTGCTTTGTCCCAGCCCTGCATATAGGGCGCCAGGGCATTGGCATAGTTAACTCCTGCCACATAAACCGCAGGAGGCATGATATTGTTACTGGTTGCTGTGTACTTAAAAAATCCCAGGTCGATCACTTCATCAAAAGGAGCTGATTCCGCTGCTTCAAATACATGCGGCTCCTGATAGGCGGAGAAGAAATTCTTTTTACCCGGACCGATTTCTGTTGTCAGTACAATATTCCGGAATACTTTCAGCGGACTATAAATACTTCCGACAACAAATTCTATGTCGGCTATTTTGCCTCCTTCATTTTCGCCCACCAGCTTAATGGCTTCAATATCTTTTTCTCCCATGAAATCAAATGAAAAACTGAATTCATCTGCCGGTGTACCTATAGGCAATACTTGTAACGGGCCATAGGTTCCGTTTTTCTTAATGGCATAGGAGAAGCTGTTCACATCGGTGCCAGAGAATACGGTACCACTGATGGTATTGTCTACACTGGTATACAGTTTATCAATTCTGGATGAGCCGGTACCAAGACTGATCACCACCGCATCATCCTGAACAGTTCCGATGCTGAATGTATCCCGTACAACTGCATCGAATTCATTGATGGTTTTCAGAATAACTGCTGATAATCCTTTTTGAACCTTCACCGGTATGGCAAATGGATTGTTGTTTGGATTGGTAATGGCAACTGCGTTTTCTTCAGAAAGTTCACCATTGATGAGTGTCTGATATACCAGCGATTCCAACGAGAATTCAGATTCAACAACACCTTCCACCAGGAGATTTTTTCCTTCAAAAACAGACTCCCGCTGGTCCAAACCATCTTTAAAGCGAATAGCAGGAATAGACCGGATATTATCCGTGGCAATATGAATTTCACTGTTGTTATGAAACCGGTCGAAGGCAATTACCACGAGTTCCACAAAATTATCAGTTACTTTAAAACGAATGGTATCTGTCAGTTCAACCGGCATATCTGCAGGGTCTATATTAATTGAGTTACCGGAACTTGTACCATTGGAAGTACGCGTGACCAGGTAATATGCCAATCTTTTTACCCCTCCTTCTGCCCTTACAGTTACAGGTATCACCAAATCTTCCCCGGCATTGAGTCCATCCAGTTGGGTATATTTTTCTTCAATGCTGATTACCGGTTTGGCAACCTTTTTATCGTCATTTTTATTGCATGCTGTCACTACAAATAAAGCAGTCACACAAACAAAGCGAAACAGTATTTTCATCAGTTTCATTTTTTAACGGTTAATGGTTAATTCACTTACCAGCGGTAAATGATCAGAAGCAAAAGTTTCCATGACCACCTTATGGGAAGCAACGGAGAACTTTCCGGCAGGCCGGTAGGCCAGGTAATCAATGATAGCAGTTGCATTAACAGCCGGAAAGGTATTGGGACAAACACCTGTTGCGCAGGTTCGGGTAAATGTATTGTCAAACACGGAGAAGAAAGGTGCAGCTGTTGGTTGTTCATTCAGATCTCCACCAATAACAAGAGGCAGTTTGATGCCGGAAGCAACGGAAGCGAGTTCCTTTACCTGGAGCAGTCTGGATTCCGCACTATTGTGTTGCAGGTGAGTGACCATTGCAACCAGTGAATCCTTTCCGGGAAGATCAATCTGCGCGAAACCAACAACCCGCTGTTCTTCACCCGGATTTCCCTTCGGCAATAATTGTTTCCGGATATTACTCATGGGATATTTACTGAGGATCGCTACCCCATAGAAACCCTGTCCAACATTCGTAGCAGAGAAAAATGCCACATTCATTTCAGTCATCTTTCCCAACTCAGCGGCCTGGTCTTTGGTATACCCATTACGTCCGGTATTTTTATCCACTTCCTGCAGCAGAACGATATCCGGCTGTTCATTTTTCAATACTGCAGCAATCGCTTCCATATTGACCGTACCGGGAGTAGAAGGTGGAACTGCTGCATGAATATTATAACTCATGAGTTTGATCCGGCTCAAAATCGGTTGTTCATCATTGTTAGCTCCATACTCATCAGCATTGTTCACCAGTTCCACATAGGTTGGTGGATTATTGGGCAGGTACGGATCCTTGTTACAGGCGGCAGCTGCCAACAGAACAGCCATCACCATACTATTTCGGATAATTTTTTTCAGCGTCATGATTTAAACAATTACCAGTTAGGATTTTGTTGCAGGTTTTTATTGAGTTCCAGGTCTTCGATTGGAAGTGGCCAGAGGTAATCACGATCTTCCCGGAAGGTTTTAATGATATTCCGATTCGTGAAAACATTGCCTCCACCCGGACTGGTAAGTTCACTGGTTGCGATCTGATAGGGTCCGGTTGCAGGAGGCCTTGAGCCATTGTAAACTTCCACATCGTTTCTGCCATCCCGGTTGAGGTCATAGAGTCCGGCTCCGGGGAAATACATGCCGAGGAAGGGGCGCATCAGCAAATGGCCTTCTTTCCAGCGCATAAGGTCTTCCCAGCGGAGGTTATTCTCCATCACCAGTTCAATTCTTCTTTCTCTTCTGATTTCCAGAATAACGCCTTTATTAGGTCCGCTTACATTGCGATAGGAAGTTTCGAGATACGGATCCGGATTTGCATTGGCAGCCACCAAATCCAGGTTGGGCATACCGGCTCTGTCGCGCAATTTTTTAATCGAGAGATCGATATCCTCCTGTGTAAGTGTTCCGAGTTCTGCTTTTGCCTCTGCATAATTGAGCAGTACTTCTCCGGCACGGAATAAAACCATATCATGATACGACTGGCTATTGCCATCCATCGCTACGATATTCATCCATTTGATTGGCTGGTAGCCGGTCATGGTTGCTTCAAAATCTGGTGCCAGTGAAGTGGTTTGACCAATCCTGGTATATCCGGGGGTGCGGATGGTTTGTGCAAGCCTTGGATCCCGGTTTTGCACTTCATCATAAAATTCCAGCGTATCATAACCCGGGCGGTCGGTAAAGCGGCTGCCATCTGCCATCAGGTAACTGTTGACCAGGCCCTTTTCCAATCCTGGTTTACCCTGGGTACGGGCTGTGATATAAAACTGCAGGTTGTGCCGGAGTGCCAGCTCGTTGGAATATCTTCTTGCCAGGATCACTTCATCGGCAACACCATCTGCATTCAAAGTAGCAAAGAGATCCTGATAGGGTTTGCCGGAGGGACCGGTTGTTTTGTTGTAAATAGTGTAACCGCTTTCATTGATGAACCGGAGGGAAGCATCGGCCGCGAGCTGAAGGTATCGTTCTGCATCCGGGAGGTTGTATTCGGTATGATATTTTCTCCAGGTTCCTTCATACAGTGCGATACGCGATTTCAGTGCCAGGGCAGTCCACCTGGTAACCCGCTCTACATTTCGTGCGGCAGGCAGGTGTTCAATGGCAAAATCCAGATCAGCCATAATCGAATCCATCACCAGCGCTCTTGAATCGCGGCCTTTCATCAGGCTTTCCACATCATTGTTTTCGATTACCTTACCATACCAGGGAACATCTCCATACCATCTCACTTTTTCGAAATAGAAAACGGCACGAAAGAATTTTGCCAGACCGAAATAACGGTCACGCAGAGCCGGATCTTTATAGGAAAGGGCACTTGGGTTGTTTAAGAGAAAATTGATATTTCGAAGCTCGGACCAGGACCATCTGCTGTCCGTTGTAGGAACGATCCGGGTACCACTGATTTCTGCATTGACCGTGGACTTAATGATGTTATCAGCAGCTTCGCCATATACATCAGTAGCAGTTGGCAGGGCTCTGTAAAAACCATTGGTATAGGAAATGAATTCGTTTTCTGACCGGAAGAAATTCTGCGGAGCCACCTGGTCTGTCGGATAACGCTCCATAAAATCTTTTGAACAACCGGCCAGCATAACCGAACCGCTCATTATAACAGCATATACTATGTTCTTCATAATTCGCATTTTAACTGTCAGCGTATTGATCAAAGGGTGATATCAATACCGAAAGAAAAGGTTTTACTGAATGGATAGACCCGGCCATCAATCTGGGCCATGGCCTGTTCGGGATCGATGTATTTGGACCGAAGTTTGGTAAACGTGAATACATTTTCTCCGCTGGCGAAAACCCGTAAGCCCTTTATTGCTGCTCTTCGGGTAAGCGTAGCCGGTAGTGTATAACCGAGCGTGATATTCTTCAGCCGCAGATAGGCCAAATCCTGCAGGTACCGGTTATTGGTTGCCCTCAATTCATTGTTGGCATTGAGTGCTACGTACGCCAACAGGTTAGGAAAATAGGCATTGGTGTTATCGGCACTGTAAATATCTTTTTCGAAATCCGCCGGAATAAAGGAAAAATAGGGTCTTGAGTAGGGGCCCCAGAAACGATCAGCATTGTTACCGGGATACCAGTCCATTTTTCCGAGTCCCTGGAAGAGAAAACTGAAGTCAATATTGTTCCAGCTGGCATTTCCTCCAAGTGCATAGGAATACCGGGGCGTGCTGTTTCCGATAACCCGCTGGTCTCCCGGATCCTTGATCGTGTTAGCTCCTGCGCTGATTACATTGTTACCATCGAGGTCGAGCCAACGGAGATCACCTGCGCGAAGTGGAATATTATTATCCAGCCTGACGCGGTTGAGAAAACGCTGATCTACCGGATAGGTTTTTGCTTCTGCATCGGTCTGGAAAAATCCGTCTGTAACATAGCCCCAGATTTCCCCGATTTCCTTTCCTTTATACAGGCTGTAGGTAAGCGCTGTTGGATTGTTGATTTCCTTTACAAAGGATCTGTTATCACTAAGCGCTACATTAAAGCTATAGGAAAGGGGTTTATTACCCAGCACTAGCCGGTTCCGGTAATTGATGGCCAGTTCAAATCCTCTTGTTTCAAGCGTTGCTACGTTTTCCAGTGGCTGGGTAGCGCCGTACACATTCGGAATCTTGACACCTGCGCCCAGGATGTTATCAGTGATACGAATATATTTATCAAAGCTTACGGATAACCTGTTTTTAAATAAGGAGAAGTCGACACCTCCATTATAGGTGGTAGCGGTTTCCCAGGTAAGCGTGGCAGAAACCGGATTTGCCGGGTTGTAAAAATTTGCCCGTTGCCCATCAAGGATATAGTCGGCAATTCCGGGATTCATGGAAGAGATATAGGGATACCGGCTGCTGATCTGCTGGTTACCCAGTGAACCGACCGATCCTCTCAATTTAAAATCACTCACCACTCCACGAAGCGGATCAAAGAAATTTTCTTCACTTACTCTCCATGCAACTGACATGGAAGGAAAGAAACCCCAGCGATCCTTTTTGGGGAATCGGGAAGAACCATCATAGCGACCATTGGTCTCAAAAATATATTTCCCTTTATAATCATAATTCACCCGATAAAACAAACCCACCAGTGCCATTTCGGAAGAACCTCCAAATACGCGCTGGTCGCCGGTTCCCAGGTTTAGGTCATTTAATTCATCAGAGCTCAGGTTATTTCTTTCTCCACGTGTACGTTTATCAATATGCAGTTCCTGGTTATAGCCTGCCAGCAATTTGATCGTATGTATTTTATTAAAACTTTTGGTATAATCGGAATACACATTTACCACATGGCGGTGATTCATCTGCTGCATTTCCTTCAGCATATCCACACTGTATTTTGGAGCAACTTCCACCACGCCCGGATACAGCGAATAGCTGGCTGCGGTCTGGCGATACCATCCCGGATCCGTGTATAAATTATAGCTGTAATTACCAATGATATTCCATCCCTTTAAAGGCTGGATGGTCACTTCGTTGATGGTAGTGATTTCGTATTTGCGATCTTCCCCGCGGGTATTGCCATTGATCAGCATGGCGAAAATTCCATCTCCGATATCATAGTTATTGAGTCCGGTTCTGTAGGAAGCGGTGCCATCCGGATTGTAGGGCGCATAGGCAGGCGATGCGTGTACATTAACATGTGTGAAGTTGGCAGAGCCACCTCCTTCCCTACCCTGATAAGCATATCTGTTGGAATAAAAATTTGTGTTGTTGGAAATGCGCAGCCAGGGATTGATTTTGGCACTGATTTTTGTACGCAGTGTTTTTGAACTGTATTTATCCGTGTTCATGCGCATGATACCGTCTCTGGTTTTGAGGTTACCATTGATCATGTAGGAAATGTTTTCACTTCCTCCACTGAGCGAGAGGTTATGGTTTTGGCCAGCCTGCCACTTGGTAAACATAATATCCCACCAATCGTAGTTCCCATAATAGACATACTGATCTTTTCCATTTCTGTTCTGCACCGTTACCCAGGGCCGGGATGGATCTTCTGTTTTATCATTGCGGCGTGCATAGAGTTCCTGATAATCCCGCTCCGTATAGCCGGAATAACCACCAACATGTGCAAGTGCGGCATCATTAATCCGCATCCAGTCGTACCCATTGGTAAGAAAATCAGTGCTGACTGTCGGTGTAGAGTAACCGAAGTTATTGTTGTACCGCAATTGCGTTTTACCTGCCTTTCCGGTTTTGGTTGTCACCAGGATTACACCAAATGCACCTCTTGCACCATAAATAGCGGCAACGGAGGCATCTTTCAGCACACTGATACTTTCCACTTCTTCCGGATTCAGCCGATCAAGTGTACCGGGCACACCATCAATAATAACCAAGGGCTCCTGTGAAACGGCATTGGCTCCACTGATAGACGATGCCCCGCGGATGTTGATAGCTCCCATTTGACCCGGAGTTCCGCTGGCTACACGGATATTGAGGTTGGGAATTACCCCCTGCAACAGGGAGCTCATATTGGTAACGGGACGATCTCTCAGGTCATCTCCTGCCACCTGCTGAACGGCACCACTGAGGTTCATTTTTTTCTGTGTGCCATAACCAACCAGCACCACTTCATCAAGGCCTGTGGGAGCAGGTTGCAGCCGAACCATAATGGAATTGTTTTCTCCCTCGCGTATTAGAAAATTTGTTACGTTGTATTGCGTGTACCCCACATAACTGAATCTGAAATGATACGATACTCCCGGCTTCAGCTGAGGCAGGGAAAAGATACCATTACCGTCTGTTACGGTAGAGTATTGCAGACTGGTATCAGCGGCATTGACAGCTGTTACGGTAACATTGGAAAGTACGGCTCCTTTATCATCCAGAACCGTTCCGGTAAGAATCCTGTTCTGTGCAAATCCTGGTTGCTGATGAAACAGGATAAGCAAAAGGAGTATCCCCAACACCCGGAGACGAGGTAGTTCTACGTTCATAGTCGTATGCTTTGGTATGTATGTTTTTACTTTGACGAGCCCCTTTATTTTCCTGGCTCTACGGAATAAACACCACGTTTCATTTTTTGCAGCTTCAGTTCATTCATCCGGCAAATGACCTGCAGCATATTGATATAGGACTGATCTTCGGGGATAGTACCACTGAAAAATAATCCCTGCATCTTTTCTTTATTATAGATTATCCGGATTTTGTGTTTTTGCTGAAGATGATCAAAGAGCGTAGCCAATGTTGTTTGACGGAAATTCTCCCCTTCAGAGGTTTTGGTAATAACACCAGCAACAACTGTTGCATTTTCAGATAAGGGTGCTGTACGTACCGGCTTCAGTTCCCATTCCGTTGCATCAGCTTGAGGAAGCAGCTCAGCGATGCGCGCAGCGTCAGGCTGTGCTGGTAAATGCTGGAATGCCTGCTTTTTAAGTAATGCAAAACCGGTTGGTTCCTGTAGTACCTGCAAGCCATTCATCGTTCCGATTACCTGCAGAATTTGATGTAGAGAATCTTCCTCATTAAAACTACCGGTAAATAAATTGGATTGAACCAGCGTAGTATCCAGTCGTATGGATTTTCCGAAGCGGCGTTCCAGATTTTCGAATACAATGCTCAATGGAATTTTTACAAAATTGAGTGATAAGGGATCCGTTTCCATTGCAGTTTGCACTTCCGGTACAACTGGTTTTGTGTGAACGGCCATTTGCAGTATGGACGAAACATCAATGCTACCCGCTTTGAGGTTCAGTTTCAATTGTTGACCCGGGTTCAGGTAGGTAGCTTCAAAACGGAGGGCATAATCAATCGGTTTTACAACCACTTTACCTTCATATAAAGCCACCTGAATGCTAGCCTGATTGGGTGTAGCATCTACCAGGAAAACAGTACCCAATGCAGTAGTACTGATTGAACCGGAATTTACGGTAAATGGAAGATTCGGATTCTTTGTTACGTGAAAAATGGCTTTACCATACAGATGCATGGCTCTGCTATCTTTCATTGAAACCGGTACTATCAGGCTGGAATGACCGAAAAGTTGCACTTTCGAACCATCCTCCAGGAGTATAGTCCGTTGTCCGCTACCTGTATTAATCAGTGTATCGTAGGCAGGTTCCTGCACCGGCAATGATACTGGTGCAGCTGCAAAAGATGGCTGCTGTGGTTTCTTATCATTCCACACAAATAGACTGGCAATAACAACAATAACCGAAGCAGCAACTGCCCAGGTTTTCACGTAAGCCGGTATGCGGAATGGTTTTGTACTGCGAAGCAGTTCTTCTCTGATCGATGCTTCTACATGTAATGGAACAGGTTGTTCTGCAACAGCCTCCCATTCAGATTCGGGAAGTAATTCATCCAGCAATTCAGGAGATTCATTCAGGTATTGCAGCGCTTGAGCTGCTTCCGAAGAATCTGCCTCGTTGTTGAGAAACTTTTGTATGAGTGCTTTTTTGTTCAAATCAGAGGTAAGCGTATGAATATGTACGCACAGGAATTGGCAACTCCCTATTCGAAGAAAAATAAAATATAAAAAAGCACAAACTGGGAACTACTGAGTGATTTTCTCAGATCGCTGATGGCTTTGAGTAATTGATTATCGACTGTTTTTACTGAGATACCGAGGGCTTCTGCAATTTCTTTGTAAGAGTACCCATGTATATGCTTGAGTTCAAATATTTTTTTCCGCTTTTCCGGCAACTGGTTCAGTGCAGCGGAGAGTGAGGAACGCAATTCAGGATTCATCTGATAGATCGCCGAATGTTCACTGGTTTCCTGCGCAGTACTGAAATGTTTGCGGCGCTGTGCTTCTTTTTTCAACCAGTCGAGGTATACCTGGCGCACTTTCTGAAACAACTGGCGTTCGAAACTGATGGCTTCATCAAGCTGGCGCCGGTATCTCCAGAGTTTAATAAAACTCTGCTGGGTAAGATCTTTGGCCGCTTCAGGATCCTGTGTGCGCTTTAGACAATAATGAAACACTTTCTGCTTCCATCTGTCATAGGCTTCTGTAAATGCCTGGTGATCCCCCTCCTTAAGACTTGTCAACATACTCGGTCTCTTTAAGTGGTACAAACCTATTCTGATCCGCGTTCTAATTTATTGATTTAATTTTAAGAAATTATCATTATTCGGATAAACAGGGGAATTGTATAGCAAATATTGAATTTATAATTAATGGAATGGTTAAAAGCCGGACTCGGTCCTTTGGAGAAGCTGATCAGCTTTTTGCAGGCCCGTTCCAAAACAAATGATGTGCAGAAAAGAGAGTTGTTGCGGGAACTGCAACACAATCTGCATGTTTTTAAGAATGGATATATGAATCAGTTTCCGGAAGACACCATTATCGGTCATCTGAATAATGAAGCCATCAAAGCGGCCATCAAAGCGAATTTTAAATTCAGCAAAATTAAGGCGGGGAAAATTGAACCATATCATATAAAAGAAGACCGCAATAAACGGTATATGGGATGGACATTGGATCAGTTGTTTGATAAGATTGATGAGAAGCTGGAGGAATTGAGAACGCTTCAAAAAATGAATGGCGGTACGGTTCGTGATCTTCGAAATAATACGGCCCTGATGTTAAGCAACCTGTACTACCGGTTAAAATTAGCCGCAGATTTTATTCAATCGGATATGAAATGACAACTACGGCCCTCGAACATATGTACCGGCAACTTTCGGTGCTGCATCCCATTGAGGTGAGTGCCTGGGAAGATTTTCAATCGATCTGGACAACAGTATCGTATAAACGAAAAGAAGTGCTAACAGCTGCGGGTGAAGTAGAACGTTATTTATATTGGGTAGTAGATGGAGTGCAGCGGGGTTTTCATTTGCATGAGCAGAAAGAAGCTACCATCGTATTTACTTATGCGGGTTCCTTTTCCGGCATCATTGATTCTTTTCTGCTGCAGCAACCTTCGCGCTATTTTCTGGAGACACTAACCAGCAGTCAGTTTTTACGGGCTTCTTTCCGGCAGGTGGAGGAATGCAGGCTACAACACCCCTGTATTGCAGAACTGATGTATAAAGCATTGGCGATAACTACCAGTGGCATTCTTGAACGCCAGATTGAGTTAATGGTGTATTCAGCGGAAGAAAAATTCAGAACCCTGCTGAAAAGGAGTCCGCATATTTTACACCTGGTTCCACACAAATACCTGGCTTCCTACCTGGGAATTGATGCCACTACCTTCAGTAAATTACTGGGCACGATCCGGTTGGACTAAAATCTTGGTGTAGGCAAAGATTCAGCTGACCGCAGGCAGATAGCTTTGTAAAAAATTAATCAGCATGAAAGCCTTGATAGCAGCAGATCTGTTGCAAACATTGAAAGAAGAGGGTCTATATTTCCTGAACGAAGTGGAAGCTATTGGAACGCATACTCCCCTGGAATTACTGGAAGCGAATGATGGTGCGGGGCGCTGGAACACCCTGCAGGTGCTGGAGCATCTCAACACCTATTATCGGTATTATATTCCACTGATTGACCGGCTACTGGCAAAATCAACTGAACCTGCGCGTAGGTATTTCCAACCTGGCTGGTTGGGTGGCTATTTTACCCGCAGCATGTTACCGCAACAGGGACAAATAAAAAACAAGATGAAGACGATGAAGGGGCATTCGCCGACTGCGGAGCTAAATAAAGATCAGGTAGTACCTGAGTTTTTACAATGGCAGCGAAAATTTTTGCTGATAATAGAGAAATCGGGACAAAAAGATATCCAGTCCATTCGGGTACCCATCAGTATTGCTTCCTTTATCCGGTTGCGCTTAGGAGATGTGCTGATGTTCATCACCGCGCACAACCAGCGGCATTGGGTTCAGATTGAGCAGTTGCTGGGGCGCCTACCGGTTGCCGTCAGTTAATCCACCGGTCGGGTGGCACCGGTCGGGTGGCACCGGTCGGGTGGGGTTAGCGGTAAATATCGAGGAGGCCGTCCGGTAGCTGGACGCGGAGGATTTTTTTCCGGGGATCTACCTCCAGGAGGCTGTCCTGGTGTACGGGGAGCAGGGCTTCCTTACCATTGAGATCAATCCGGCAGAGCACCTGGTGGGGTTGCTCAATTACTTCCAGCACTTCACCCAGGTTTTCATTTCCATTGTAAATGGTGAAACCAAGAAAAGAGATCGAAGCATGGGCTGCGGCATATTCCTGAAAGGCTTCTTCGGGCAACCAGCACTCTTTGCTCACCAGTTTTTGTGCCTTTTCCCGGGAATCCACTCCCTCCAGCTGAACAATAATTTCCTGTTCATTTTTGGCTTTGGCAGTCACCAAAAAATAGGGCAGCAATTCCCCCTTTCGCAGCTCGATAAAGAGTGTTTCCAGACCTTTTAAGGAAGTCTTTTTACCCAGGGCGTGCTTGAGGATGAGTTCGCCGGAAATGCCGTGGGCCGCTACGAGTTTGCCGATGGAATTGTATTTCATGGTGAGACGTGAGATGTGAGACGTGAGACTCGATAAGAGAAAAATCCCGGTAGGAGTACTACCGGGATTTGTATGAATGAGCTGGAATATTCAATTATTCTCCACCTTCCTGCTGACGAGGCTGTGGGCGGCGTGCTCCCTGGTTAGGGAAACGACGCACCTGGCGTTGCTTGCGGTGTTCGTCACTGCGCTTCTTCAATTGTGCTTCGTGCTCCTTATGCCAAACTTCGAATTTTTGCATAGCGGTCACGTCATCGAACAAGCCCAGTTTAACTCCACGCAGCAGGTGTTTCAGGTACAGAACTCCTTTGAAAGACAGGATCCGGCGTACAGTATCCGTAGGCTCAGCTCCCTTGTGCAGCCAATCAAGCGCACGCTGGCGATCCAACTGGATCGTTGCAGGAACAGTGAGGGGATTGTAAGTACCGATTTTCTGGATGAATTTACCATCTCTTGGTGCACGGGCGTCCGCTACTACTATGAAGTAGAAGGGTCTTTTCTTGGAGCCGTGACGCTGCAATCTCATTTTAACTGGCATCGTAAATAGACATTTAAATGCGTGAACAAATAGGGTTTCTTAAAATAAACGGACTGCAAAATTAACAATCCGAACGATATGAACAAACTTAATAATTATTAAGGAATTATAAAAGATTACCGGCGCCCCAGTCCTCCGAGTCCGGGCATACGTCCCATGGGCATTTTATTCATCATCTTCATCATATCCTTCATCTGTTCAAACTGCTTCATAAAGGCGTTTACCTCGGTCAGGTCTTTTCCGCTTCCGGCGGCAATCCGCTTCCGGCGACTGCCATCAATCACATCCGGGTTGGCCCGCTCAAAGGGAGTCATCGAATTAATCATCGCTTCAATCCCTTTAAAAGCATCATCACTGATATCAATATCCTTGATCGCCTTGCCTACACCGGGAATCATACCTAACAAATCCTTGATGTTTCCCATCTTTTTGATTTGCTCCAATTGCTGCTTAAAGTCCTCAAAATCAAACTGATTCTTACGAATTTTCTTTTCCAGCTTTTTAGCTTCGGCTTCATCAAACTGGGCCTGGGCGCGTTCTACCAGGGTGGTAATATCACCCATTCCGAGAATCCGCTGGGCCATCCTTTCCGGATAAAACACATCGAGGGTATCCAGTTTTTCACCGGAGGAGATGAACTTGATGGGCTTATTAACCGTGTATTTGATGGAAAGCGCTGCACCACCACGGGTATCACCATCCAGTTTGGTCAGTACTACACCGGTGAAATCCAGGCGTTCATTAAAGGTTTTGGCGGTATTTACCGCATCCTGACCGGTCATGGAATCCACCACAAACAGGATTTCCTGCGGATTTACGGCAGCTTTTACATTGCTGACCTCGGTCATCATCACCTCATCAATTGCCAGACGACCGGCAGTATCGATGATCACCACATTTTTATTCAGGGTTCTTGCCTGGGCAACAGCATTGCGGGCAATGGATACCGCATCTTTATTTTCCGGCTCACTGTATACGTCCACGCCTACCTGTCCGCCCAGTACTTTCAACTGGTCAATCGCAGCCGGACGGTAAATATCTGCTGCCACCAGCAAGGGAGACAATTTCTTTGATTTGAGGTAATTGGCCAGTTTTCCGCTGAAAGTGGTTTTACCGGAACCCTGCAGGCCGGCAATCAGAATCACCGCAGGATTGCCCTTGGCATTCAGTTCGGCTTCTGTTCCACCCATCAGTTCCGCCAGCTCATCCTTTACGATTTTGACCATGAGTTGCCCGGGACTTACCGCAGTAAGCACTTTCTCCCCCATGGCTTTGTCCTTGATCTTATCGGTAAACTCCTTGGCAATTTTATAGTTTACATCGGCATCTACCAGGGCCCGGCGGATATCTTTCACCGTAGCCGCCACATTGAGTTCGGTAATCCGGCCTTCGCCTTTGATCTGTTTAAAGGCCGATTCGAGCCGTTCGCTTAATGATTCAAACATATTGGTCAATTTTCACCCAAAAAATTAAGGTGAACATATGTTCACCTTAAATCGGAATGCAAATATATTGGATGCAATTGATTAAGCGCCCAGGTAAGTGCGCAACTGTTGCGATCTGGAGTTGGTTTTGAGTTTGGTAATCGCTTTATCCTTGATCTGGCGAACCCTTTCCCGCGTCAGATTAAACTTTTCACCGATATCTTCCAGGCTCATGGGATGATCCACCCCGATGCCAAAGAAATAACAAATCACCTCTTTCTGGCGCTCAGTCAGCACCTGCATAGAGCGATCCAGCTCCATTTTCAGGCTCTCATCGTGTTCGACTGCCTTATCCGTGCGCTCGGCATTGGGATTTTCCATCACATCCATCATGGTATTGTCTTCACCATCGGAGAGAGGGGTATCCATACTGATATGGCGGGATGACATACTCAGACTGGCAGCTACCTCATCTATTTCCATTTCCAGGAAACTAGCCACTTCTTCTGCGGAAGGCTCACGCTCAAATTCCTGCTCGAGATGGGAAAAAGCTTTCTGAATGCGGTTGGTTAAACCAACCTTATTGAGGGGCAGACGTACAATCCGGCTTTGTTCGGCCAGTGCCTGCAGAATACTCTGACGAATCCACCAAACGGCATAGGAAATAAACTTAAAACCACGGGTTTCATCGAAACGCTGGGCAGCTTTGATCAGTCCCAGGTTACCCTCATTGATCAAATCGGGCAGGGAAAGACCCTGGTTCTGGTACTGTTTGGATACCGACACCACGAATCGCAGGTTGGCGCGGGTGAGGCGGTCAAGCGCCCGCTGATCGCCCTGCTTGATAAGCCGGGCAAGCCGTACTTCTTCTTCAGGACCGATAAGTTCCACCTTACCAATTTCCTGAAGATATTTCTCCAAACTCTGAGATTCCCGGTTCGTGATCGATTTGGAAATCTTTAATTGCCGCATACTCATAGGTGTGGTTTTAGGTTTTTTTCTAGAGGTTAAGCCGTTTAGTGCAATTGGAAAACGTACAAATAAGAATTTTCTTGTATTAAAATTCAGGTTGCGCGTACAATTGAAACGACTCAAATTAGGCTGGAGGTATGCGATTTCCAAAATTCCTGCAGTTAAAATGCTGAATCCCAGTGTTTTCACGGGGTGCTTGTTGAATTTTACACCCCCGGCTCTTTAACAAAAAATACTTGGCGGATTATTTTACTGTGTCATTTAATTTTCTAACATTGCAGTGATTGTATTCCTAAAGACAGATTTGAACTGGAGATGAGTAAGAAACAAATGTATACGCTAGAATATCCTGTCAGGTGTTCACCTTCTATTTTATATGAATTTTTGAGCACCCCGGCCGGATTGCAGGAATGGTTTGCTGACAAAGTGGATGAAAGAGATCAGGTATTTAGTTTTTCCTGGAATGGTTCCATAGATAAAGCTGAAGTATTGGAAAGTGAAGAGAATAGTTTCATCCGTTTTCACTGGCTGCACGCCCCCAAAGAAGAATTCTTTGAATTCCGGATTGAGAAATCAGAAGTGACCAACCAAACAATACTGGTGATCAATGATTTTGCTGAGAAGAAGGAAATTAAGGACCAAAGCCAACTCTGGGGTTACCAGGTAAAAGATCTGTTCCACCGCCTGGGCAACTAAGCACGAACCAACAACTGCATCCACCTGGAATAAGACCGGATATAGAATTCAGGCGCCTGTTCCCATTTTTCAATGGGAAGATAAAAGGCCAGCTTGAGGAATTCCTTTTTACATAATGACCGGTATTTTTCTTCGGACACCGAACTCATAAGTACTGCATTATCCGCTTCAAAATGGTGTTCCCACGGCAACGTATGAACGCAGATATAGAGATCCGGAAATTGCCTCCAATCGGTATCCAGAAGCATTTCTTTAAACCGGCCACTCACTAACAGAGTGGAAGAAAATAGTTTCCCCCACCAGAAAAACTGCCGGATTGCCAACTGATCGGGTTCTTTAAAAAGCCGGGGGAAATCCAGCATCAGCCAGGGCAATTGCTGGTACTGTTCACCTCTTGAAATTTTTGGTGGCGAGCTGAACAACTCCGGAGGCAATCGCGTCCGAAACGATTCTGCCAGCTCTACCTGTTCTTCGCTCAGCTCACCCATTAAATCGATTAGCCGGGTCAGTATCCTATTCTTCGTTAAAATAACGGCAGGATCAGTTACCAGCGCCGATTCCTCTTCGGAAAGCTGTAATTTTACGCGGTCCATAGAAAATAAAGGTAGTCAGAAATCTTCCGGAGAACAGTGATAAAAAAATTAGATAAACTCATTCTGAAGGCGTTTGTAGGGCCTTTTATTGCCACTTTTTTTATCACTGTGTTCGTACTCGTACTTCAGTTTTTCTGGTTGTATATCGATGATTTTGTTGGAAAAGGGCTGGACCTTCTCACCATTGGTGAAGCCATTATTTACGTAGCCGCGAATGTGGTGCCTTTGGCATTACCACTTGCCGTACTGTTGTCTTCCATCATGACATTTGGCAACCTGGGTGAAACCTTCGAGCTGGTTGCCATAAAATCTGCCGGCATCCCCTTGCTTCGCTTTATGCGTCCTATCATGGTGGTAGCCCTGCTGTTGAGTGGCATTGCCTTTCTCTTTAATAATTACTTTTTACCGGTATCCAACCTCAAGCTGAACCGGTTGAAATATGATATCATCAATAAAAAGCCGGCTTTCAATTTACGGGAAGGCGCTTTTTACACCGATATTCCCGGCTATTCAATAAAGGTTGGCAAGAAAGAAAAAGATGATAGTACCCTGCGGGAAATCATCATTTTTGAAAAAGATTACAACCTCCAGGATAATATCATCATCGCCAACAAAGGCATCATGCGGGTTTCCGATGACAAACGCTTTCTGGAATTCAAATTAATTGATGGCTGGCGGTATACGGAAAGAGGCAGCCGGGTAAACACCAATACAGAATATATCCGGTTAGGCTTTAAAGAATTCAAGAAGGTATTTGACCTGAGCGCACTTTCATTCAATCAAACCGAAGACAGTCTATTCAAAGACAATTACCAGATGCTCAGTGTACGGCAACTGGATGGTGCCATTGATTCACTTGGCAAGGTACATTCGGTATTCAGAAAAAAGGTGTCGGATGAAATCGGCACCTATGTGCAGTTTTACAAATACATGGATACGGCTTATACACCGCTTACTACAAAAGCAACTGCCGATTCCTTGCGGGATATCATCCCCGACAGCCTGCATTCATCTATGAACGACCGGGTTTTGTCGCAGCTCTCCATTGTAAAAAGCTCCCTTGAAATAACAAAATCAGACTACCAGAACCGCCTGAAAAGCCTGCGCCTGCACAAGATGGCCTGGCATGAAAAATTTTCCATGTCCATTGCCTGCTTTGTATTATTTCTGATAGGAGCCCCCTTAGGTTCCATTATCCGAAAGGGAGGAATCGGTACACCGCTGGTATTTGCGGTAATTTTCTTCGTGATTTTCTTCCTGCTCAATAATTTCGGTAAGAAGTTTGTGAAAGAAGCTGTGATGGCTCCGGTTTGGGGTATCTGGCTGGCCACAATCGTATTGGTGCCAATCGGTATTTTCCTAACGTATAAGGCTATGCGGGATTCACAACTGTTCAACAAGGAATTTTATTACAGGACATTTCGCCGGTTACGCCCATTGCTGAGCCGGTTCAACAAAAAAAGCGGAGCTGTCCAGCCGCAATAAATTAAACAACACTGGTATGAAAAAGATTTCCCATTCACGCCGAGAATTTTTGTCAACCACCTCAAAAGCATCACTTGCCCTGGGTATCGGAGGCAGTTTTATTGGTAGTGGTTTATTAAGTTCCTGCAAGACTGCTCAAAACAGTGGGAACAACCCATTCCGTACAGGATTTGAACAGGCAACCCTGCCCTATTCCTATAGTGCACTGGAACCGGCGATCGATGCCCGCACCATGGAAATTCACCATACCAAACATGCCGCGGGCTATGCGAAAAACCTCAACGATGCTGCTATTGCAGAAGGGGTAGATAGAGGCAAACCCGTTGAAGATGTATTGATGAATATTAAAAAATATTCTGAAAAAATGCGGAACAATGCCGGCGGGCATTATAACCATGAGCTGTTCTGGAAAGCCATGCGTGCTGCACGTACCGATAACAAACCGGAAGGCAACCTGCTTTCAGCACTGGAAACCAAGTTCAATTCCTTCGCCAATTTTAAATCGGTGTTTTCAGAAGCAGCTAAAACCCGTTTCGGAAGCGGTTGGGCATGGCTGGTAGTAATGAAGGACAAACAACTGATTGTTACTTCCACCCCCAGCCAGGACAACCCGCTGATGCCGGTTGCCGGTACCCAGGGAATTCCTTTACTGGGACTCGATGTTTGGGAACATGCTTATTACCTGAAATACCAGAACAAAAGGGCTGATTATGTAGACAACTGGTGGAGTCTTGTAAACTGGGACTATGTAGCTACCCGGTATGAGACTGCCATGAAATAAATTGGTTCAAGTCCTGGAGCTCGATTGGCGAATGATCAGTTGAGGCTCCAGGATTTTTTTTTGCAACAGTCCCGCAGCCGGCCCTGTTTTTTTCAGTCCCTCGAAAAAAAGCCTGGCAGCCGTTTCTCCCATGATCGCTGTTTGCTGGTTAACAGTAGTAAGCGAGGGAGTGATAAACGCACCAAACGACTCATTCGCAAATCCTACTATCGAAATCTCTTCCGGTATCGCAACGCCTCTGTCTTTCATTGCCTGAATGGCACCGAGGGCTGTAAAATCCTCTACTGCAAATACCGCATCCGGTGGATTTTTAAGATCCAGCAACTGCTGCATACAAGCGTAACCGGAATCAATGCTCACTTTGCCATATACAATCAAATCTTCTTCCAGTGGCATTCCGGAAACATTCAGGGCATCGATATACCCTTTCAATCGCTGGTTGAAAATGCTGATATGCTGCTGTCCGCCGATATGGGCAATCCGTTTGCATCCCTGTTTCACCAGGTGCCGCGTGGCTTCAAAAGCGCCGGTATAATCGTCCACCACAACAGAGGAAACGCCCAACTGATCGCTTGCCCGGTCGAACAAAACAAGTGGCACTCCTCTTCGTTTCAATTCAGCAAAATGATCCAGGTTAATGGTTTCTTTTGAAATAGAAGCCAGCACTCCATCTACCCTGGATTGCAGGAAGGTCTGAATTCCTTTTTTTTCGTATTCATATTGCTCATTGGTCTGATAGATCAGCACATTGTAGTTGTTCTCATTGGCGATCCGCTCAATACCATGCACAACCGAACCAAAAAAGGTGATTTCGGCACTGGGAATAATCACGCCGATAATGTTGGATCGTCCCAGCCGCAACGAGGAAGCTATTTTGTTCGGCTGATATTTCAACCGCATGGCTACTTCTTTTACCGCTATTTTGGTAGATTCTTTAATGCGCGGGTGATTGTTCAGTGCCCTTGAAACTGTGGCAGCAGTTATATTCAATTCCCTGGCGATATCGGCGATGGTTACCATTACTTTAATCGGGCTTCAAGCACTTTGATAAAATAAGCTCCCACCACACTCCTGGCCTGGAAACCAACTTTTTTTCCAGTTGTCGTTTCATGCCAGTCGGAAAGCGGCACCCGATCCGTGGTTTCCTGGGAATAGCGATAAACCGGTTTCATCAGCGCCTCAAATTTCTGTTGATCATTGGTTAAGGTGGCTGTCCAGAGAATCCAGTCTGATTTTGTATAGGTTTTCCGGCTGTCTAACGGTAATCCATAGGCCTGTTGCTGGCCGAGGTAATAATTGATTTCATCTTCATATACAGATGCAGGAAACAAATCAAGCTGTAAGAGCTTATCCCATACCAGGTTGTATTTCTGGCTCCAGGTTCCTTTGCCGCCAAACGTGAGGGAATAATGATTGCCATCCCTGGCCATTTCCATCCATTTCCCGGCCATTTCTTTTGCAATTGCATGGTACTTGTCCGCTTCTGCTGAATGCCCCAACTGCCTGGCAAGCTGAGCATACCCACCAATGGCAACAATTGCTTTTACAGACAGGTTGGCATTACGCGCGAGATGCCCTGCAAAATCATCGGTACACAACTGGTTGGCAGGATCCAGCCCTTCTTTCACCAGGTAGTTGGTCCAGGTAGTAAGGGTTTTCCAATGCTTCTCAGCATATTTCGCATTGCCTTCCACTTTCGCAAGGGCGGCCGTTAATATCAGCATATTGCCACTTTCCTCTACCGGCATATCTTCTCCATACGTTTGTCCATTGGCCAATGGATAAGTACCCAGGTCATGCGCTGCAAAAGGCTTTGCCCAGTTTCCTGATTCACTGTAATAAAAAATTCCATTCATCATGCCCTTCAGCAAATCAGGATTGTAGACCAGGTACTGTGGTGCGGAAGGATAGGTTATATCCACGGTATTAATCGAGCCGTTGGAATAATTTTCCTTTGACAAAAAAAGCAATTCACCATCAGGACTCTTTACCAATTTATGAGCAGCTACACTTTGCCGGTGCACCATCTCACAAAGGCTTGCATATTCCGGTCCGCCTGCCCGAAGTGCTTCATCGTATAAGGCTTTATCGAAACGACTACACTGTTGTTGAATGGATTCATATTCAGCAGCGGCTGTTTCCAATAAGGCTTCTATGGTTGTAAACTGCTCCTTCCACCAGGGCTTCAGGTGCTGGCCGAAATATTCAATCGGATGGATATCATCATATGCAAGCATCAGCCTGTTTTTTACCGGCTGACTTCCCACTTTTTTCAGATCATACAACGTATTCAGCAACAATCTTTTTCCGGATAAACGGCCTGATTTTGTAGCAGTAAAAAAATCCCTCGCATTTTTTTCTTCCAGAACCATTTGTTTTACGGATGCATCTTTGGGCGCAGCCACATATAAATAGCCCCAGTCGATCCGCAGATCATCTCCTTTCTTTTTCAATACCGGTTGTTCAATTGTTCCGGCTTTCAGGATGGAGAGGGTTTTATTAGCTATGGAAGAGGCTTCTACAACCTGTGCGGTTGTATTTACAGCAAGATCAGAAGAAACGCCAATAGCAAGCTGCACATCATGTGCTTTGCCATCCAGTGAGCTTACTTCAAAATTGATATAACTTACCGGGCGCGCCAGCAGATCCGGCATTGCAGGAATCAGAGGCGACAAAAAATTAAGGCTTAGCTTAACTGCTCCTGCATTGAATTGATAATTAGTTTGAGTGGCATGTATTGTCACGGATTCCTGGCTGGCAACTGCTTCCAGTTCCTGCCCCTTCAGGTCTTGTTCCTGCACCAATCCGGCATCCAGCCATGCCCCACCGGCAGTGTTTTCAACATGGATAGCAAGCAGGTTATTTTCTTTTTTCAAATCAGCTCTTACTTCATCCGTAATAGGAATATAGATATACTTACCTGTCCAGCCTGTTGTTTTATACACCTGCTTTCCATTTATATATACCTCCACATTATCGTCGTGATGTAATTTGAGATACAACTTTTGCTGACTGAGTTTCGGAAGATTGAAACGACGGCGCATCCACAGATGATTGGATTTCCATTCCGTTTTTGCCAGGGTTGGATTATCTCCAAACGGTGCAACCGCCTGCTTCCATTCATCCTCCTTATAATTGTTATTCATCCAGTCAGTGCCCGGTTGTTTTTCGGTTATACGTGTTGTATAGTGCTGTTCATCACTTGCGGCAAGTACA
>CAZJNY010000023.1:0-28759 GCA_964547405.1 uncultured Flavihumibacter sp. | reverse complement strand
TGAAAATATTGGGCCCGCGGATTTTCCGCGGGTTTTTTGTGCGCTGTCTCCTTTGTCTCCCTTGCCTCCTTTGCCTCCCTTGCCTCCCTTGCCTCCTTTGTCTCCATTCCCCATCTTCCATTCCCCCATTATTCCTATCTTCCGTGCTTAACTAACTGCATATGGCTCAGGAAGGCAATTCGTTCAAACCCACACTCGGATTATTGGATGCTACTATGATCGTAGCAGGATCGATGATCGGGTCAGGCATCTTTATCGTATCATCTGATATTGCCAGAAATGTTGGCAGTGCCGGATGGCTGATTTTCGTATGGTTACTTACCGGATTCATGACCTTGACTGCCGCCCTGAGTTATGGGGAGTTAAGCGCGATGTATCCCAAAGCAGGCGGACAATACGTATACCTTAAAGAAGCCTACAATCCGCTTATTGGATTTTTATATGGCTGGAGTTTTTTTGCTGTTATCCAAACCGGAACGATCGCAGCCGTGGGTGTAGCTTTTTCAAAGTTCGCAGCCTATATATTTCCATCACTTAGTGAAAAGCGCATCCTGCTGGACCTTGGGTATTTTCAGATCTCATCCGCACAGTTGGTGGCTATACTGGTAGTGGTTGTTTTATCTTATATCAATACAAGGGGCGTTAAGGAAGGCAAACTCATTCAGACCACGTTTACACTGGCAAAACTGCTTGCTCTTTTCGGACTCATCATCTTTGGCTTTTTAATTGGTGCAAAAGCAGGAATATGGGATGCCAACTGGGCCGATGCCTGGAGCTTTGGAAAGCTGGCTAAAACAGAAGCAGGGGACGAAATTGTCTATGTAGGTGAAACGGTGAAAAAAACATTCTATGAAAACTGGCCAGCAATTATCGGTGCATTGTCCGCAGCTATGGTTGGTTCTGTTTTTAGCAGTGATGCCTGGAACAACGTAACCTTTATCGCCGGAGAAATAAAACGTCCGGAGAAAAATATCGGACTTAGCCTCTTCCTCGGCACCCTGATTGTGACGATTATTTATGTAGCGGCCAACCTTATGTATACCGCAGTCCTGCCAATCAATGAAATCGCTTTTGCGCAGGATGACCGCGTTGCAGTTGCCGCCTCCCAGAATATTTTCGGATCGTTTGGAACCATTGTAATTGCCCTGATGATAATGGTATCCACTTTCGGTTGTAACAATGGACTCATCCTTTCAGGTGCCAGAGTTTATTACACAATGGCAAAAGACGGCTTGTTTTTTTCTTCCGTTGGCCGGTTGAATAAAAATGGTGTACCTGCTAAGGGCCTATGGATTCAGTGTGCCTGGGCCAGCCTGCTTTGCCTGAGTGGGAAATACGGAGACCTGCTGGATTATGTAGTGTTTGTAGTGCTGATCTTTTATGTACTGACTATTATTGGCATCTTTAAATTGCGCCGCAGTATTCCGGATGCACCCAGACCCTATAAAGCCTTTGGCTACCCCATCCTGCCCGCCTTGTATATCCTGCTGGCAACTGCCATGTGTTTTGCCCTCTTATATACAAAACCTAAATTTGCTTCCTTCGGATTGCTGATTGTATTGATCGGCATCCCGATTTATTATCTGGCGGTGGCGAGGAAGAGTGAGAAGTGAGATGTGAGATGTGAGAAGTGAGACGTGAGAAGAAAAAAATTTATTCCATGAATTTTGATCAGCTGTTTGAGTCCTTTAACAACGTGAAAGTTGCAGTGGTTGGAGATGTCATGCTGGACACATACTGGTGGGGCCATGTGGATCGTATTTCTCCTGAAGCGCCGGTTCCTGTAGTGGCTCTTGACCGGAGTGAAATGCGAATTGGCGGAGCAGGAAATGTGGCACTCAACCTTGTGGCTCTGGGCGCGCAGGTGCATATTTTTTCCGTAATGGGGGAAGACCAGGATGGAAAAATACTGGATCAAATGCTTACAGAAAGTGCGATCGATACCTCTTTTATTCTGTTTAGCCACGAACGAAAAACAACCAATAAAATCCGGGTTATTTCCAGGAATCAGCAAATGATGCGGCTCGACTCGGAAACGGTGAAAGAGCTAAGTGCTACTGAAGAAGAAGCCATCTATGACCGGATAGCCGCCTACGTACAGAAAGAGAAACCTCAGGTACTGATATTCGAAGATTATAATAAAGGAGTACTCACCGAAACGCTGATAGGTAAAATTATTACGCTCTGTAAACAGGAAGGAGTGCTCACAACAGTAGACCCGAAAAAGAAAAACTTCTTCAGCTACAAAGGGGTAGACATCTTCAAACCCAATCTGAAAGAAGTTCGGGAAGGATTAGATCTCTCGCTTGATAAAGTAGACCTTTCCTCCTTAAATGAAGTACACCGTCTGCTGGAAATGCAACTTCAGCATGCCATTTCATTCATTACCTTATCAGAGAAAGGAGTATTTGTACAGCAGCAGGATTCAGCCTTTCATATCCCCTCTCATATCCGGAATATAGCGGATGTTTCCGGAGCTGGTGATACCGTAATTGCAGTTGCTTCTCTGGTATATGCAGTTACAAAAGATATTCATCTGTTTGCGGCTATGGCCAATATCGCAGGTGGACTGGTATGCGAGGAAGTAGGTACAGCGGCTATTGATAAAAATCGTTTTTTGCAGGAATGCAAGCAGCTGCTTAAGGAACCGTAGTGGCCACTCTTATTTTGTTGAATCCCTGTAATGCCAGGAAATTCCGCATCACTTTTAAGGCCTGTTCATCGGCTTTTTCAGGAATGCCCTTTTCGGTTGCCCGTTGCCGTAATTTTTCTCTGGCCTGCTCCACTAATGCATTTGTTTCGGCCTGCGACCAGTTGCCTTCTTCTATAAAAACATCTGTACCGGAAGGATTTACTACAATCTCCTGAATCCGGGCAGCAGGAATGGTAACAGAAATTGAATCATCCTTTATGAATATAGCAGCGGGCTCAAGCTTGTTCAGATCCGTTCCTGCCAGCACTTTCCCTTTCACAACCAATACCAGCCGGTCAGCCGTTGCCAGTGGAATGGGACTAATCCAATCCAGCATTTTCTTTGGAGAACCCGCCTGTACGGGCCGCACCTTGCTTACCACTACTTCATCTGCTGATTCAATGGTCATAAGGGTAGCCATCTGTTTTATTTCAGTTATCAGCAAGGGTGTTTCTTCAATCAGAACAGGATTCGGTTTAAACCAGCTTCGGAAAGATGGCAGCCAGTTTAACTGCACCAGCAGTCCAACCATCAGGAGCAGTAATACAACTGCTATCAGTCCTTTGTACATGCTTCTCATCATTCTATTCTGGATGGTTGATCGGTGAATACAATATGGACTTCTTCATATCCCAGCTGCCTGCAAAAGCGGGTTATCCAATCACGGGTATGCACACGCGAAGTTTCAAGTATGCCGGTCTCCGGGATCGCCCCTTCAATTTGTTTCTCTGCCTGTGCAAGCAAGGCCATTCTTTCCTCCTGGTTAAATCCGGATCGGAGTAATCCCACTTCTTCATATTCCAGTTTTATTTTTTCCGGGGGTAGCTGAACAGAAATTATTTTCGGAGGCGGTAATTCGATCCGGATGGAATTTCCGGAGGTGGAAATGTCATTCGCTTCCAGTTGTGTAAGATCTATACCGGCTTTAAGCGTTGCTTCCACACTCAGCAGAATTTTTCGATCGCCAACTTTGTACCAGGTCTGATTGTCGCTGGCTTTCACAATTTTTGTGACCGTATATTCTGTTGTTGCAAGGGCGCCCATTTCTTTTATGGCCAGCACTTTTTGCTCTGGTGGCAGGGCTGATCCACAGCCTGCCAGCAGGAGAAGTAAAAGTCCGGTCAGATACTGCCCAAATTTGCTCATATTTGCAAATTACGTTTTTCGTAATTTGATGATATGGAAAAATATGCAGTGATTGTTGCAGGTGGTTCAGGATTGCGGATGGGAACAGCCATTCCCAAACAATTTCTATTGCTGCGCGATAAACCCGTTTTGTGGTACACGCTGACAGCTTTTCTGGATTCCTTTCCGGATTTGCAGGTGATCCTTGTTTTACCCGAACAGCATCTGGAAACAGGGAAGCAAATTTTACGGTCAACCAGCGATCCTGACCGTATCTGGATGACTACAGGTGGTGACACGAGGTTTCATTCTGTCCGGAACGGGCTACAACATATTCAGCGGCACTCGATTGTTTTTGTTCATGATGGGGTACGATGCCTGCTCACACCGGAGCTGATACGCCGATGTTATGCCGGGGCAGTGGATAAAGGCAACGCTATTCCTGCAACCACTGCGGTGGATTCCATCCGGATGGCAACCGTAAGCGGGGCTATTTCAATAGACCGGGATCGTATCCGCTTGATCCAGACGCCACAAACCTTTTATTCAGATATTATCAAATCCGCTTTTGAGCAGGATTATCATGAATCCTTTACTGACGAAGCCAGTGTTGTTGAGCAGTTGGGTGTTAAAATAAACCTTATAGAAGGGGAGATAACGAATATCAAGATTACCCGGCCATTGGATCTGCTGATTGCAGAAAGAGTATTGGAGGAGCGCGAAATGGGACTTTAATAGGAAGGCTTCAACCAACGGAGGGGGATGGGTAAATCATTCCAGGCAATAAAATAATAGGGCTCATTGATGGCTCCGAAATTCTGATAGAAATGTGCAATGCCCGGCCGGTCAGATCCTTCCATATCCAGCCAGTTCAGCTGTCCGGAAAATTCCCTGATAAGCTGATCAATTAAAAAATGATTGGCTGCTTTTTTTCGTGCATCCGGCACCGTTACATTGGCCAGTAAATAAATACGCTGCTGGTCTTTCAGGCATAGACAGGTGGCCTGCAATGTTTCGGATTGCCAGATTTCGCGGATAACCAGTTGCTGTTCTCCGCTTGCCGAAAAACAATAGTGCTTCAGCCGCTCGTAGTCAAGGCCTTTATACTGCAGTGTCTTTCCATAGGTTTGTTGGTAAAGCTCAATAACCCTTGCTGCATTTTCTGTTTTTCGGTACTCAAAATTATACTGAGCTGCAATTTTCCTGTTTTTCAAAAGGTCTGTTTTATACTGCGCTTCAATTTCGGAGTAGGGCATTTGCAGGTTGACCAGGAAATTATTTCGTTGCCTGCAATAAATAGTACTTCCGGCTGGATTGTTGGCCAACTGGAATTCTGCAAACCGGAACCGCTTTCTGCAGGCGGAAAGAAATAGTTGAAGAACCGAATCCTGCAACGACGCAATTGAATAAACAGCCGTTTTTTGAAGAAAGCCCGGCTGGTACAGATAATGGATACCAGCTTTCTTTTTCGGAAAAACCGGAAATACAGCTTCATAATCCTTATACACAAAGGCTGCCCAGTTACCAGCCATCGCGGTAAGAAAAGCCGGATCTGCATACAGGCCGGCACTGGCTGTACTGCGCTGCCATTTCTCAGAAGAGAGATCGGCAGATTCAACGAATCTTATGGTGCTTGTGTCATCAACCATTTTCTTGCCGACAGATTTTGAATATCCACACTGAATGAAAGCGTTTTCCAAAACTTCTTTTCTCCAAGTGTGGATTGATGGTAGTTACGGAACACTTTTGAATTGACAACGGGAATATACAGGTTTACCAGGTTTCGCAGGAAAGAGAGTTGTATTCCCGCGTCCATTAAAAAACGGCCATCTTCCTGGTTCTCCTGCCAGGCTCCGGAATAAGTGCCAATGTCCAGGAAAAGTTTGATTGGAATTTTTACCGGTAGTTTCTGAAGCGGATTGAGCTTATTGGGAATGGATGCTGTCAGGTTCAATGCAGTCAGCCAATTATCTGATCGCCCGATTTTATTACTCAGTAAATCGGTTCTTACTTTGAATCCGCCATCTCTCATCATAATTTGCTGGCTCTGCCAACCGGTAAATTCATTCCTGCCTGCGAAATAGTTACTGTAGGTATAATCTTCAAAACCATTTGTGCCCGTCATGTTCAGGTAGTATCGGCTGTTTGCCAATTGTTTTTCAGCAGTATTGGCTCCCTGGCTGAAAAATTTTCCGGCAAAAAACCGAACCTGTAAACCGCCTCCTTCAGGTTTGGGATAATTCAGGAAATACCGGGCATCAACCGACAATCGAGTAAATGAATTCCCCATTTCTACGCGGCCATCCAAACTGTACGGATATAAAATACGATGATTGGCATGAAAGAATCGGAGTTGCTGGAGGTTCCTGCCAACCGCTTTGATGCCATCAATATAAGAAGTATCGGATCCATCAATCACCATCCGGGTTTCCAAAAATTGCTCCCTGAAAAAATAGGAAGTGAATGTCAGGAAAGATTCTTGTTTCGATAGGGCAGAAGGTTTGAGAAAATTGATTTTCAGGTAAGGTGCAAATTTGAGCACATTGAATTGGAGGTCGGTGGTGCCTGCCGTAAACGCATCCATGGTTACTTTCATGAAGGAGGCTCCTAATACCCACTCCTGTATACCCAATGCAGACTGCTGACCTGTCCCGGTACCCGGCCAATGATAATTCAGCGTTCCGATTCCTCCCCATTGCCTGCTGGCAATACCATAGGTTGGTGCAATAAAAAAACGAAACCGGCTGAGTGGCAGCTGATAGTTATGTAGAAATGCGCCCGCTAGTAAGCCATCATACTGATTATACCCCAAAGCGGGACCAATGCCCAGGTAATGGAATTTTTCCGGTGTTTTACTACTGAATAAAAAGACCGGTTTTAATCGCCGCCCGGAATCAGAAACGATTTGCCTGTCTGTAGGGAAGGGCGATTGCAGTGAAACTATTTTTTTAAAGTCGCGGCTGTCTGCGTGGCGGAACTGCCTCTCTGCCACATAGCTGCGCATGCTGCTATCAAACCTGTTAGCACCTAACCTGCTTTGCAATTCTTCCAGCTGAATGGCTGTTTTCTCATACACCATCAATCCATAGTTGATGGAAGTCAGGTCCTCAGAAGCCAGGCTGGGCGACTGATCTTCCCGGATGCTTTCCAGTCCCGCAATAAGTGCCCGGGAAAAATTATCCGGAAACCGGTTAAAGGGAAATTTTGTCTTCCTGCTGCTTTCGGGATAGCGGAGTTGTTTGTAGCGGTTATCGTAGAAGGTATTGAGGCCTTCATCCAGCCAGGGACTTTTTCGTTCATTGTTGGCAATAGACAGTCCGAACCAGTTATGGCCCGTTTCATGGGCGATGAGCAGATCAAGATCTTCCTGGTTCCTGATTTCATTCAGAACGGTAATTGTTGGATATTCCATGCCTCCGGATCCGGGTCCCTGGATGCCATCTACCACCGTCATAGTGGAATACGGATAATCGCCCAGCCAGGAGGATCTCGTAAGCAGTGCCTGCTTGAGAAAGTCGAGGCTGTTAGCCCAATAGGCTTCCTGCTGTTTTCGTACAACGACTTCCAGTTTCACTTCTTTTCCCGAAGAAAGCAGTAGTTTGTCTGTTTTAGTCTGAAAGTCGCGGGTGGCAAACCAGGCAAAATCAGTACAGTTATCCTGCTGAAATCTTACTACCTGTTTTTTATCTTCTTTTGTATCAGAATTTTCCAGCTCACGGTTACCCGTAGCCGCAATTGTAAAATCTTCAGGTACGGTTATAGCTACCCGGTAGTTACCAAATTCATTGTAATATTCGCCCTGATCGAGGTAGGGCATTGGGTGCCATCCGGCTGAATCGTACACGGCAGGTTTCGGATACCACTGCGTGATGGCATAAAATCCGTTTTTATGTCCGGATCGGGAAAACAGATAGGGGAGTTTTACCTGGAAACTATTTAGAATGCGCAAACTGTCTCCGGGTGCCAAAGGATGTAGCAGGAAGAGTTTGCCGAAATCCTGATGCAGAGAGTCTTCCTGCCATTCCAGGATTTCGTTATTTACAGTGAACTGTAAGCGGTTGATATATCCCCTGTCTTCTTCTTTGCTGAAATAAAAATCAAGCCGGTTATTGAGCAGCAGTTGTTCACTGAATGCAGTATGATCATTTTTGTAGGCATTGGGCCAGATGTGCAGGTAGATAAAATGCAGGGTATCCGGACTATTATTAAAATAATCAATCAGTTGCCGGGCCGTTACCGTATGGGTAGTGGGGTTCAACTCGGCTTCGATGGTATGATCCACCCGCTGTTGCCAGTATTCCTGTGCATAACCGCCTACCTGGAAAAGCAACAGGAAAGGAAAAAGGAGCAAAATTCTCAGTAGGTTCATGCGCAGTTATTTTCCTTTTCCGGCAAAAATGATTCGTATGGTATACAGCATGATTTTAAGATCAAGCGCCAGCGAGATATTCTCAATATAAAGCAGATCATATTTCATACGTTCCAGCATTTCGTCTACATTTTCTGCATAGCCAAACTGGATCATACCCCAGGAAGTGAGTCCGGGTTTAACATGCAGTAAATATTTAAAATACGGATTACGCTGCATGATCTGGTCAATATAAAACTGTCGTTCCGCTCTGGGGCCCACCAGGCTCATTTCACCCCGAAGAATGTTCCAGAGTTGCGGAAATTCATCAAGCCTCCATTTTCGCATCGTACGTCCCCATTTTGTAATTCGGGGATCCGAGGAAGACGAAAGGGCGGGGCCGGATTTTTCAGCATCCTGCACCATCGACCTGAACTTGAGCATCAGAAAAGGTTTGCCTTTATATCCGATTCTCTCCTGCCGGAAAAGTATCGGACCGGGAGAAGACAATTTAACCCTGATGGCGATGTATAAAAAAATCGGAGAAAGCAATAGCAGTCCAGTAAGGCCTGCGGTTATATCTGTAATCCGTTTTATATTTTGTTGCCAGGCGGGAATAAGCCCAGTATGAATATCGATGAGAAAGGGGCTGAAGATATCAGCAGTACGGATGGCGCCGGACAAAATGGAAATAGCGGAAGGGGTTATTTTTATTTCTACGTCTTTATCGCTTAAGCGTTTGAGATAGTATTCCGTGTCGGCATCTTTGCGCGACTCAAGTGCGAGGACAACCAGTTTGATCTGGCAGCTGTCAATAATGGATTCCAATTCATTACCGGAACCCAGGTAGGGCAGCGATTTACTTAGTTGGTTGGAGGCAGGAGCGATATATCCCTGAAACTGATAGCCGTCTTTTCTTAGCTGCGCAGCATTGGCTTTGTAAATAGATGCGGCAAAACCGGAATCGGCTACGAGTAGAGATGGAAAAACGACGGTGCCCCTTCTCAATTGTTGTTTTACTTTTTCCAGAATCAGCCATCTTCCAAGAAAGCTGAAGAAAAGCTGACTGACTACAAAAAATGCAAATGTTGAATAATAATAGGTCAGACTTTTGTCTTCGTCATTCAGCAGGATCACAAAAAAAATGGCGATACAACCGATCAGGCTGGCAACTACGGTGGTGGTAAATTCTCCCAGTCTTGATTTTTTGTAGAGCGACTGATAGGATCCGATAACAGCATAAAAAATGACCCAGCAAAAGGGGAGCAGGAGCCATCCCTGCAAAAAACCGGGATTTAAAATTAATCTGCCCTCCTGAAAAGAAGGGAATCCAAGCAGGTGGTTGCGGAACAGATAGAAAATAAACCAGACAAACAGGGCTGCCAGGTAATCGCTCAAAGCATACCAGGCGGATGATAAAACAGGTTGGGAAGCAGTACGACTCAACTGTTAATAGTGTTATGGCGGATTTTATTTAAAATCTGGTGGGCAACTTCCATTGCCCTGAATCCATCTACTTCCGATACAACGGGCGGTGTATTGTTAAGAATAGCATCTCTGAATTCTTCCAGTTCTTTTTTAATAGCGTTCACCTCCGGAACGGCAGGGTTGGCAACCGCGATTGTTTTTTTCCCTTTTGGGGTGTCGATATCAAATTCGAAAACATTTACATCGGCATCCGCTTTGAGGCGGATCACTTCAGTTTTCTTGTTCAGAAAATCAATGCCGACATAAGCATCCTTTTGGAACAATCTCATCTTCCGCATTTTTTTCATGCTGATACGGCTGGAGGTAAGGTTGGCAACACATCCGTTATTAAACTCGATGCGTACATTGGCGATATCCGGGGTATCGGTCATAACGGCTACACCGCTGGAGGAAATATTCCTTACTTCGCTCTTCACCATGTTGAGAATGATGTCAATGTCATGGATCATCAGATCGAGAATGACACTCACTTCCGTACCCCTGGGGTTAAACTGGGCCAGGCGATGCACTTCAATAAACATGGGGTTAAGCCGAAGGTTTTTGGTAGCCAGGTAAGCCGGATTAAAACGTTCAACATGCCCTACCTGCATTTTTACATTGGATTCCTTTACGAGCTTTACCAGTTCTCTGGCTTCCTCCATGGTATTGGCCAGGGGTTTTTCAACAAAAACGTGTTTTCCGTTTCGAATGGCTAACTGGCAGAGTTCAAAATGAAAATTGGTGGGTGCTACAATATCTGCTGCATCAATCGCCTGCAGCAGGGCAACCGGATCTGTAAACCTGGGGATACCATACTGGCTGGATACTTCTTCGGCAACCTGATCATTTGGATCATAAAATCCAACCAGGCTCACGCCCGATATTTCCTTCCAGTTGTTCAGATGAAATTTTCCAAGATGCCCGGTCCCAAATACGCCAATTTTCAACATATGCAATAATTAGGTAACAAAGATATACAAGCCGGACTAGCTATGCTAAGTCTTTATTTAACAATCATTTCGGTATCCTAATAGCCTAGTTTATACAAATTAACCAAAACTGATACTATATTAACATTTTTTTTGGCAGCTCTTAGGGAAATGTTAAATTCATGGTGTCTTTCTAAGACTCATTAGTAAAACCAAATTAACTGATTGCTCATGCCAAAAAAAATCACCCTGCCCTTACTGGGCAAATTTCTCACGTTTTTATTGATCATGGTTTCATTCAGTGCGCAGGCACAGAAGGCCATTTCGGGTAAACTGGTTTCAAAAGCCAACCAGCCCTTACCTGGTGCTACCATTACTGTGAAAGGCACAACAGTAGGTACTGCAACGGATGAACAGGGAAATTTCAGGCTCACACTGCCCGCTGGGCGGAATACCCTGGTTATTTCCAATGTCGGTTTTACCACTAAGGAAGTGGTAGTTGGCGATGAAGCCACACTGAACATCTCAATGGACGAAGATGTATCCGGTTTGAGTGAAGTGGTGGTCACCGGTTATAGCAGCCAGCAGCGTAAAAATATTGTGGGTGCAGTATCCACTGTAAAAGGTGAGCAGTTGGCAGCAGTACAAACGGGTAACGTGGAACAGCAGTTCCAGGGTCGTGTGCCTGGTTTGACGGTGATTACATCCGGACAGCCGGGTACCGTAAGCCAGGTAAGGATCCGTGGTTTCGGTTCCTTTACCCCTGGTGGAAATGATCCGCTTTATGTGGTGGATGGTATTCCAACCTACAATATTGACTTCCTGAATGGAAATGATATCGAGTCTACTACTGTTCTGAAAGATGCGGCTTCAGCATCTATCTATGGTGCGCGTGCATCTGCGGGTGTAATCCTGGTTACCACCAAAAAAGGGAAGTCCAGCCAGGGCATTCGTGTTACCTACGACATGTCATATGGTGCTACCGTTCCCGGAAAAGGACTGAAGCTTCTTACCACTCAGCAGCAGGCGGATATGACCTGGGTTGCGTTGCGGAATGCAGGTCAGGAACTTACCCACCCGCAATACGGTAGTGGAGCCAACCCTGTAATTCCCGACTATCTGAAAGTAGGCGATGAATTTGGATTAAGTAATTTGTCTCCCAGTGATCCCAGACTGGATCCCTCGCTATACAACACCAATTTCGATAAAGGAGCAATTTATCAGGTTATTCGCGCTAATAGAACAGGAACAGATTGGTATGGTGCCTTAACTGAAACCGGCCGGATTCAGAATCATACCCTGGGCATGAGTGGTGGTAATGAAAACGCGCGCTACTATGCAGGTTTCAGTATTTATGATGAAAAAGGAACGGTTCTGAATACTTTTCTGAAGCGGTATACCTTGCGCCTGAATAGTGAGTATAAAATCGGCTCTCATATTCGCCTTGGGCAAAACTTCCAGTTCACTTATCGGGAAAACCCAAATATTGGTGGCCCGCAGGGAGAGAACGATATCATGTTTGCCCTCACCATCAACCCGCTTATTCCTTTGTATGATGAAGGTGGTAGCTATGCTGGTACAACAGCCCGTGGGTTTAACAACTCTACCAACCCGGTTGCCCGTCGCCTCCGTGCAAAGGACAATAAAGGGTTTAGTGCCGGAGCTTTTGGTAATATTTTCGGTGAAGTTGACTTCGCCAAACATTTTACTTTTCGCACCAGTTTCGGTGGAAGTTTCTTCTACTTCCAGAACCGGTTCCTAAACTACAGAACCTATGAAAACTCAGAAAACGTAGGAAACTACACATTTGGGGAAGGAGCTGGAAATGGTGGAGACTGGACCTTTACCAATACCGTCCGCTATGGTCAGGAAATTGGCAAACATAATATCAATTTTATTGGTGGTATAGAAGCGATCTCCTTTGGATATTTTCGAGTATTGAACGGACAGGGATTAAACCCATTTACAATTAACACGAATTATCTGACAATTACCAACACAGATCCCAACGGTCGGGTTGTAAATAGTACAGGGTCACCTTTTTCTAAATTATTTAGTCAGTTTGGAAAGGTTGATTATTCGTATGATGATAAATACCTGTTTACCGGAACTCTCAGAAGAGATGGTGCTTCGGTATTTGGCGAAGATTTCAGGTATGGTATCTTCCCTGCATTTTCTGCAGGTTGGAGGATTACGCAAGAAAATTTTATGCGTGATGTAAAATGGATTAATGAGTTGAAAATTCGTGGTGGATGGGGTAAGATGGGTAACTCCAGAATTAGTCCGAATAACCTGTTTAACAGTGCGAGCGCTCAGGCGATTTTTGGATATGATATAAATGGAAATAATGTGTCTACCTTACCAGGCTTAGCATTAACAGGAATTGGGAATCCGCTGGCTAAATGGGAAGAAAATACAACCATCAACGTTGGATTCGATGGAACATTATTTAATAACAAAATTGATGTAATATTTGACTGGTATACCAGAAGAACTAAAGATTTATTGTATAGAGACAGGTTGCCTGCAACTATTGGAACTGCAACTCCTCCGTTTATTAATATCGGTTCCATGAAAAATAGTGGAGTTGATTTAATGGTAACCTACCGAGACAGGGTTTCAAGTAAGTTCCGGTATGAAATGGATTTTATCATTACAAAATACACGAACGAAATCACCGGGGTTTCTGCAGCCAGATCATTCTTTGACGAATCCTTCAGTGGAAGAATCGGGGGAGGAATTGTAAGAAACGCAGTTGGACAACCCGTATCATCCTTTTTTGGATATAATGTAATTGGTCTTTTTTCTGATGCAGCAGATGTGGATAAGTCAGCTGAACAGGACGGTGCCGCACCAGGACGATTCAAATATGAGGATGTGAATGGCGATGGACGGATCAACGATCAGGACCGTACTTTCCTCGGAAATCCCAATCCAGACTTTTCTTACGGATTTAATACGAGGTTAATTTTTGGAGATTTTGATGTGGAAGCTCTTTTCTATGGCGTTTATGGTGGTGAAGTGTTGAATTTCACCCGGTGGTTTACAGATTTCTACCCAACATTTGCAGGTATTGCCAAATCAGAAAGAGTTCTCAACGCCTGGACTCCAGCTAATAAAAACACAGATGTTCCCATTTTTGAAAACATCTCCAATTTCTCAACCAATGGTGTGTTGAACTCTTACTATGTAGAAAAGGGTAGTTACTTCCGCTTAAGAAGTTTGAAGCTGGGATATGTTGTACCTTCTGCTTCATTAAAGAAATACGGAATTGATAAGCTACGTTTCTTCCTTCAGGGAACCAATCTTTTCACTATTACAAAATACACTGGAAATGATCCGGCGGTAAGTGGAGTGGATACCAACTTTGGTGTTGATGTTGGAAACTATCCCACTAATCGTCAGTTCCTGTTTGGATTAAGCCTTGGCTTTTAATCATTCATTTCTGAATAAAAAAAATTGATTGTATATGATAAAGAAGAAAGTAATACACTTAATTGTATTTCTTTTAAGTGTGGTCACATTAATGGTTGCCTGTAACAAGAAGTTTCTTGATCAGGACACCACCGGCTTATTAACAGAGGAACAAGCTCAATCCCGCAAAGGTGCTGAACAATTTTTAGTAGGAACCTATGCTGCATTAAAGGGTATTGGTTGGGAAGGAGGTGGCTCCAACTGGGTATATGGAAGTATAGTTGGTGGTGAAGCTAATAAGGGTTCTGATGCAGGTGATCAGGCAGAAATTATTCCAATTCAGCAATTTGCTCCTTTACCAACAAATAGATACTTTAACACAAAATGGGAATCATTATATGAAGGTATTGCCCGGGCAAATGCTACCATAAGAATTTTGAATAATCTGGCTGAATCTGATATAGCACCAGCTGTAAAAGAACAAATGACAGCAGAAGCCCGTTTTTTAAGAGGCTATTATCATTTTGAAGCAAAGAAATTGTGGAATAATATACCATATGTAGATGAAACAATTGGTATTACTACTGCAAAAGTTAGCAATACAGAAGATGCCTGGCCTAAAATTATGGAGGATCTGAATTTTGCCAGAACAACCCTGGCTGCTACTCCTGATGGAATTGGTAGGATTAACAAGTGGGGAGCTGATGCCATGTATGCCAAAGCTTTATTGTTCCAGGGGAAATATACAGAAGCGCGCCCGATTTTGACAGATGTCATCACTAATGGAAAAACCTCCAATAATATTGCATATGCGCTTGCGCCCTCTTTTCATGATAATTTCAACCCGGAGCGGGAAAATGTTGCCGCTGTTCGTGCAGAATCAGTTTTCTCATATGAAGCCTCTATCAACGATGGTTCCGGCGGACTTAATGCCAACTATGACCATATCCTGAACTTCCCCTATAATGGTGGTCCCGGTGGCTGCTGCGGATTCTTTCAGCCTTCCTTTGAATTTGTGAATTCTTTCCGTACCGATGCAAATGGTCTTCCTTTGCTGGATGGATCGTATAATGTTGGCACTAATCAGGTAAAAAGTGACATGGGATTGGAGTCTACTGCAGCTTTCACACCTGATGCTGGAAGACTGGATCCGCGTCTCGATTGGACAGTTGGCCGTAGAGGACTGCCTTTCCTCGATTGGGGGCCTCATCCGGGTAAGTCATGGATCCGTGACCAGGGTAATGGTGGACCATATGCACCAAAGAAAATGGCTTATTACCGCAGCCAGCAAGGTAAACTAACCGATGGCACCAACTGGACCAGTGGACTTACCTCTACCAACTATAAGATTATTCGTTTCGCAGATGTACTTTTAATGGCTGCTGAAGCTGAAATTGATGGAGGTGGATCTTTGGAAACAGCGCGTAGTTATGTAAACAGAATACGCGAAAGAGCTGCAAGACCGGCAACCTTTGTTAAGGATTCTGTTGGTAATAATGCTGCTAACTATGTAATTGGTCTGTATAACACACCCTGGACCGACGCCAATGTTGCCAGACAAGCCGTTCGCTTCGAAAGAAAACTGGAACTCGGTATGGAAGGGCATCGCTTCTTTGACTTTGTTCGCTGGGGTGTTGCAGATGTGGAATTAAATGCCTTCCTGAATTACGAAAAACCAAAACTGAGTGCAGGATATGGTTCAGCAACCTTCACGAAAGGTAAGAATGAATACTTCCCAATTCCTCAGGACCAGATTGATCTCCACACAACCGGAGGTTTATCCACGCTTCAACAAAATCCTGGTTATAACTAATCAATCCGGTAACAATTTGTAGATTTATTTTTAAAAGGGTAGAGTTTCTCTACCCTTTTAATTATCCCTCTGAAATGAACTGCACATGTTTCGCTACTGTATCTGTTTTTTAAGCTGGCTGGTCCTGCTTAGTTCCTGTAAAAACGCTTCCCAAATGGGCTTTGAACTGATACCTGCTGAAAAATCAGGCATTCAGTTTGCTAATACCATTACCGAAAATGATTCTATCAATATTCTCGACCTGGAATATACTTACAACGGGGGCGGAGTGGCGATTGAAGATTTTAACCAGGACGGACTGCCGGATATATTTTTCACCGGTAACAGAGTTGGCAATCACCTCTATCTCAACAAGGGTGAACTGCGCTTTGAAGACGTCAGTGCAACTGCCGGAATCAGTGGCAATGACAAATGGTCTACCGGTGTAGCAGTAGTGGATATCAACAACGACGGACTGAAAGATATTTATGTGGGTGCCTCCATCTCAAACGATCCGTTGAAAAGAGCCAATATGCTTTTTGTCAATAAAGGTGCTGGTAAAGATGGAAAGCCAGTATTCGAAGACCAGGCCCTTGCTTATAACCTTGCAGATACCGGACATACTACCCATGCGGTATTTTTTGATTATGACAATGATGGTGATCTGGATTGTTATATTCTCACCAACAAAGTAGGTGCTGATCGATACCCTAATCAATACAAACAAAAACAACTGGATGGCACTGCCGAAAATACAGACCGGTTGTACAGAAATGATTTTGACAGTAGTAAAGGACATCCCGTTTTTACCAATGTATCCAAAGAAGCCGGCATTCTCCAGGAAGGGTACGGACTTGGGGTAGCCATCGCCGATATAAATGGAGATGGATGGAAGGATATTTATGTGACGAATGATTTTCTTTCCAACGATATTCTATGGATTAATAACAGAAATGGCAGTTTTACCAACCTGGTTGAACAATATTTCAAACATACATCCTACTCAGCAATGGGTAATGATGTGGCAGACATTAACAATGATGGCTTGCCGGATCTGATCGCCGTAGATATGTTGCCAGCATCCAATGATCGGAAAAAAATGATGATGGCAGCCAACAGCTACCAGAACTACCTGAACAATGAAGAGTTCGGTTACCAGTACCAATATGTTCGCAACACATTACAATTGAATCTGGGCCCGGCCTGGAAAGATTCTGCCGGAACTTCCCACCCTGTGTTTGGTGATATTGCTTTCTATGCCGGAGTAGCTGAAACAGACTGGAGCTGGGCTCCGCTGTTTGTTGATTTTGATAATGATGGGTGGCGCGACCTGATGATTACAAATGGGTACCCCAAAGATATTACCGATAGAGATTTTATGACCTATCGCGCATCCGCCAATAAAATCGCTCCCAAGGAACTGATGCTGGATCAGATTCCCGAAGTGAAACTCTCCAATTTTATTTTTAAAAATTCAGATGGAACCAGGTTCACAGATAAATCTACCGAATGGGATTTTGATACTCCCAGTTTTTCCAGTGGTGCTGCCTACGGTGATCTGGATAATGACGGCGACATGGACCTGGTGATCAACAATACCAACCAGGTAGCAATGGTCTACAAAAACAGGGCAATCGAAAAATTAACCGATAACCAGTATCTGCAAGTGCAGTTGGATGGACCACCAGCCAATCGTGACGGCTTCGGTACAAGAATAGAAATTCACCTCGGCGATAGCCTGCAGGTTTCAGAATTTAGTCCATACCGGGGGTATCTGTCAACCATGCAGGACATTGTTCATTTTGGACTGGGCAAATACAAACAGATTGATAAATTGCTGGTCACCTGGCCTGATGGAAAAGAACAGCAACTGGAAAATATTCCGGCAAATCAGCGCCTGGTACTGAACTATCAGGATGCCAGTGCACCTGGGGTGAAACCAAATAAAAATACACAACCGCTTTTCACTACTACTGCAGGCGCCAATAGTCCCTTTTTTCAACATTTGGAATATGATTACAGTGATTTCAATGTGCAGAAATTACTTCCGCATAAATTATCAGAATTCGGTCCGGCAATGGCGGCAGGAGACCTGGATGGAAATGGATTACAGGATCTTGTAATAGGAGGCTCTTTTGGCTACAGTGCAGCAGTTCTACTGCAACAGCCGGACGGATCATTTCAAAACACAGCGCTTATACCAGCAGCCGATCCGCAAACAAAACCCTGGGAGGATATGGGTATCCTGCTCTTTGATGCGGACAAAGATGGAGATCTTGATATGTATATAACAAGCGGAGGCTACGAACTCGAACCCGGATCTAAACAATACCAGGATCATTTTTACCTGAATACGGGGAAAGGAATATTTAAGGAAGACAGCTCAGCAATCCCTATCAATACCACCAGTAAATCCTGTGTGCGCGCGGCCGATGTTGACCAGGACGGCGACCTTGATCTGTTGCTGGCAGGGCGGGTTAAGCCATGGAATTATCCCATGCCTGTATCCAGCACATTATTGCTGAATGAATCTGTTAATGGAAAACTACAGTTCAGGGATGCGACCAAAGAAATGGCTCCTGAACTGATCGATCTGGGTCTGGTTTGTGATGCCATCTGGACAGATATCGATAATGATAACTGGCCCGATTTGCTGGTGGCAGGAGAATGGATGCCAATTACTCTTTTCAAAAACAATAAAGGTAAACTGCAGCGTTTAGGCGAAACCGGTATAGAGCATTCTAAGGGCTGGTGGAACAGCATTGCACCAGGAGATTTTGACAATGATGGAGATATTGATTACGTGGTTTCCAACCTTGGATTAAATTCATTTTACCGGGCTTCTGACAAGGAACCGGTGCGTATGTATGCAGGGGATTTTGATAACAATAAATCACTGGATGCCATCCCAACACTTTACCTTCCCAATGCGGCTGGAGAACGAAAAGAATTTCCTGCACAAACAAGAGATGATCTTATCAAACAGATGATCAGTCTGCGTCGGAAATTTCAGAATTATAAATTATTTTCCACAGCAGGAATTCAACAGATTTTATCAGATTCCCTCCTTCAGACAGCATGGGTTGGCGAGGTGAATAATCTGGCTTCTGTTTATATTGAAAATAAGGGAGCCGGTAAATTTTCCATGAGAAATTTGCCGATGCCTGCACAACTCTCCATGTTAAATGGGATGATAGCAGAAGACCTGAATGGAGATGGAAACCTTGACTTGGTAGCGGCTACCAACGACTATGGAACAGAAGTTTCTGTAGGCAGATACGATGCATTGAATGGATTGGTGCTGATGGGAGATGGAACAGGAAATTTCACCGCATTGACAATTGCCAACAGTGGTTTTTATGTTCCCGGAAACAGTAAATCACTTGTTTGGCTAAACGGTCCGGAAAAAACGTTGAAACTGGCAGTTGCACAAAATCGTGGATCCCTGCAATGTTTTCAATGGCAGGGGCAGCTTGCATCGGAACAACCAGGTGAATATGCCAGTTACGCTATCATCACACTGGCCAATGGAAAGAAAAGAAAACAGGAACGTTATTGGGGAGCTGGATTTCTATCTCAATCTCCATTTCTGCTTTTTACAAATCAACAGGTAAAACAAATTGAATATTTTAATGGACCAAAAACAGGAATGAAGTGAGATCCCAGATGACTTTATATAAACCATTGCTGATAGTGCTGGCTGTTCTGATAGTTTCAGGATGGATGGGCTGTTCAGAAAAAAACAAGCGCACAACAGCTTTACCTGGAACAGAACTGCTGCATGCGAATCAGAAAAAACTCACGGACCTGATTATCTACGATGTATTTTCTCCTCCTGTTGCTGCCAGAATTTATAGTTATACCTCATTGGCCGCATATGAAGCGATTCGGCATCTTCAACCAGATCAGCCATCACTTACCGCCAAACTGCCTCGTTTTGGACCAATGCCCGTTCCGGAAAAAGAGAAAGAATACAATTATATTCTTGCCGCAACCAGGGCATTCCTGAAAACTGCGAATAGTCTGACTTTTTCAGTGGATACACTTTTACAATACGAGTCGGGCGTATTGGCTTCCTTCAAAGAAGTACTGGAGCCGGAAGTTTATGATCGGTCGATTGCATTTGGTGAAGCAATTGCAAAAAAAATCATGGAACGTGCGGCGATAGACAACTATCCCCAAACCCGCGGTAAACCGCGTTATATTGGAAGCCGCTTACCCGGTAAATGGAAACCAACAGCGCCGGATTATAGTGATGCGGTTGAACCCTGCTGGGGAGATATGCTTCCTTTTTACAACGATAGTGTAACTACTTACCCCTTACCGGTAGCGCCGGTCTATTCCATGAATAAGTCTGATAGTTTTTATCAGCAGGTAATGGAAGTGTATACGATCGGAAAAAACCTGACGGAAGAACAGCAATTAATCGCCACTTATTGGGATGATAATCCTTTTGTTACTGAACACGAGGGCCATCTGATGTTTGCCAATAAAAAAATTACACCGGGCGGGCACTGGATGGGAATTGCATCTATCGCCTGCAAAAAAGCGAAAACCGATCCAGTGAAAACAGCACGCGTACTTGCACTGACTGCCATGAGCCTGATGGATGGTTTCATTCTTTGCTGGGATGCAAAATATAAGTATGAACTGGTACGTCCCATCACTGTAATCAATGAACAGATTGATAAAAAATGGCTTCCCTATTTACAAACGCCTCCTTTTCCCGAATACCCAAGCGGACATAGTGTAATCACTGCCGCAGCCGCTACCGTCTTGACCATTGAACTGGGTGATAATTTTGCTTTTCATGATGATAGTGATAAAGAATACATCGGTCTGGAACGGGACTTCAACTCCTTCCAGCAAGCAGCCGCCGAAGCTTCTATTAGTCGGGTGTATGGTGGCATTCATTTCCGGCCGGCTGTTGAGGAAGGAACACGCTTAGGCGCCTGGCTGGGTGCCGAGCTTATGAAAAATTTCAACGCTCCAGAATGAAGCCGGTTATTTTATTTATCTGTATCGGCTGGGTCTTTTTATCACAATGTAGTAGTCCGGTTGAACAACAATTTGCAGATGCAAACTCCAAAGAAGGGTTTCAACTGGCTCAAAAGTATTGTCAATCCTGTCACCTGTTGCCCAAAGCCGGTGACCTGGATAAAAATACCTGGGGGAATTTTGTACTTCCTAAAATGGGTTTGTTGCTTGGGTACCATTCCATGGGGATGAACCGCTATATTACCAAGGCAGAGAAACCTGTTGTTACCATGGAGGAGTGGGAAAAGATCCGTCATCATTTCATTACAGAAGCACCTGCGCAATTAACGGATACGAGTAACCGAAAAATAATCTCTCTGAATCTGGATAATTTTGAAATCATTCCCGGCCCATCCTTAACGCAACAGCCCCTGACTACTTATATCGGATATAAGCCAGCCAATGGGCAACTAATTGTTGGGGATGGGATGAAGTCTGCTATTTTTCTGTCCGCTCCGAATGTTGATTCAGCCACTGCCAGCTTACCGGTGGGAGTTGGGGTGTCTCATGTTATAACGGATACGTTACTTTATGTATTGGCGATGGGTGTGCTTCAGCCTTCTGATAGCCGGTTGGGTAAACTGGTTGCCATCGATCCCAAAACGGCTGTCAGCAGGCTGCTGCTGGATAGTCTGCAGCGTCCTGTACATTTTGTATTGGAAGACCTGAATCAGGATGGCAAAAAGGATATGGTGGTTGCTGAATTCGGTAATCAGTCGGGGCAACTGAGCTGGTTTGAACAGTTGTCGCCATTTACGTTTCGTAAACATAGTTTGCGGGCAGTTCCGGGAGCCATACGAATAATTGTTACCGACTGGAACAAAGATGGCCGGATGGATATTCTGGCATTGATGGCACAAGGCGATGAAGGTGTTTTTTTGTATGAAAATCAGGGGGGCGCCAGGTTTGTAGAGAAAACACTGTTACGATTTCCTGCGGTGCATGGAAGCAATTATTTGGAACTATTGGATTATAATAAAGACGGCTTGTCTGATCTGCTGGTAACCAATGGCGATAATGGAGATTATCCTCCGGTTATGAAACCCTACCATGGTATCCGGATTTTTGAGAATCGTGGCGATGGTCAGTTTGAGCAGGTGCTGTTTCTTCCCATGAATGGGGTTGGAAAAGCAATGGCAGGAGATTTCAATCAGGATGGACATCTGGATATTGCAGCCATCTCCTTTTTTCCGGATCTGGCGAATACACCCGAAGAAGCGTTTATTTTTTGGAAAGGGGAGGGCAAGGGAAATTTCCAACCTATTAGTTTTCCAGAAGCAAAATCGGGTAACTGGCTTACCATGGATTGCGCTGATGTGGATGCAGACGGTGATCTGGATATTCTGCTCGGTCAGGCTTCTTTTGGGTTACATGCAGAAGCAGGCGGACCTGGCGGAAAAGAGAAAAGTTCCTGGGTCTGGATTAAAAACAGGCTCCGTTAATGGCTTACCGGATCAGGTTGCTGTTTTGAGCATACTGCCGGATCGGCGCATGGATGAACAGGCAGGAGCCATCCTTAATGGTATTAATGATTGGGCGGGCCAGGTAATCCGGTATAGCCGGACAGCCATAACTTCTTCCCAGGTAGCCCTGACTTTCAATCAGTGATTCGGACACATAATTGGCGCCATGCACTACAATGGCCCTGCGGAATGCATTGTCATTAATCCCTTTCTCCAGTCCGGATAACTTTAGTGAGTATCCATTACTTCCATAATAGGTTGATTCTGTGCGATAGAAACCCGGACTACTCATATGAGATTTTGCCCGGTTGGAATAGGCTACGGCCTGGTCTTTTCCGGAATTTCTGCCATGCGCAACATAGGTGTTGAAAAGTAACTGATTCTTATCAAGATCAATGATATACAATCGTTTGGATGTGCTTGGCTGACTGAAATCGGCAATCGTAAGAACGGACTGGTTGGGCAGTTCACCCCTTTCTTTCAGTTTTTCCCAGCCCCGGATCGCCTGCTCGAAGGCATCTGCTGAAAGTCCAAGGGAATCCAGTTTTAAACCATGATAGGTGGAAATCCAGATCCCCACAGCCGGAGATTCCGCCAGGCTACTGTCAGAAAAGCTTTTTTTAGAACTGGAAGGGATTGTTTTATTGCCCGGATAGGCACTTATCGATAAAGTGGCAATCACCAGAAAAATAGAAAGAAAACCTGCTGTTTTAAACCGCATACTAATAGACCTTTTAACCTGAAATAATGTCCTGTCTCCGCCAAAGACGGAAACCTGCTGTAAATGGTTGCCTTAATAAACGTTCAAAAAACCTTAACTAGTATTCAAAGTACGAATTTCAAGCTCTTTCGGGCATAAAATTTTCCGTAAAACTACGACAGTGCTTAAACGGAGAAGCGATTTTTTTAGAATATGTCGTGCAAAACAGGTGAACAACTTCGAACCTGTATCCGGAAATTGGCCTCGAATTTGTTTAGAATGCACGAAACCAATTCCTGATGAACGAGTAATTGGCCCGTTTTTAATAGTCCATGCCTTTGAAATCGATTAATCTGGCCTCTGACAACTGAATTATCTACCGCAGTGGCGACAAGAGATGTAGTGATACGTCTCTTTTTTTATACAGGTTCTACCGGATGGGGCGCAATGGTTCGGCAAAGGGTACGCATTTTCTGGATCACCTGTTCAATGGTTTCCTTTGAGATTTGCAGAAAATGTTTGTTGGAATGATGGTCATCTTCGGCAAACTCCAGGTAAAGTTTGGTTGCTGCAAGCGTCTGGGCAAAGTCTTCGTGCATCTTGTAGGCAATGTATTTCAATTCCTGACGGAACTCCTCCGTTTTCAATTCAGTTTTTTTAGAGGCTGCCAGCAATAAATCATTTTTTTGCTCAAGGAGCTGCTTATTATGGTATTTGGAAACTACAAGCCGACCAATTTGCTGGGCAATTTTTTCCAGTGCAATGACCTGGGTTTCGGAAAGTCCTTCTCTTTTATCCACGCCTAATACGGTAAGGCAGCCGGTTTTGAAACCAGTTCCCAGATGAATCGGTATAGCCGCCAGAAACTGAATTTGAGCGGGAAGCTGAACCTGGCCAGATTGCCAATGAGGAGGGAGCTGATTCAGGTCTGATACTATGACAACCGTTTCGGATTGTCCGGGTACCTGGTACGTATTTTTGGGATCATTCAGAAAACCGAGCCATTCCGCAAGTCCCTTTTTTACAAAAAACTTCGTAACACCCAGAAAGCTGATCGCAGCCACCTGGCAATCACTGATATGGGCTGCCAGTTCAACCGGTAAATGAAAGTCTTCATCCCGGATCAAATCGCCTGGCAGGGGGGATGAAGCAATGCCGGGAGAATCAGTATGCTGGATATGAGAAAGGTTCGTGATCATAAATTGGCTGGGTTGGAATTAGCAGGTTACAATTCGTTTGTTTCTGATCCGGCAAAGTGTCTCCAGCCGCATTCCCAGGTAGGAGGCTGAGTATTTTAACGGAATCCGATTGATGAGTCCGGGCTGCTTCTGGATAAACCGGAGGTATTTCTCATCGGCAGACGGAATTCTGCTGATGAATGCCCGCTCTTCCGCTCCCCGGTAATTATCTTCCAGTAGCAGGCGGGTGATTACTGGAATTTCCGGACAGTTACTAAAAAGTGACTCTACGGTTTCAGCACTGATGCCAATCAGCTGGATATCTGTAATTGCCTGGATATACTCTTCACATTCCTGGTCGAGGCCGATATTGCTGATACTGGTAATCATTTCATTTTCCTCGTTCAGCCAGGTGGTAATTTCTTCTCCCTTGTATTTTCGGTACCCCCTGACCACACCTTTAACCAGGAAATATAGGCTCCGATGATCCATTCCGGGTTTAAACAGAAAGGCGCCCTTTTTAAGTTCAACAAAATAGGATTCGCGGATGATCAGTTCCTTGGTCCGCTCCCTGAGTGGATGCAGGTTGTTTAAAAAGTCCAGGAACTTCCCGGTCAGACTGGAACTGGCAGTATTTGTATGTGTTTCAATACTAGTCATAAGCTTGATGGTCACATTATTAGAACTGAAACTTGCATCAAATGTTGTGTTTCAGACCCCTGGGTAAATGGGTAAAAATTTGAAAATAATTGGGATAAACTACAGGTTTAATGCTGTTTTATAAGTGAAAACATTTAAAAATGGCGTCATTTAACCCATTATTTTATACATTGAAGGTTCATTCTATTGATTTTTGTCAAAGTTTTTTCCTGAAAAATTCGTTTGATCTAAATCAAACCAAGGAAAACCATGGTTACAAAACAAGGCGCTGATAGTGTACAATTAGTTGGCTTACTGGGTAGTTTACATCCCCTGTCTGCTGATATTGTTGATTTTATACAAAAAAAAGCAGCTTATAAAACAGTCCGGAAAGGAAAGATGCTGTTGAAGAGTGGTGAAGTATGCCATCATCTTTATTTTATCAGCAAAGGTGCTATCCGTGGATTTATTAAAGACGAGGAGAAAGATATCACCACCTGGATTTCTATTGATAATGAAATTGTTACCTCTATTTCAGGATTAAATGACCAGGCGCCTTCGATAGAAAATATGCAGGCTATTGAAAATGCCGAGCTGTTGAGTCTGAGTTTTACCGACCTGGAGACACTCTACAGAGATCATCTTGAATTCAACATTGTAGGCAGGAAACTGCTGCAGCGGTATTACCAGGATGCGGAAGGAAGGGCCTTTATTGCCCGGATTCCCGGTGCAGAAAAAAAATACCAGTATTTTGTACAGCATTACCCGCACCTGATCAACCGAGTGCCCATAAAGTACATTGCCTCTTTTCTGGGTGTTACTTTGGAGACCCTGAGTCGGGTACGAAAACGATTATCTGTTTAATCCGGACTCCTAAATTATTCACTGGGATCCTGTTCAGATGAAACTCCTCAACAAGAAATAAATAAACTATGTATTCGGCTAACCCTGACCGTTATAACGATATGCAGTATCGCCGCGCTGGTAAAAGTGGATTAAAATTACCGGCTCTTTCCTTTGGGTTATGGCATAATTTCGGTGAGTTGGATCCCTATGCCAAATCAAAGTCCATCGTTTTCAAAGCCTTTGATCTGGGCATCACTCATTTTGATCTGGCGAACAATTATGGTCCGCCTGCGGGAGCAGCTGAAACCAATTTTGGAAAAATCTTGTGTGAGGAACTGAATCGCTATCGCGATGAATTAATCATCTCTACTAAAGCTGGCTGGCCCATGTGGCCCGGGCCTTATGGCGACCTGGGATCCAAAAAATACCTGGTGGCCAGTCTGGATCAGAGTTTACGTCGGATGGGGCTGGACTATGTCGATATCTTTTATCATCACCGGCCGGATCCGGATACGCCGATGGAAGAAACCATGGCAGCATTGGATTTGATAGTTCGACAGGGCAAGGCTTTGTATGTAGGGATATCAAGCTATAGTGCGGAAGAAACCAGAAAGGCTGCAAAACTGTTGAAGGAGTTGGGAACGCCCTGTTTGATTCATCAGCCCAAATATTCCATGCTGGATAGATGGGTGGAAAACGGGTTGCTGGATGCAGTAGAATATACAGGTATGGGCTGCATTACGTTTTCTTCCCTGGCACAGGGACTGCTAACCAATAAATACCTGCAAGGTATTCCTGAGGGGTCAAGGGCTGCCCGGCTGCTGGGCAATGGAGCCATAGAGGCGGATCAGATCACACCTCAAAATATAGCCAGAGTAAAACAACTGGATGAACTGGCGAAAGCACGTGGTCAGAGCCTGGCCCAAATGGCTTATGCCTGGGTACTCAAGGATCCACGAATTACTTCTGTGATTGTGGGCGCCAGTAAACCTGAACAGGTAGAAGATGCGGTAGGCTGTTTGAAGCAGCTGCATTTTTCGGCCGAAGAACTTCAGCGCATTGAAGACATCCTTGCCAGTTGAGATGGTTCATAAAACCCGCTATGCACCAACACCCAGTGGCTATTTGCACCTGGGCAACCTGTATTCTTTCATACTAACGGCGATCCTTGCCCGAGAATCTGGCGCTTCGATTTTACTGCGAATCGATGATATGGATCGGGAGCGGTTTCGGCCGGAATATCTTCAGAATATTTTTGAAACGTTGCATTATTTTGAGTTGCCTTACCAGGAGGGTCCAAAACAGGAAGCTGATTTTTTCCAGCACTGGTCGCAGCAACACCGGATAGATAGTTATACGAAAGCATTGGATGAGTTAAGGCAAAAAGAATTGTTGTATGCCTGTGCCTGCACCCGAACGGATTTGCAAAAAGCCGGACTCCCGTCTGGTTGCATAGGAAATTGCAACTCCCGTTACTCGCTGGATGAGCCTGGCCTGAATTGGCGGTATCGGACGCCGGAGCAGTCTTCTTTCCCTGTTTCCATGAAAGATTTTATTGTTCGGAAAAAAGACGGTTCGCCAGCTTATCATTTGTGTTCAGTAGTAGATGATGCGCTGTTTGGAATAAACCTGGTAGTGCGGGGTGTTGATCTGCTGGAGAGCAGTATTGCACAGATTGCATTGAGCCATTCTTTGGAGAACAACAGCTATGCAACTGCTGTTCACATTCATCATCCCCTGCTTACCGATGAGGCTGGCCATAAACTTTCCAAATCAGAAGGCGCCGAAAGTTTGCATTCACTCTTAAAAAAAGGTAGTACTCCCTTGCAACTACTTACCCTGCTTGCACAGCGCTGTGGCATCAACCATCCGGTTTCACACTGGACAGATTTCACTTACTCTGCACTCACTTCGATTGTATAGGCGGAGCCCATCGTTTGTATGGATGGCTGGTACATTGCCTGTATGGTATAGATGCCGCTGGTAAAGCTACCCGCCTTTGTAACTTTCATCTCGTATTGAATCAGGGTTGCACCCAATGGCAGCCGCGATACAAAGAAATGATGACCGATATCGCGCACAGACGCATAATAGCGAATTCCATCTCCATACTGATAGCCACTTAAGCTGCGTACTGGTTCCATGGTTGCAGGATGCCGGTCATTCAGTACCAGATATTGAAGCGGTTTGGAACTAATCAAATGCAGGGTAACGCGAATTTTATCACCCATCTTAGATCGGTAAGGAAGCTCCATTTTTTCCCAATTGGAAGTTTCGCTATTCCACTTTTCAAGTTTTTTTTCTGAGCGTAAGACCGCAGCTGAATTATTCGTAACCGTATTGCTGAAGTAATAATACTGAAGCAATGTTGAGGTTGGCTTACCAGTAACCGGATTGGTTTGCACTGGAGAAAAGGCAGTACCGGTTACAGGTTGGTATTCAGTCAATTTTCCCTTTAACAGATTATTGCTGACAGTCAGTTCCTGTTTTTGATAAGTAACCGAAGAGGCAGAATAACCGGAACTGTCTGCATATTTTTCAGTTGCCAGTTGGTAAATCATCGCTGCAGCAGCTTTTGTACTTCCCCAATCATGATGACTCCTGTATTGTAAGATCCATTGCAGGATTCCTTTGGTGTACAATTGATAAGAAGGTTCATATAGAAAGGCTTCATGAATCATCGCCAGTAATTCTTCCTGAGTATGAGATAACTCATCTTCATTGGAAATGATTTTCCAGCGCATTCCTTTCCCTTCTTCATAAACTCCTGCCTGCCGAATGATGTCCAATTGCTTTAAAGCCCGCTTATACAATTCATCATCCGGTGAAAAGAGTCTAAGTGTGGTAGTAACAAGCCTGGCTTGTTCACTGATTGTATAGCTGTTAGCAGATTGCCATCTTTCAGTGAGAATAGGTTTATAGGTGCGAAAACCGGAATCTGGCAATGGATGAGTGCCTGCAAAAAACTGCGGGCATATAAATAATTGGATCGTTGGTTGTCAGTCAATTCATTGCTGGCGGCGTTATCGCAGAACTTAATGAGTGACGAAAGGAATGTTGCAACTTTTTCAGATTCATAGTTACCCAATAATTGCAGATATCCTTTATCCTTCATTTTTCCGAAGGACT
>CAZJNY010000022.1:0-28843 GCA_964547405.1 uncultured Flavihumibacter sp. | reverse complement strand
TGTTTGGTTTTGAGATGAATGTGTGTACAGCAAGCGGACACAAATGTAAGGAAAACTGAGATGTGAGACGTGAGAAGGCTCCCTGCCTCAGTTTCCACCAACTCCCATCGACTTGTAAATAATATCCTGCACTTTGGGACGCACACTCATTCTTAAAAATTTGTTGGGATCGCCGTTGTTGACAACGCGGTTACTAAGGAAAATATAGGTGAGATTGTATTTGGGATCAATCCATACACATGTACCTGTGAAGCCGGTATGTCCAAATGTTTCCGCGGAAGCATAGGTTGCCGGATAGGGCTCCTTACGGTTGGGATTGTCACGCTCCGGCTTGTCGAAACCCAGCGCACGGCGACTAATCCCGCTCGCATAAACGGTGAACAGGTTTACAGTTGAGGGCTTGAAAAAGGTTTGTCCCTGGAGGGTGCCTTTATTTAGCAGCAATTGAGATAATACGGCCAGGTCATAGGCAGTACTGAATAGTCCGGCATGACCGGCCACTCCTCCAAACATGGCCGCGCCCGGGTCATGTACATCGCCCTGCAGACGCTGTTTACGGAATACCGGTTCGGTTTCTGTTGGCGCCATATATCCTGCTGCAAATCTTGTCCTCGGCTGGAAACCGGTATGAGTAAGTCCCAGTGGTTCATAAAAAGTGGAACGGGTATAGTGGTCCAGACTTTGGCCGGTTATTGCTTCTACGATTCTGCCGAGGAAAATAAAATCATTATCACTGTATACATATTTTCCGGCAGGTCCGAGTTCACTCTGGAGGATTCGTTTGTGCAGGGTATCGGTATAATCTTTTCTCAGATACAGATTTTCAGCCACCCGAATGGTATACTGGCTGTCTGGTCGGTTGGCATAAATCGTACCGTTTGGAGTTCCGTCCACGGGATCAATGGTTTCGCGGTAAAACGGAATAAAGGATTTGAGTCCGGCCTCATGAAGCAAAATATCTTTAATCCTCAATCCGGCTTTATCGGTTCCTTTGGTCCATTCCAGGTAGTCGCCCAGCGTCTTGTTGATATCCAGCCTGCCATCATCCACCAGTTTCATCACGGATAAGGTAGTAGCCATGATTTTGGTAACTGAAGCCATATCAAAAATAGTTTCGCAATACATGGGCGTTGAATCGTTGTAGGTATAGGTCCCATATGACCGTTCGTAGGCAATCTTGCCATCTCTTGCCACCAGCACCACACATCCGGGAATGGCCTGTTGTTTAATGGCATCCAGGCAAACGGAATCAATTTTCACCAGTTGATCGTATTGGAAGCCCAGATTGCCTGGCCAGGTTTCCGGTAAAACCCGCTGGGTTACCAGACCGGCACCTACTGCAAGCTCCGGGCACACTGAAACGGGCAATTTGCCTTTAGGGCTAATCTTTCCATTAATCAGATCGGCGGCTGTTTCCTGGGTAATGGGATCGTCATCATAGGCTGCTAGAAGCACCTGGTTGTCGCAGGCGTTTTTAATGGCATAGGGGTTCCCGAAAAACACGGTTATTGTTGGAATATTATCTCTCAGGTGATTCAATAGATGCAATCCGGCGGGATTGAGACCGAAATTCCGGGCAGGTGTACGGTTATAGGAATGTACGCCGGCAATAACTACATCATATTGCCCGATCATGAATTGAATGAGCGCATTCGCGGCGTTTTCATCCAACCGGTTGCTGAAAAAATAAGTATGTGCCCCATAATCTTTCCGCATACGGGCAGCGAGTGCATTGTCCTGGTTGGGTCCAATAGCAACATAGGCCACCCTTCGGTTAGTTCCGGGCTGAAGCGGAAAGATTGCCTGGTTTTCATTTTTAAGAAGCGTGATTGCCTCCTCCGCCACTCTATGACGGAGGTTAGGAATGTCCTTATTAAGGTCTGCAGTTAAGTTGTGAAGATCAATTGGCTGCCGCGTAGCAAGTCCATATTCAAACTTCGCGTACAGCATTTTCCTTACTTTTTCATCAATTGCAGCCCAGGTCAGTTGTTTTTTCCGGATCGCTTTTTTCACAGCCTGTATACCTCCGGGGATATCTCCCGGCAGACAAAGCAGGTCATTGCCGGCAATAAGAGACTGCGCAGAGGCTTCCCCGTCGGGATAATAATTAGCAATACCCTTCATTTCCAGTGCATCGGTAAAGGTCAATCCTTTGAAACCGAGTTCCTTTCTGAGCAGTTCATTGATGTGTTTGGAGGATACGGAGCTGGGTCGGTTTTTAGCGTCATCAATGGCGGGCACTGCCAGGTGGCCTACCATCACACTCCCCACTCCGGCTTCAATCAACTGCCGAAACGGATATAACTCCACGGAATCAAGTTCCTGTCTGGATTTCGGGATGAGGGGGAGATCATAATGGGAATCAACCGCTACATCCCCGTGGCCTGGAAAATGTTTAGCGCAGGCCATTACTCCATGGTCCTGCAGTCCTTTCATATACTGGATGCCGAGTTCGGCCACTTTCTGTTTGTTTTCGCCCGCGGAACGTTCACCGATGACAGGGTTTGCCGGGTTGTTATTGATATCTACTACCGGTGCATAATTGACCTGGATACCGATCCGCTTGCACTGTTCTGCTACTGCTTTTCCATAATCATACATGAGGGAAGGGTCAGAAGTAGCTCCCAGCATCACCTGACGGGGAAGGCTCATGACGCTGTCGAAGCGCATACCCAATCCCCACTCCCCGTCTACTGTAACGAGTAAAGGCGTTTTGGCGAGCTGCTGAAAATTATTGATACGGAGGGCGTGCTGCACGGGACCTCCCTGAAATAAACAGATTCCCCCGATATTGTATTTTCTGATTGCTTCCACTACTTCCTGATCGTAAAAAACGGGCAGGCCGTTTTTCATACCAGAGCTCCGGACAATCATTAACTGTGCAATTTTCTGATCATTTGTGAGGGTCTTGAACACACTGTCAACCCACTGATCCGCTCCGGGTGCAGATCTTTTTTGTGCCGAAAGAGAGGCGGCAGCAAGCAATGCGCCAGCCAATAACCAGGTTTGTTTCATCTGCCTAAGTTATTGAAAAATCCCGCACAATTCAGCAAATTCCCGCATCCACCGGTCGGGTGCCACCGGTCGGGTGGCACCGGTCGGGTGAATCAGATCATTACTCGCGTTCGAGGGCAAACGTTATTGGCTGCCTGAAGTAACAGTTAACCGGCTTGCCATTTTGTTTGGCTGGAGCCCACTTACCGCTGGCTTCAATCACTCGTTTTGCTTCCTGTCCAAGTCCTTTACCGGGGTCGCTGATTATGGTGATATTCTCTAGAGTGCTGTCTTTTTTTACAACAAAGCCTAGCACGACGGTGCCGGATGTCTCAGTATCCTGTGCTTCCTGTGGATAGTGTAACGTAGTATATAAAAACTTTTGCCAGGCTTCTTTTCCACCGGGATAGAAGGGCATTTGTTCTGCCTTTGTGAATGTAATTTCACCATTGCCGGGTGTTTTTGGTACTGGAACAGTATCTAACCGAACTGCTTTATTTCCCCGCTGATGTTCAGTAAACAATACGACAGATTCCAGGATTTTCCTCGCAATTGTTTCCTGATTCTTTGTTTCCCTGATAAACGCAAAATCAGTCGGATTGGTAAGAAATCCACATTCTATCAGTAATGCGGGAGTTTCGGATTTATCAAGCACCCAGATTCCTTTATTCTGACGTTCTTTTATACCATTTACTTTAACAACCGGACTTAACTGATTTTGCAAAATCTGAGCGGCAGTTTGGGAGGCTTTCAGGTGTTGATGCGGCCCGTTTGACCGGGGAACATAGATCTCGTATCCATTTAATAAACTGTTATTATTTCCATTTAAATGGACAGACAGAAATAATGCCGGCTTTATGGAATTGGTATACAAAACACGCCATTGATTCGCCTCGTTTGGATCCGTTAAATTATCCGGTAATGACTCATCCGTTCTGGTTAGGAGAACCTTTACATTGTAATCGGGACCCAGACTGGCAATCTTTTGGCTAATCTGCAAAGCCAGTTGCTGTTCTGTTTGGCCGTCTGGTGACTTAATGCCGGGATCAGGTCCACCATGTCCGGCATCTACTACAATGGTAACCGGCTCTTTGGCAACATAACCAGTTTCGGATGGCTTACGAACAACAAAAGCAACTAACAGGAAGGAAAGGCTGGCAACCAACGGCAGAGCCAGCACCCGGCTGAGGTAGCCGGATTTTTGGAAAGGTTTAATGGTTAACATGGTTATTCGACGTTTAAGTTGTGACTGAAAAAATGGATGGGTAAGAGCCAGACGCTTTTCCTGAATACTTCGTTCCAGCAAAATTTCAGCGTACTCAAGTGGACCATCCTTACCAATAGCATGCTGATCCGCGAGGTACTCATGAACAGCTCTAACTTCATTCCTAATGAGATAGTAAAAAGGATTAAACCAGCATATCAAAATGGCTAACTGACAAAAGAGGATATCCAGGCTGTGGTATTGCCGAATATGGTAGAGTTCATGCCTGAAAATCTGCTGGCCAGCACCGCTATTCAGGGCAACCCGATCATTCCAGAATACAGATCGGAAAAACGAAAAGGGTGTTCCTTTTTCCATGGTATGATAAATTGTGATATCATCCAACTGCTCCCCTGAATAGGTTTTTCGCATCCTGTGAATCCTTCGAAGCGAGATACACAATCCCCAAAAACCAAAACTGACACCTGCAGCATAGAGCAGTTTTAAAAATGTACTGGTTTTCAAAAAGGTTCCAGTAGGGGTTATTTTCACATTTTCTCCTTCTCCATATACGGAGATTACTTCCATAGTCCGGATTACCGTCTGATTGATAATACCTTCGTTAAACAACGAAATATCCAACTCAATCAACGGAAGCACCATTGAAATAACCAGGATTCCCAAAAGATAATACCGGTTATAGTGATGAAAACGCTGATCCCGCAGAAAGATCCAGTAATAACCAAGCAGCATAGCCGAGGAAACAAGCATTTTAAAAATGTATAACAGATAAGGGAGCATGGCTTATTTTTTAGCTGATCGAATCTGTTTCAGAAGTGCTTCCAGTTCGTCTACTGAAATTTTTTCGTCCTTCACAAACTGGCTTACCAGCTTGGAAGCGGAACCTTCAAAATATCCTTTTACAATTTGCTGAACGGATCGCTTGCCATAATCGGCTTTACTGATTAGAGGACGATAAAGATTATTTCTTCCCTGCTGAATTGCCTCCACAAATCCTTTTTCGATCAGAATTTTGAGCATCGTGGCAATGGTATTGGAGTGCGGCTTTGGTTCGTCCGTTGCTTCCATGATATCCTTTAAGAATCCCTGGCCAATTCCCCACAACACCTGCATCACTTCTTCTTCGGCTTTTGTCAACGATTTCATATAACTAATTATTTAGTCATAGCAATTTATGACTAAATAATTAGTTATGCAAATATTTTTTCAACTCATTGAAAACTGACAGGCAATTACTCACCGGTCGGGTGGCACCCGACCGGTGGCACCCGACCGGTGGGGATTAAAGCCCGAAGGAGCGGGAGAGGTAATCCTGGTTGAAGTCGATGAATGTGGGGCGGCCATTGGCCGTGATATTCGGTTGGGCGCATTGGAGCAGGTCTTCCGCCAACCTGCGCATTTCCACCTGGGTAAGCGCAGTTCCGGATTTGATGGAATGCTGACTGGCCAGTGACCGGATCAGTTTTTCCCGCCGGGAAAATTTGACGTCGCTGCTAAAATGCTTGTATTGATCCAATAGTTTTTCAATGGCCGCTTTTTCATTGCCCTGAACAATATCAGCCGGAGTTCCCTGAACCACAAAACTATTATTACCAAAGGGCTCAATCTGGTAGCCAAGCAATACCATATCGGAAAGCAGTTCCGTCAGCAGAGCCGCATCCGCCGGGGCCAGTTCCAGAGTCACTGGAAAAAGACTTTGCTGGGATGCTATGATTTTTCCAACCAGGGCCGCAGCATAACGTTCGTACAAAACCCGTTCATGTGCGAATTGCTGGTGAATCAGCAGAAAGCCCTGAACGGTTGGTGCAATCAGGTACTGCAACTGGATCTGAAGCAACTCAGCATGCTCCGGCAACTGCCATTTTTTTCGTGGCTTTTCCCAATCAAAATACAATTCACCCTCTTCATCACCCAGTTTGCCAGAAGGCAATCCACCAGGCTGCTTTTCTGCTGCAGGTTTTTCAAAAAAATCTTTCCAGGAAGGCATCACTTTCTCCTGTGCTGCTCCACCTGTTGCACCACCAGACCCGCCAATCCCCGAATATCCCCCCTTTTCAATAAAATGTGCCTGATTGGATTTGCTGAACGCCTGATATAAGTCCGAGTTACTGGCCGCCTGCCGGTGTTCATCCGTAAAGGGTTTTGCCACCGCATCTGATTGCTGAATACCTGCGTCTATATCAAATTCAAGTGTGGGTGTTATACTGAATTGAGCAAGCGCATGTTTTACTGCTGCCTGCACAAATGCATAGACAATTTTCTCATCTTCAAACTTGATTTCCTGCTTGGTAGGATGCACATTCACATCGATCTGTTCCGGATTCAGATCGATAAAAAGTACATAAAGCGGGAAGCTATCCGATGGAATCAGGTCCTGAAACGCCTGCATCACTGCATGATGCAGATAGGCACTTCGAATAAACCGGTTATTTACAAAAAAGTACTGGTCCCCTCTTGTCTTTTTTGCGGCATCCGGTTTCCCGATAAATCCCTGAATATTCAGGTAATCCGTTTGTTCCTGAACGGCCACCAGTTTTGACAGATAGGAGTTTCCCAATAATTGTACAATACGTTGCTTGAGAGAGCCCTTATCAAGATGAAAAACCTGCTGATCATTATGAGAAAGAGAGAAAAAGATTTGGGGGAATGCCATCGCTACCCGCGTAAACTCATCAATAATATGCCGCATTTCTGCAGCATTGCTTTTCAGAAAATTTCTTCTGGCAGGCACATTAAAAAACAGGTTTTTCATCGCAATGCTGGTTCCTGTTGCAGTAGCACATGGCTCCTGCCGAACCACCATACTGTTTTCCATTTCCAGATAGGTTCCCAACTCATCCTGCGGCCTCCGGGTTTTTAATTCCACCTGTGCCACCGCAGCAATGGAAGCCAGCGCTTCTCCCCGAAACCCCATCGTACTGATATGAAAGAGATCGTCGATCTGACGGATTTTTGAGGTCGCATGCCGCTCGAAGCAAAGGCGGGCATCTGTTTCATTCATCCCCTTTCCATTATCAATTACCTGAATCAGGGATTTTCCTGCTTCTTTTACCAGCAGACGGATTTCAGTAGCACCTGCATCCACCGCATTTTCCAACAACTCCTTTACCGCACTAGCCGGGCGCTGAATTACCTCCCCTGCCGCGATCTGGTTGGCTATATGATCGGGCAATAATTGTATCGTATCTGCCAATGTTCACACTCCTTTCGGCAAAGATAACGCCTGCTTCTAATACCAGTCCCAGACTTTTTGCAGATAAGCTTCCACTGATCTTCGCACTTTGACAGCACTTGTTTGATGATTATTGACGAAAACAGAAAACAGTAAACGTCTGCCTTTTTTTGTTGTCAGGTATCCGCTTAACGCAACCTGGCCACTGAGGGTTCCGGTTTTTGCTTTGATGGATTCACCCAAATCAGTGTAATAATTGGACAATGTTCCTTTACCGCCAGGCGAAAGGATTCGCTCTACCCGTTCCCGCCCCATTTCCCGCTCCATCTTTTCAAGCAGCCAGACCATATCATCAGGTGTAAATAAATTATACCGGCTCAACCCCGACCCATCCACCCAGTTTGGGGCGTGGGGCAAGCCTTTCAGATCTGTTTTTAAAAGGGTATCAATAATTTTTCTGGTATTCATCCAGCCCAGCAATTCCTGAGATGCCATCAGCAATACCTGTTCTGCATAAAAATTGTCGCTGCGTAACATCATCAATTTCAGCAGACTATCAGTAGGTTGAGAATACACAACCCTGTCCGCTTTTCGGGTAGTTTCAACCGGCACCAGTACTACGGACCTTCCTACTGTATCCCTTAGCAAATCAAGCGCAGAAAAAACTCCGTTCGTGACAAACGGAATCTCCAGTGTTTTTAGAATTTCTGTTCCTTCTGATATGGTAAACTGATTGGTATACCTGTCTCGTATAACCGAAAAGCTGGTTGTTTTGGCCGGATTAAAATTTACTTTCCAGGATACTTCGGGCTCGGAATAAACTAATGCCTCGTTCACAATCCGGCCATCTTCAGATTCTGATTTCTCAAGCACCTGTGTCCAACGAATACTATTTCCATATACCGGAAGCGGACTCCTTTCTGCCATATAGGAGCTGTTGTAATCGTCCCAGGACCAGCCATAGCCCAATTCCTTTTCCCGCCAGTTGTCCTGTTGAATGACCAGCTCTTTCTGATTGGATTTCAGCAGATCAAGAACCGGATGGTCAGCAAAATCAGGATGCAGAAAACTGGGATCGCCGGTGGCCTGTAAATAAATGCTGTCGGCAGTTTCAGCGTACCGGATACCAGGAAGCGAATCACCCAGAAAGCGCATGCCTGCATACATGGTAAACAGCTTTACGTTACTGGCCGGAATAAAATATTTATCTCCCTGATAGGAATAGAGATGCCTGGCTGTAAGGGGATCATAAATACTGATGCCGATATGGGCCTGTTTCAGTCCGCTTTCATTCAGCAGGAGTTTTTTTGCAGACTGATCCAGTTTTCTGGAAACGGAACAACCCGAAAGCAAGAGCACCAGCAAGGCCGGCACAACAGTTGTGTGTAAACGCATGCTTTAAAAATAACTAAAAACTCAGTTCCTTTCCTGCGCCCGCAGCCAGCGTTCGGGGATATCATTATTGCTCGCCATCAGGTAATCTTTATAGGAACAGGCTATAAAACGGGTATCCGGCAACTGCATCCACCACCGACCGGTTCTTTTACTTTGAAGAAACAATGTTTCCACTTCTGCGAAAGCGGTATTGTATTCGTAAAAAGAGTCCCTTTCTTTTAGTGCTGCTTCCAGTTTCCCTTTATTGATTCCATCAATATAATACCAGATCATCTGGCTGATCTGCTGCGCTGTGAGTTCTGCAGGATCACCAGCCGGCTGATAACCGTAAATTCCGAAACTGTTTACAACCGGACTCATACCTGCATACCTGGCAAGCACACAGGCTTCCTCACCATTTAACCCATTGGGAGAAATGGCAGAACCGGGAGCGTATGCATGGGCTATTGCCGACAGGTCAAAACTCACCATGCGGCAGTTCCGGATCACCGGTTCCATTTCATCAATCTGCTCTTTAACTGTACCCACTCTGAAACAATCAAACCGGAGTTTGTCCATATTTTCCAGCATAAACGGATGTACATAATAACTCTGAAACGCCAGGTGGCTGTAATGTTTCATGAAATTGGGCTCACCCGTCAGCATTTCCATCAGAAAATGATCAGCCTGTGTCAGGGCTTCCATATCCAGATCGATTTTCGCATCAATGCAGACAGCTTCAATGAGCTGTTGCCTGCTAGCGTAGGCATGGTACTGCGCCAGTGTGAGGTCATGGGATCCACCAATGATTAATACCCGTTTGCCGCTATCCGTAAGTTCACGGATTACCAGGTTTAATGCCGCATAGGTATCACTAAGTGAGGCACCCGGTTTTATATTACCAATGTCTGCAATCCTGATTTCTGTATGCCAGTAAAAACTTTTATAAAATATTTTTCTAATTTGATCTGCACCTTTGCAAAAGGGCCTCCCCATTCCAAGTCCCCGCTGTTCACCACAACCTACCAATACCAGATCTACAGCTTCCAGATCCGGAAAAGCACCTTCTTCGAATACCTGGATTTGTTTGCCCATTTGCCCGGCACGATACCCCTGATCTTCACTAATGGCAGCCAATGAAACCGGTTCAACAAAATCCGTTAAATGTTGCATATCACTCATGGCTGCAAGATAATAATTGGACTCTTTAGCGTTATACCTAATTTTACGTTTTAATTGACCAACATGACAATTCACAAAGAAGGCTACAAATCCATTGCGATAGCGACCCTGGTTTTTGTTATTCTGAATCTGCTATCGTTCTTTTTTATAAGTGCCTCCGCTCCTGTTATCAGCTGGATTATTTTTGTTGTATTACTTGCCTTGCTGCTTTTTATCATCTCTTTTTTCCGTCTTCCAAACAGAACCCATACGTTTGGCGATGATAAAGTGATTTGTCCGGCTGATGGCAAAGTAGTAGTTATTGAAGAGATTTTCGACACCGAATACTTCCACGACAAACGTTTGCAGGTAAGTATATTTATGAGTCCGGCGAATGTTCACGTAAACCGCAACCCTTTATCCGGCGAAGTAGTATATAGCAAATATCATAAAGGAAAATACCTGGTTGCCTGGAATCCCAAATCCTCCACTGAAAATGAACGCCATAGTGTGGTATTAAAAACCGGCAATACAGAGATTCTCGTAAAACAGATTGCAGGAGCCGTGGCCAAAAGAATTGTCAACTACCTCAAAGCCGGCATGAAAGTTAAACAGAACGATGAACTGGGTTTTATTAAATTCGGCAGCAGGGTGGATGTATTGCTCCCTGTTGGAACAACCGTGCATGTTCAATTGAACCAGGTAGTGCAGGGTGGTGTGGATGTATTGGCGACGATAAAGAAGTGAAAGGAAGTGAGATGTGAGACGTGAGAAGTGAGAAGTTGCAAACCGGCTCCAGTGTTTACATTCCCCATCTTCCATTCCTCCGTCTTCCATTCCTCCTTACAATATCTCCATTATCTCCTTTAAACTATACACTGTATATGTGGGAGCAAAACTTGCTGTTTCCCGGATATGATTGACAAATACCTGGTCCATGCCCGCATTTTTAGCGCCCATAATATCTGCTTCCAGATGGTCTCCGAGCATGATGCTGGTTTCGGGACGGGCTCCGGTTTTTCGAAACGCGTATTCAAAAATTTCCTTTTGCGGTTTGAGACTGTTACTGCTTTCTGATGTTATGACCTCTCCAAAATAGTGCGCTATTCCGGCATTCTTCAGCTTTGCCTGCTGCACTTCTTCAAAGCCATTGGTTATTAAGTGTAAAGAATACTCTTTTTCACGTAAATAACCCAGTAGTTCATGCGTATGCGGAAATAAAATATTCCGATGAGGCAGGTGCGCCAGGAAAGCAGTACTTAATTCTTTCGCCAGTTGCTCATCTCCAATTTTGAAATCCAGCAGTGTATGCCACATTCTTTTCCAGCGCAGTTCATCAACTTTAATAAATCCTTTCCTGTATCGCTCCCATAGCCTGTCATTATGGGCACAATACTGCTTGTGGAAATAAGCAAAATCACTTATACCTTTTGTCGACAAATTCATTGTCTTATAAAGATGTTCCAGAGTCATTTTCGCGTTTTCTTCGAAATCCCACAGGGTGTGATCCAAATCAAAGAATAAATGTGAATATCGCTTCATATATGAAGCGCAAAGGTATTGCATGATTCTATAGATTCACTATCTTGGAACTCCGTAGCACCCTAAATATTCTGATCCCTATGACCAAAATTCTACTCGCAGGCAGCGCTCTGATGATTTCTTTATCTGCACTTGCTAATCCTATTGACAGTATTCAACTGACAGGCCCTCAATCCGCTCAGATACATTCAGCATTCAAAAAGCAGGCCGACTCTATTAACCAGGCCCTGAAATTTCATTCCGGAAAACTGCGGTTTTCAGATCAGTCAATTCGAATGAAAGTTCCGGAAGGTCATTTTTTTATTGAACCTGATCAGGCAAGGTTTATACTCGAAAATATCTGGGGTAATATTCCGGATGAAGAAGTACTTGGCATGATCGTTCGCTCCGATTTCGTAGCATCCAATATCTCAAACGATTACAGTTTTGTAATCAGTTATGCTCCCATTGGTTATGTTTCCAGTAACCAGCAAAAAGAATTTAATCACCTGAAATTGCTGAATGATCTCCGTGAACAACTACAAGAAGCCAACGAAAAAAGACTGGAGCAGGGTTTCAATGCACTGCAGGTTGAAAACTGGGTAATGGTTCCCTATTTTGATGACTACAAAAAAGCATTGTACTGGGCTACTGAGGTAAAAGTTAACGGCAGTGAGGAATCACTTGTAAATTATAACCTTCGCTTACTTGGCAAAAATGGTGTACTCAAAATCAATGCAGTGGGCACCATGGATCAGTTACCGGCTATTAAAAAAGCGTTACCCTATATACTTTCCCAAAGTGAATTTCTGGAAGGTTTCCGTTATGCAGATCATACTGACTCCACCTTAACGGAGGAAGGCTGGCAGCTCGAAGAACTGATTTCCGGTAAGCGAAAAAAAGAATTCCTGGCCGGGTTCCCCAAACCCATTGCTGCCGGTTCTCTTTTAATGATCGGTACCTTTTTCGTGATTCGCCGTTTTAGCAATTCTAAAAGAAAACCCGTTAAAGCAAGTGCATAAGATGGCGTACATTTACGCATGATTATTGTGATAACGGGCTCCAGTAAGGGGATTGGAAAAGCGATTGCAGAAGAATTTGCTTCAGAAGCACATCAGTTTTTTTTATGCAGCCGCAATGATTTTCAGCTATATGAAACACTGAAGGACTTACAAACAAGATTTCCCGACAGTGAATTCAAAGCAAGACCTACTGATCTTTCAAAGAAAGAGGAAGTGCTGGCGTTTGCAGACTGGGTGCTCTCCCACGGTGTGCCGGATATTCTGGTTAATAATGCCGGCCTTTTTATACCTGGAAGTATCTGTACCGAAGAAGAAGGCGCGCTTGAAACCTCTCTGTCGGTAAACCTGCTTTCCGCCTACCATCTTACCCGCCGGTTCCTGCCAGGCATGATGACCAGAAAATCGGGACATATTTTTACAATCTGTTCCATTGCTTCCATAGCTGCCTATCCAAATGGCGGCTCTTACAGCATCAGTAAATTTGCCTTGCTTGGATTCAGTAAAAACCTTCGGGAAGAAATGAAACCCCATGGAATCAAAGTTACTGCCGTACTGCCGGGTGCCGCCTATACAGATAGCTGGTCAGGTTCCGGTGTAGCACCCAGCCGTATCATGGAAGCCCGTGATATTGCAGTTATGGTTGTTGCCTGCAGCCGTTTATCAGTCCAGGCATGCGTTGAAGACATAATTCTTCGCCCTCAATTGGGTGATTTGTAATTTGCACCCATCATGCTGGCCCGATTCACGTATAGAATAACTTTCCTGTTACTCCTTCTCCTGCCTTATTTTTCTCAAGGCCAGGTTAACTTTACCACCCTTGCTGATAAACAATCCATCGGTGTTACTGATATGCTCCAGGTTCAGTTTATTGCAGAAAATGCCAGCGAGATTTCATCCTTTGAGGCGCCTTCTTTTACAGATTTTAAGGTGCTGCAGGGACCCATCGAAACCAGCGGAATGAGTCTGGTAAACGGGGAGATTTCAAGGTACCTGGCCATGACCTATATTCTCCGGCCAACCCGTAAAGGAAGATTAATGATACGGGGAGCAAGCGCTATCATTAACGGCAAACGGGTGCAATCGAACCAGCTACGGATAGATGTTGGTGATGCCCAACCACAAAGTTCCAATCCATACCCAATCGATCCCGGCATTAGTGCTTATCGACGGCAAATTCAGGAAGATTACATACTTCAGCCAGGAGAAACACCAGCAGATAAAATAAAAAAAGGACTCCTGGTAGTTTTGGATCTGGATAAAACCACGGCCTATGTTGGCGAGCCTGTTGTAGCTACTTATAAATTATTAACCAGGCTTCGTTCCGATTCCAGAGTGAGTAAACGGCCTTCTATGAACGGGTTCAGCGTTTATGATATGATTGAAGCAGATGGCGCGGGTCCTACTGTAGAAGAACGCGATGGCAGAGAATTTCAGGCGCATATCATTCGTAAAACCCAACTATTCCCTTTACAGGAAGGAAAGTTTGAACTGGAACCGGTTGAACTGGAAAACAGCGTTCGGTTTCTCCGAACAGACCAAAGCGCAGGCCCAACGAACCGGAGTTCTTTACAGCGACTGATGGATGATCTTATGGGAGACGCATCCGGAAGTTGGGAAGAACACCGCATCACTGTTGCAAGTCCGGCACGTACCGTTACAATTCTTCCGCTACCTGACGGAGCTCCTTCCAGTTTCACCGGTGCTGTTGGCGAATTTAAAATCACGGGCACCCCCTCTACACAAAAAATAGCAGCCGGTGAAAACCTGACCTATGTATTGGAAATTGAAGGAAGCGGAAACCTGCCACTTATCAATGCCCCAGACTGGCTACTACCGGATAGTGTAACCAAATTTGATCCGCAAATCAACGAAACAATCAACAAAACGGTCAGCCCGATGGAGGGCAAAAAAATTATCACGTACACGATTACCAGTTCAAAAACCGGCACCTATTTATTACCAGGAATTGAATTCAGTTTTTTTGATCCGGCAACAAAATCCTACAAAACACTCCAGACAGACAGCATCTCTCTAACGGTAACGCCATCCCTTAGCCGAACACCCGCTGCTCCGGTTACCGGCAATCCCGCAGAACCTGTTGTATCAACTTCCAAATTGCTGATTATTGGAGTTGGGCTGCTGCTCTTTGGCGCCATGATCTGGCTTATACTGGCCAGAAAAAAAACTACTACAGGCATCGAAACCCCGGCTATTCAACAGGAGGTGCAGGAGAACACTAAACCTGTGCGAAAAACCTCCGGCGACTATCTGTCTCCTGCCATACGTGCAGCTGAAAAGCAGGACGCACAAGTTTTTTTCAAAGAACTGGAAAATGCAATCTGGCAATGTATCGGAGATGAATTTGCGCTCACTCCTTCTGAGAGAAAAAAAGAAAAAGTGGTGCAGTTGCTAGAGGAAAAAGGTTGGAACAGGGAAGATATCGCATCCCTGGATGCTATTTGGAAACGTTGTGAATGGGCGCTTTATGCACCCGGACTGGAAGCTGCAGATGCGACGGGCATGCTCACTGAAACTGAGCGCTTACTGGTCAAAGTTCAACAGGACTAATACCTACTCATTTTCTGCATACTTATACCCAACTCCACGTACCGAGTGAAAATACCGGGGATTACGGCTGTCAGCTTCGAAGTATTTTCTGAAGTTGAGAATAAAGTTATCAATGGTTCGGGTAGTTGGATAAACATTGTATCCCCAAACGGTTTGTAAAATTTTTTCTCTGGGAACAACTTCATTTTTATTCTCGATCAGCAGTTTTAGCAACATCGCTTCCTTTTTACTGAGCTGAATTTTCTGACCGTCACGGGTAGTTGCTTCCTGTGCTTTAAAATCAATCTTGTTGGAGCCAAACTGATAGCTGTCGCCAATAGAATCTTTTTCTTTCAGTTTTTTATTCTTCTGAATCAGCTTATGAACCCGCAGCATTAACTCTTCGAGATTAAAGGGTTTGGTAAGGTAATCATCTGCTCCTTTCTTCAAACCCGTAACCCGATCGGCACTGCTGTTTTTGGCACTCAGAATTAATATCGGAACCTCATTGTGCTGAATGCGAATGGACTCTAAAACAGTAAGACCATCCATACCTGGCAACATGATGTCCAGTATTACCAAATCAAAATACTCCTGCTGAACTGCTTTTACTGCAGACAGGCCATCAAAGGCAGAACTTACCTCATACCCTTCCAGTTCGAGATTCAGTTTGAGTGCTTCATGCAGGTTTTCTTCGTCTTCAACCAGCAATATGGATAGATTGTCTGCCATGTCGTTAATGCTTGGGAATTTGCACGGTAAAGGTAGCGCCGGTAGGCTGATTATCGGAAACCTGAATGGAACCCCGGTGATCCGTGACGATTTTTTTACAGAGATACAAGCCCAGTCCGGTACCCTGGGTAGTACGCACGGATTCATTTCCTATCCGGTAAAATCGTTTGAAAATTTGCAATTTTTCTGCATCTGGAATGCCGGCACCCTGATCTGCAACCGACAACCCGACCGATGAACCATGTTGTTGCAACACTACCTGAATGGCAGCCGAACGCGGACTGTATTTTACCGCATTGTCGAGCAGGTTGTTGATTAAAATCTGAATAAGCAAAGGGTCTGCGTTCAGTTCAACGTTCTCCTGTATTTCGCAGTTCCATTCGCGGTCGGGAAAACGTTGTTGAAAATCGCGAACCAGCCTGGCCAACAATGCAGAGAGGTCAAGTTCTTCTTTTACCAGCTTATACCCGCCACCTTCCAGTTGTGAGGAGATCAGAATATTATTGGTCAACGTGTTCAGGCGGTTGGTTTCCTGGAGGGTCATCCGGATGAGTTTATCTCTTTTCTCTTCGTCCAGTTTGTGTTTCTGAATAGTTTCCAGATTCAATTTGGCAACCGCAATCGGTGTTTTCAGTTCATGGGTAATGGCCATCATGAAATTCTGTTGTTGCTGAGCCACTTTAAACTGCCGGCGAACAGCCCGGAACACAAACACAGCGCCTACTAAAATGATGAATAAAAAGGTAGCGCCTTCCCCCCTGTATTGATGGGTTTTGCGAATGGACTCTTCATTGATCTGAGCAATTTTGTTCAGGTACTGCGGGTCATCCGCAACCAATTCCATCAGGCGGTAATTGGCCATTTGCCGGCTCTGCTCCTGAAGACGGATATACCAGAAAAGGAGTGCCGCTATTATATACAGGAGTAAAAACCAGTACAAAATGGTAGCAAGTGCCAGCTTGTGTTTAGGTAAAACTCGGAAAGGCATAATCAGTCAGGAGCTTTTTCTACCCGTATCCCTACATTTAAAATATGTTCCAATGGATCATCGCGCATGATTTGTTCCAGTTTGAACTGGTAGGTACCCGCCTTCAATTGAACCGGAGCCTGCGAAATCCGAACCCGGTGTTCATAAATATCGTCCATCCCAACACCCAGCCATCCTCTGTCGTTGGTGGCCAGTTGCAGATCCAGTGCCTGAACCTGAGCGGTTGAATCGCCCGGAGCTTTTGTATGGATATTCACCCAAAGATTGTTGTACCGGTAGGCATCTGCATGTCGCAGCACGACAAAAATATTATAGGGATTGGAGGTGTCTGTAATTGTAAATTCAAAAGACGGTTTTTCAGCAACCTGCCAGTGATGATTCTGCAACACTGCATTTCTCTCATATACGTCAATGGTCTGGCAGGAACCAGCGAGCAGTACCAGACCCAGGAGCCATGGGAATTGGAATCTTTTCATAACCATAAAAATAACTTATAAGACATTCAGAACCTGCTCCTTCGCTTTTTCAAGTTCATCTTTCATTAAAACAACCGATTGCTGGATGGTGGAATCATACGCTTTTGCGCCCGTGGTATTGATCTCCCTTCCAATTTCCTGCAACAGGAAGGAGAGTTTTTTTCCAATCTCCGCATCGTTGTCGCGAAGCATTGTCCGGAAATAGGAGCAGTGATTCTTCAGGCGGACCTGCTCTTCGCTAATATCTATTTTCTCAATATAAAAAATGATCTCCTGCTCCAGCCGGTTTTTATCATACTGTTCTGCACCCACATTATCTTCCAGAAGTTTAACCAGCCCTTCGCGTATTTTCAATTTGCGTTTAGGCTCCAGTTCTGCAATCAGCGCCTCCTGCTTTTCAATATTCGAAATCCTGTTCAGCAAATCCGCTTCCAGCACTTTGCCTTCTTCCAGGCGGTGTTCATTCAAATCGTCTGCCGCCTCATCCAGGATGGCTTTGAAAACAAGCCATTCTTCATCCGTAAGCGTGTCAGAGGTAGGGGTAATTACTTCCGGAAGTTTCAGGATATTTCCCAAAATATGCGCATCATCCAAGCCGAGTTCTTTGGAAAGTTCTGAAATCGGCTGAAAATAGGCTTTGGCCAGCGAAATATTTATACTTACCGGTTTGGCATTTCCGGTTTGCTTCAAACTGATGGTGCAATCGATGGTACCTCTCTGGAGTTTTTCTGACAGCCGCTTTCGGATATCAAATTCGAAGGGCTTTAAAAACGCAGGCATTTTCAGGGAACAGTCAAACTGTTTTCCGTTCAATGATTTAATATCAATCAAAAAAGTTTTATCTCCGACATTCCGTTCTGCTCTTCCAAATCCGGTCATTGATTTCAGCATGTGAATCTGTTTTATTGGGCAAGGTAAGCAATCTATTGACTAAGGATGCGTAAATACCAGCGACTCTATTTCCTTTTTTGTATAGGAGCGAAGTTCACCCGGAGTCCAGCCTTTTGCACAGAGTTTACCGATCTGGTAACGGACCAGCCGCAGGGTAGGAAATCCTGTTTTAGCTGTCATGCGTCGAACCTGCCGGTTTTTACCTTCAGTAAGGGTTAATTCAATCCAGCTGGTTGGAATATTTTTTCGAAAACGAATAGGTGGAAATCGTTCGGGCAGATCGGGTGCATCTATCAAAAGCTTCACCCGGGCCGGTTTTGTTTGATAGCGTTCTCCATTGACGGAAATCTCAACACCGTTCTTCAATTGCTGTAATGCCTGGTTCGTAATGCTACCTTCCACCTGAACCAGGTAGGTACGTTCATGCCTTTCAGACGGATGCAACAAAGCCGCATTCATCGACTTGTCATTGGTAAGCAGCAATAATCCTTCACTATCGTAATCCAGTCTGCCCACAGGATAAACATCCGTCGGCACCATACAGATATCCTTCAATGTTTTTTTGTCTCCTTCCTTGCTGAACTGTGAGAGCACCTCAAAGGGTTTGTATAAAACGAAGTAGTGATGCATGGATAAAAAAAAGCCCGGGAGTAAACCGAGCTTTATATTATGATGGGTTAGTAAGTAGGGAACAGAAATTCCCTACACAATATTAAAAATAATTTTCTCTATTGAAAAAAATATTTACATAAATTTTATTCACATTTTATTTCGTTGTGTGGAAAAGGATGGGGTACATCAATCCAATCCAATGCAATTACCTTTGCTCAAATTAAAAAACTATGCAGTTTCCTTCACCTGTTGCCATCACCTGGATTGCCGAGTTGATCAATGCAACTGTTATTGGCAATAAAAACGGACAGGCAACAGGTATCAATGAAATACATCGGGTGGAGAACGGCGATCTTGTTTTTGTAGACCATCCGAAGTACTATCAAAAATGCATACAGTCTGCCGCTACGTTTATCATCATCAATACCAGCGACATAACTGTACCGGAAGGGAAAGCCTTACTTGTGGTAGACAATCCTTTTGAAGCCTACCTGACTATCGTAGCACATTTCCGGCCCTTCCAGCCTGCCACAACTGCTATTTCTGAAACAGCAACAATTGGTGAAGGAACTTATATCGCGCCCAATGTATTTATTGGTCAACAGGTAATAATCGGAAAGGGGTGCAGGATTCATCCCAATGTTTCTATTTTGGATCATTGCATCATCGGAGATAATGTAATCATTCAGTCGGGTACTGTTATTGGATCTGATGCATTTTATTACAATGGCAAAAAGGATCGGGAAGTCTGGTATAAAAAAATGGAAAGCTGTGGCAGAGTAATTATTGAAGACCAGGTTGAAATCGGTGCCGGCTGCACGATCGACCGTGGTGTTAGTCACGATACCCGGATCGGAAAGGGAACCAAAATGGATAATATGGTTCACGTTGGGCATGATACCATTATCGGGAAAAACTGTTTGTTTGCTGCCCAGGTAGGAATTGCTGGTGCAACCACCATTGAAGACGGTGTGATTTTATGGGGCCAGGTGGGTATCAGCAAAACACTTACAATCGGAGCAAATGCTGTGGTATTGGCTCAGTCGGGTGTAGGTGGAGACATCGAAACAGGTAAAGTATATTTCGGATCTCCGGCAGAAGATGCCTCCATAAAAAAACGGGAATTAGTTTGGATCAAACGAATTCCCGAAATATGGAAAAAGCTGAATGGCTGATGGCTATTCTTTCCGGGGAGTGTAATCATAAGGAACCGCATCTGCAATGCGTTCATAACTCCAGTAACCGGAATTGATCAGATCAGCCTGTTCCCACCAGTATCCGTTTTCTTCAATAACAAAATCATTCACGATATCCAACACCGTAAGCTGTACCCGGATATGCGGCGGTAGTTTGTAAAATTTCACAAACGCAGGATCTGGCATTTCTTTATGGTACTTAATCCGGAATTTTCCCGGTAATAAAATTTCCACTACCCCACTGTCGGCAAAATAAAAGCTGGTATCATAATAGTTGGGCAGGCGTGCCGATTCGAATTCACGGGCATCCTGGTTGGTTACCTGCTCCAGCACAAACCCTTCTTCCTCGATTGTTCTGCCATGCCAGCTGCGCATAAAATGCAACTTGCTGCCCTTGTATGCTTTACTCCGGTTAACTTCCCACTTTTCATGCTCTTCCGGCGTACCTGGCATCGTTTCATAAAAAGGATACCCACTGAATGTAGAAATCTTGGTTCCGTATTCAAAACTCAGGGAGTCAAGTTCATACCGGATCTTATAACCCAAAGCCCGGTTTACAATCCGGAGTTCCTCTTTGGCGAGCACTTTAAGACGATTTCTTTTTTTACTGTAAAAGAAACGAAGCGCTTCCGGATTTTCCAATTCGCAATCGCCGGCATTTACAGTAGTCCCAAAGAATTGCTCTTTAAAAAAGCTGCCGTATTTAATCCAGCCATCTTTCACTTCATTACTTGCTGCCACCGTTACCGATTCCATGCTTTTGTCTTTGGGCAGCAACTGAAATAATAAAGAATCCACATTGGTTGAATTGATTCGCTGTTCGCCGGACTGATATCCGGTAAAGGAAACAACGAGATCATATCCCCCTTTAGGTAGTGTGAGACTGAATTCTCCTTCGTTATTGGTAATTATACCAAAAGTGGTATTCTGGCAAAAAACGGAAGCTCCTTTTAAGGGTTGCTGACTGGCAGAGTCCAGCACTTTACCGGTAATGGTAAATTTTTCCTGCGCCTGCAAGCTGTGCAGGGAAACTAAGAAACTGAAAAGCGAGAGAAACAACAATCTGGTCATACGATATTGATTTCAGGTAATTTGAACGTGAATTTGCCCGCAATGGTATACCTGAAATGCAAAAAAGAAGCCATTTATCAGGAATAGTAATGTAAATACCGTTCTGCGGCTGTAAGAATCCCCTTTTCCAGTGGCGTATAGTGGAAATCCGGAAGAAATTTTAGCAATTTACTATTGTCAAAATAGGTTTTACTCTGTGCGATTTTCGAAGTCTCCCTGCTCAACAGGGGCCTGTTTCCGGTAAATACCGCTTTTATTTTCTCAAGCCTCCAGGCCAGGCTGCTCAGCACCGGACCCGCTTCGCGGGTAGGTGGTTTTTTATTCAATCCTTTTGCGATGGTTTCGAGCAGCTGTTTAAAACTCCAGTTTTCCCCATTTAAAATGAAGCGCTCCATTGTTACAGAATGATTCAATAGTCCGCCAATTGCTCTGGCTGCATCTTCCACTTCAATAAAACCATTTACGCCATTTGTATACCATGGAAATTCCTGGTATACATTTTTAAATATGGCGCAACTGCTGCTATCCCAGTTGCCAAAACCGAGAATGGTACTCGGGTTAACAATCACACCTTCCAGGCCTTCAGCGAACCCTCTCCATACTTCCATTTCAGCCCGGTGTTTGGTGTTCGCATAATGGGTATTCAGTTTGTGATCAAGCCATTTCTTTTCTTCTGTTACGGTTTCACCGTGAGCAGTCCTTCCCAATGCTGCTACCGAGCTCACATGAATAAGTCGTTTAATGCCCGACTCCAGGGAGAAATTCACCACATTCGCAGTTCCATTGATATTGGTTGCATACATTTTTCTGCGATCTTCCTTATGAAAGGAAACGACGGCAGCGGCATGTACGATGGCATCCACTCCCTGCATGGCATCCTCCAGAGAACCGAGATCCAGCACATCGCCTTCTACCCATTGTACCTGTTGCAGAATATCAGGGGCAATAAAAAATGGCCGGGTAGAAGTTTTTCTGGCTAATCCCCGTACCCTGTATCCCTGCTGAACAAGCACCTTCAGTATATATGAACCTAAAAAACCGGTAGCCCCGGTAACAAGTACAGTTTTAATAGATGGATGAGCGTTTGATTCGGTCATGATGGATATGTGTAGAAACCGGCGCCTGTTTTTTTACCGAGCCGGCCTTCCTTTACTTTTTGTTCCTGTAATGCTGAGGGATGCAGGCGTTCCGGATTTCCAAGTTGCTCATAAACACTGCAACTGACCGCATAGTTCACATCATTGCCGATAAGATCCATGAGCCGGAAAGGGCCCATTTTAAATCCAGCAGCTTCCATCAGGTCATCAATCAGTGAAATAGGAATGCCCTGTTCAGCCAGGCGCAATGCCTCGATATAAAAAGGCCTTGCAACACGGTTAACAATAAATCCCGGTGAATCCTTACAGATAACCGGTGTTTTACCCATGTTGGTGGCAAGTGCTGTAATGGATTCTATTACTTCGGCGGAAGTATGGAGGGTGGTAACCACCTCAACCAGTTTCATCTGGGGTGCCGGATTGAAAAAATGCATACCAATTACCCGATGGGCAAAAGGATGGGCAGCAGCAATCGTTTCTACAGAAAGAGAAGAGGTATTGGTGGCATAAATGGATTGAGCACCATTAATGGCAGCCAGCTCCCCGAACAGGGCTGTTTTCGCCGGCAGTTTTTCTACAATTGCTTCCAGCAAAACGGGCGCCTTGCATAAAGAGATATCAGTGGAATAGGTGATGGTTTGCAGGATCGACTCAAGTGCTGATGCGGTAATTTTTTGCTTCTGTACAAGATTTTGCAATCGTTGCGTAATCTGTTCTTCGGCCTTTTTCAAAACCGGTTCAGAAAGATCAAACAACAATACGGGAATGCCGTGCTGTGCAGCAGTTTGAGCAATTCCGGCCCCCATTGTACCGGCACCACATACCACCAGAGATTGCGCTTTCATGACGATGTTTCTTATAGGCTTGAGGTAAACTGTTGAAGAAACCTCACATCGTTCACACTGAAATGCCGAAGGTCGTTGATCTGATATTTCAACATCGTGATTCTTTCAATTCCCATTCCGAATGCATAGCCGGTATATTTATTCGAATCAATGCCACAGTTTTCCAACACCTGCGGATGTACCATTCCACATCCTAAAATCTCCACCCAACCGGTATGTTTACAAACATTACAACCCTTTCCATTACAGAGCAGGCAGCTTATATCCATTTCAGCACTGGGTTCAGTAAACGGAAAATAAGAAGGCCGGAACCGGATCTTCACTTCCTTGCCAAACAGTTCCTGTACAAAAAAATAAAGGGTCTGTTTGAGATCGGCAAAGGAAACCTGTTCATCGATATACAAACCTTCTACCTGGTGAAAGAAACAATGCGCTCTTGCAGAAATGGTTTCGTTCCGGTACACCCTTCCAGGGTTTACGATTCGGATGGGCAATTTGCCTTTTTCCATTTCGCGGATTTGCACATTACTGGTATGCGTACGCAATAACCAGTCGGGGTTCTGGCTGAGATAAAAAGTGTCCTGCATATCCCTGGCCGGATGATTTTCCGGAAGGTTCAGTGCAGAGAAATTATGCCAGTCGTCTTCAATTTCCGGACCTTCTGCAACAGAAAATCCCAGTCTGCGAAAGATGCTGAGGATTTCATTTCTGACCAGGCTGATAGGATGACGGGAACCAACCGGAAGCGGATCACCGGGCAATGTAAAATCCATACCCGCTGGCGCCTGCTCTGCCTGGTTCTCCAGTAACTGTTTCGAGGTTTCGAATTTTTCCTCTGCAAATTGTTTGAATGAATTGAGAACTGCCCCGAATTCTTTTTTCTGCTCTGCGGGAACATTTTTCATCTCCCCGAAAAGTGCCTTTACAATTCCTTTGGTACTTAAAAATTTAAGCCGGTAGTCCTCCAGTGATGCCAGGCTATTGATCTCCAGGTTACTGATCTCTTCGCGGTATGCTTCAATCTGCTTAACGATTGTTTCCATACCGGCAAAGATAAGAAGCCGGGCTGAGAAGCAGCAAAGGGAATACAACTGCTTATCGAAGAACGAAAAGCTGAATATAGATCCAGACAAACGGAGTTGCCAGCAAGAGGGAATCAAAGCGATCGAGAAAGCCTCCATGTCCCGGCATGATTTGTCCGCTGTCTTTGACGCCTGCCAACCGCTTCAGTTTACTTTCCAGCAAATCTCCCACTGTTCCGGTAATGGCTGCGATCAGTGAAATCGCTATCGCATGATGAACAGGAAGCTCCGCTTTCCAGGCCCAGAAGGAGATCACCGATACTGCGAGCAGAATACCTCCGATGGTGCCTTCCCAAGTCTTTTTGGGAGAGATGGCACTCAACGGGGTGCGGCCAATCATCGACCCCACCAGGTAGGCCATGGTATCATTAATCCAGATGGTGAATATGATGGCAAGTGGTGCAATTTTACCAATATCGGGTAAGGTGCGCAATTGCATCAGCAACCCAAAACTCAGTGAAATGTACAACACCCCAAGAAATGAATAGCGGATGTTTATCAATTCAATATTGCGGGTAAACAGCAGTTCTGTTATAGGCAGCATAAACAACAACAGCAATCCGATCCACCAGCCAATAGCATGCAGTGATAATGCTCCCCAGACAAACTGATCACTTGTGAAATATAAAAGCACACACCAGCCAGCCAGTTGAACGCCCCATCGGTGAGTCGGACTGATTTTCGTATAACGTGGTTCGAATTTTCCAACCAGTTGCTGGTATTCGTACCAGCAGCCAAAATGAATGACGGTGAACAGCAGAAAAAACGCATACTGATTCCAGAACAAACCAGTCAGCATTACCACCACAAAAATCAGTGCCGTGGTTGCACGGGTCCAGAATGTTTTCCAGTTAAAAGCCATACCAGTTAATTCGGTTACTCATCGGTGTTAGTTCTTCGGGAGGGCAGGATCAGGTCATCATCCGTATCATACAGTTCTCCGTAATGGGTATGTGAAATGCGCTGCATGTACCAGATTATTCCAATGATTGCCAGAACACTCAGAATCACATAAACCGGTTCAATAACCGGCTCCTGATCTATGTACGCCTTATTGCGGTATACGAGAATCACCTGTACCGCATTATTTATAAAATGGCCCAATACGGCTGGCCATATGCTTCCGCTATACCAATAAATAGCACCCAGCAGAATACCCAATAAAAGCCTGGGGAAAAATCCGAAAAACTGACCATGAAAAGCTGAAAATAATACGGCGGTTATAATGATCCCGATCCATGGGCGCCGGGTGATCTGAATAAAGAGCCGCTGCAGTACACCCCGGAAAAAAAACTCTTCGCAGATAGCCGGCAAAACAGCTATCAGCAGCAGCATGGCAATCAGATCGGCAGGTCCCTCCATAACCAGGAAGCCCTTCATCAGTTTGATGGCGTTTTCTTCCGCCAGCCGCATGGAAGCTTCCATAGTTTTGAAGGCGGCCGGTAACTGAATCTGTTGATTCACCAGGTTTAGCCAGGATGCTGCCGGATAGGCCAGCAACATAAGGGTTACCCCCAGCCACCAGAAACTGGAGGGCTGAGGCGCTTTATGACCAAGATAGGCAAATGCGCGCCGGTCGCTCAGGTACGCAAATACAATGGCAGGAATAAGGAAGATGGCCAGGCTCAACACCGCCTGCAACCATTTCAGTGCAGTAATTACACCTGGTTTTTCCAGGTTCAGTTGCTGGATATCGTCCACCGATACCCCCAACCCCTGGGCAATTCCAAAAAATGCTACCAGCCCTAATGATAAGTACATACCAAACGTCAGGCTGCCAAAAACCACCAGTTGCAACCAGGCGGGTTTATACTTCAGATAAGTATTCATACGATACCTGCAAGATGCGATATTTTAGGGAGAACTGGCATTTTATGGCGTAACTTTGCCGATCCACAATTGCTATGGTCAGGATTGGTAAAATAGAACTTCCGGATTTCCCGTTGCTCCTCGCTCCCATGGAGGATGTCAGTGATCCGCCTTTCCGGGCGGTTTGCAAACTGAATGGTGCGGATATGATGTATACGGAATTCATCAGCAGTGAGGGACTGATCCGGGATGCCATCAAGAGCCGTCAAAAACTGGATATTTACGAAACAGAGCGGCCTGTTGGCATACAGATTTTCGGAGGCGATGAAGAGGCGATGGCAATGAGTGCCCGGATTGTGGATACGGTACAACCCGACCTGCTGGATATCAATTTTGGCTGTCCCGTTAAAAAGGTTGTTACCAAAGGTGCGGGAGCGGCGGTACTAAAGGACATCGATCTTATGGTTCGGCTGACTGCCGCCTGTGTACGGTCCACCAATCTCCCTGTAACAGTTAAAACCCGACTGGGCTGGGATGCCGATTCTATTAATATCGGTGAAGTGGCGGAGCGCTTACAGGATACCGGTATCAAAGCCCTGGCGATACACGGCAGAACCCGCAGTCAGTTGTATAAGGGTGAAGCAGACTGGACACATATTGCAAGGGTTAAAGAAAATCCAAGAATCCAGATTCCCATTTTCGGCAATGGAGACATAGACTCACCGGAGAAAGCACTTGACTATAAAAAACGATTTGGTGTAGACGGAATTATGATCGGCCGGGCTGCTATCGGGTACCCCTGGATCTTCAATGAGATCAAACATTTTTTTGCTACGGGAGAACACCTGCCTCCTCCTACTATTGAGCAAAGAGTGGATGTAATCCGCAGACATCTCCATAAATCAGTTGAATGGAAAGGACTGGTTCCCGGCATTAATGAAATGAGAAGGCATTACAACAATTACCTGAAAGGTTTGCCCAACATCAAGGATTACCGGCTCAAACTGGTAACCTTCAAAACGGTGGAAGAAATTGATGCCGTGCTGGATGAAATCATCCGGGTATATACAGGGTATGAGTTTGAACGCCGGCAGGTGGAAATGGATAATCTGTCCTATAATTGCGGCTAACCCTTACCGTTATCTACTGCTTCAATTACCGAGGCATCCAATGGTGATACTCCGGGGGCAAAATAATTGATTAATACACCCTCTTCATTTAAAAGATATTTGGAAAAATTCCATTCCGGAGCCTTGTTGCACCATCCATTTTCTGCCGGATCCGACAACCATTGAAATACCGGATTTTGAGAAGCGCCGGAAACTACACTCGATTTTTTAGCAACCGGAAAACTAACACCATAATTCAATTTGCAAAATTGTTCAATGGCTGCATCATCGCCTTTTTCCTGCTCTTTAAAATCATTGGCCGGGAAGGCCACTATGTTTAACCGGTCGGGGAATCGCTCATATAACTGCTGCAGTTCTTCGTACTGGGCTGTATATCCGCAATCCGAAGCCGTATTGACCAGTAATATTTTTTTTCCTTTGAGTTGCTCTAGCGGCAATTGTTTTCCTCCTGTAAGGTCAACGTTTCGGTTATAGATCGGCGTTAGTGGCTTTTTATCCTCCCTGTTGGAAAGAACAGCGGCCTTCATTCCCGTCCATTTCCCCAATTTCATAAGGAGCGGATAAATGAATTTCAATAAGCGCTGGCGGCCAGACGGGTTTGTTTGTTTATGATTCATCCAATTACTTTTTTATAAAGAGACAGCTTTCCTTTCATAGGTGGATATTTCAAGGCAGGATCAAACCAGGCGGGTGTTTTCATAACAGCTTTATAATGGGTAAAGCGATCAAAACTAAATTTTCCATGTGCGGATCCGATGCCACTATCCCCTCTGCCTCCGAACGGAAGAGCTGTATTGGTAAATTGCCAGGCAGCGTTATTAATGCAACCGGTTCCTGCCGGAATAGCCCGAATCCATTCTTCTTCTTTTGGAGCGTTGGAGGTGAACACATAAAAAGCCAGCGGATTGGGATGTTGCCGGATAATGGAAAGCGCCTCTTCCCTGGTGCGGAAACTCAAAACAGGCAAAATGGGTCCGAAAATTTCTTCCTGCATGATGGGTACAGTCAGGGAATCCGGCTGTATCAAGGTTGGCTCTATATACAAGTCCTGCTCATTGAAAGTTCCTCCATGCAGAATGGTACCAGTCTTCAAATAACCCTGCAATCTGTCAAATTGATGCCGGTTGATAATACGGCAATAATCAGGCGTACGCTGTGGATCATCCCCATAAAACTTAAGAAGATTCGCCCTGATCGCTGCAATCAGCCGATCGCGAATAGCTTCATGAACCAAAAGGTAATCAGGGGCAATACATATTTGTCCGGCATTGGAAAATTTGGCAACCGTTATCCTTCTTGCTGCCACTTCAATAGCGGCATCTTCTTCTACAATACAGGGACTCTTACCACCCAGTTCCAGCGTAACGGGAACGAGTTGGGAAGCCGCCATTTCATAAATTTTTTTGCCGACTTTAATTCCACCTGTAAAAAAAACATGATCAAAGCGAAAAGCCTGCATCATGTCAGGAACAACAACAGCACCATTACCGGGAGCGAATACAATTTCCTGGTTCAAGGCTGTTTCATCGATAATTTTTCCGATAATTTTTTCTGTTGCAGGGGCATATTCACTTGGTTTTACAACCACCGTATTACCTGCCGCCAAAGCACCAACCATCGGACCTAATAGCAACATAAACGGATAGTTCCAGGGCCCAATAACCAATACCACTCCCAATGGTTCCGGATACAGATAACTGGAAGAAGGAAGGTTTACCAGATTGGTTGCAACCCGCTTTGGCCGCATCCATTTTTTTAAATGAGCCAGCGCATGGTTTATTTCAGCGATCGTAATGCCGATTTCAGTTACCCACGACTCTTCTTTAGATTTGTGCAGGTCTTGTTGCAATGCATTATAAATAGGTTCTTCATTCCGAAGAATCGACTGCTTTAATTGT
>CAZJNY010000021.1:27336-29207 GCA_964547405.1 uncultured Flavihumibacter sp. | reverse complement strand
GGCGATATGTACTGGCTCTTTATTCAGGCCTTGAATGAATCGGATAAACCGGCCATTCTGAAACAACTGATTGCATTGAAAAAAGAAACAGAAAAGACAGGCAAACCTGTTTACGTTATTACTTCCCTGGCAGGTGAAGTGGAGCCACTGCTGGCAACGGTTCAAACGCCGGTTTTACTGCTTCGGTGTGATGCAGTAGCCGTGAAAACAGCGGCCAGGTATCCGGTTACGCTGTACCGTTTGCAGGATGGAGTGGTCAGGGAGAAGAAAGCGGTTAGGTGAATGGAAGAGGGAGGAAGGGAAGATGGGGGAAAGGAGGAGGGGGGAAAGGAAGATGGAGGAAAGGAAGAGTAAACCATGTTTAGGTATATAGTTCATAAAATACTCTATGGGGGAGCGGTGCTGCTGGGAGTAGTGGTACTGGTCTTTTTTCTGTTCCAGGGCTTCGGAGATCCGTCGCGGTTGGTAATGGGCCAACGGGCCGACCAGGCAACCCAGGACAATATTCGCCGCGATCTTTACCTGGATCAGCCCAAATGGAAACAATTCCTGGGTTACCTGAATGATGTTTCCCCTGTTGGCTTGCATACTGCAGAAGAAATTCAGCGGAAACAGCTGAAAGGTTATTTTCTGGATCTGGGTTCCCGCCAGCTTGGATTCAAACGCCCGTATTTACGAACCTCCTACCAAAGCAGGAGAGAAGTTGGTACCATCATTTGGGAAGCTTTACCCGGTACCCTGATGCTGGCAGTAGCAGCCATGCTCTTTGCCACGGTAGCAGGTATTTCATTGGGTGTATTGGCGGCACTCAAAAAAGGTACCTGGCTGGATACCACGGCTATTTTTACCAGCATTCTGGGGATATCAGCACCCTCTTTTTTCATGGCTATCGCTATTTCCTATCTCTTCGGATTTGTCTGGAGTCAATACACGGGACTTCATATGACCGGATCCTGGTTTGACCTGGATACCGAAACCGGCAAACCTTTCCTGAGCCTTGCCAACCTGGTACTGCCGGCATTGACCCTGGGAATCAGGCCGCTGGCTATTATTGCGCAACTAACAAGAGCCTCTCTGCTCGATGTCCTGGAACAGGATTTTATCCGAACTGCCAGAGCAAAAGGACTTTCGGAAACAAAAGTTATTTGGAAACACGGACTAAGAAATGCGCTGAACCCGGTTTTGACAGCCATCACCGGATGGTTTGCAGAGCTGTTGGCAGGAGCGTTTTTTGTTGAATATATTTTTGGTTGGAAAGGACTCGGAAAACTAACAGTGGATGCGCTGGAAAAACTTGATTTCCCGGTCGTAATGGGAGCAGTACTGGTTTCGGCCGCCTTTTTTGTATTGGTGAATATCCTTGCAGATCTACTCTATGGAGTTATTGATCCAAGAGCCAGCATCCGCTGATCTATTGAATGATCACCTCTTTAATAATCTTTTCTCCGAGGGCTTCATTTACCCTGGTTATGATATGTTCTTTTTGAAACTGCAACTCCTGTTTCAGGGGGGCTACCGAAGTACTGATATAAAGTTTATCTCCATAAATTTTTATACTCTCGGTATAGCGGGCAACCGTTTTTCCCATGATCTGTTCCCACACATCTGTGATCTGTAAAGCCTGAACAGAACCCTTTAGCCGGCTCTTCTTCAGAAATTGCTGGATGGCTTCGCCCAATGATAATTCCCCCATTCCACAAAGATAGGATTCGATCTGATTCGGCAACCGAACTGCCCCAATCGGATAAATATGTAAAATTTACACAACACACTAGTTGTTCATGCAACTATTCAATTCCTTATTGCATCTTTGCATTGTTATTGGTCCCGTTTTTATATCCAACCTAATAGGAAGTAAGAAGTAAGATTTA
>CAZJNY010000021.1:0-27236 GCA_964547405.1 uncultured Flavihumibacter sp. | reverse complement strand
TGTTATTGGTCCCGTTTTTATATCCAACCTAATAGGAAGTAAGAAGTAAGATTTAAGATTTGAGATTTGAGATTTGGTGGTAGGAATTGTTGAAAGGAATTGCCCAAATTATTTCTGGTTAGTGGCAGAAGGTTTGGCAGGGAGGGAATGGCAGGTGAGATATGAAGACTCAGTTCTGAGACTAGGTGAGCCCTCCTCTCGCCAAACAAATCCGACGAAAACCAAGGTCTGTTCCCTATTTTAATCCGTACCCTACTTTAAACTACCCTATTCACCACTACGGATTGCCTGAAACCCGGTACCCAGCTGGTCAAAACTTTCTTTCAATCGTTCCGGATGCGTATCGGTTACAAATACCTGTCCGTCATTGGCGAGGCAAACTTCCTGCATCAGGTTGTGCATCCGTTCGGCATCCAGCTTTTCAAATACATCATCCAGCAACAGGAGAGGAGCAAAGCCTTTTTTCTCTTTCAGCAACTCAAATTCTGCCAGTTTCAACGAAAAAAGCAGACTTTTTCGCTGGCCCTGTGAGGCTGTCTGGCGAAAGGGCTGATCGCCCAGCATCATGGAAATATCATCCCGGTGAATTCCCGCCTGTGTGCGTCCACTGGCAAGATCCCGCTGGCGGCTTGCCTTTAGCAGTTCTGCCATCGATCCCGACTGAAGCGGACTTTCATAGCGTAATTCCAGTGCATACCGGTTTCCCGCAATAACGGCATATCTGGCCATGGCAGCGGTTAATAGCTGATTGCAGTAATGTGTTCTTTTATCGAAAACATAGTGGGCAGGGGCCAATAACTGATGGTCAAGTACATCCAACAGGGCCGGTTCCTGCCGGCCGGTTTCAAGCTGTTGTTTCAACAGACTGTTTCGCTGTTGTAAGAGCTTGTTGTATTTTATGAGCTCCTGCAAATAAACCGGATCCACCTGAGAAAGCAGGGCATCCAGAAACCGGCGCCTTTCTTCGCTGCCGTCAAGGATAAGCTGAACATCATCAGGGGCTATGAGCACAGCAGGAAATCGTCCGATATGATCCGATAACCGGTCATAGGCCTCACCGTCTACCGAAAAAGTTTTTTTTCCGGTTTCCCGGATCACGCCGGAAACCTCAACCGACTGTTGTTCTTGCCGGAAGCGGCCCGAAACCCGTAATCCCTGTGCGCCATGTTGCACCAGGTTAGCATCGGAGCGTTGAAAATAACTCTTGGTAAAACAGAGAAAATAAATGGCATCCAGCAGGTTGGTTTTGCCAATGCCGTTCCTTCCGCTAATGGCAATAAGGCGATCCCGGAACTCCCATTGGGCCGTTCCATAGTTTTTAAACTGGTAAACTGATATGGATTCCAGGTGCAGCAAGATGGATGCAATATTACACCCTTTAACTGCTTGGTTAGCTGATTTTTCCCTTATCTTTGCCCGTCTCAAAACTTAACAAGTGGCAACAAAATTTTCAAAGGAGACCTATCTCTACTGGTATGAGCTGATGCAGCTTATTCGCCAGTTTGAACTGAAGGCTGAAGAGAAATACAAAATGGAAGGTAAAATCCGTGGATTCTTCCATGCCTATATCGGGCAGGAAGCTATCGCAGCCGGATGTATGACCGCTACCAAAGCGGAAGATGCCTTCATTACTGCTTATCGTGATCACGGTCTTGCGCTGGCCAAAGGTATCAGTGCCAAAGCCTGTATGGCGGAACTCTACGGTAAAGCTACCGGTTGCGCAAAAGGCAAGGGTGGCTCGATGCACTTTTTCGGTAAGGAAGAACGCTTTTTTGGCGGACATGGTATTGTTGGTGCCCAGATTGGTACCGGTGCGGGTATTGCCTTTGCTGAAAAATACAAAGGTACAGACGCCGTTTGCCTGACCTATTTCGGGGATGGTGCAGCGCGTCAGGGTATCCTGCATGAAACCTTTAACCTGGCCATGCTCTGGAAGCTGCCCGTGATTTTTATTTGCGAAAACAACAACTACGCGATGGGTACCTCCGTGGAGCGTACTTCCAACGTACACGATATTTATAAACTGGCAGATGCCTACGAAATGCCGGCTGATTCCATCGATGGCATGAGCCCGGAGGCCGTTCATGAAAGTGTTGCCAGAGCGGTTAAGCGTGCCCGTGAGGGAGACGGCCCAACCCTGATCGAAATTAAAACCTACCGGTACAAAGGACACTCCATCTCTGATCCGCAGAAATACCGTACCAAGGAAGAAGTGGAAGAATACAAACAGAGAGACCCGATCGAACAGGTAAAGAAAACTCTTCTTGACAACAAGTATGCAACGGCAGAAGAAATTGAAGCCATTGATAAACGCGTTGAACAGGAAGTGGAAGAGTCTGTAAAGTTTGCGGAAGAAAGTCCGTGGCCCGATGACAACGAAGTACTGAAAGACATATATGTGGATCAGAATTATCCTTTTATCGTAGATTAATAGAATACTAAAACATGGCGGAAAATACGAACGTACCGGTTCAGCCGGAAGCCTCTTCAGAGGTGGTAGACAGGGTTACTGGTTTTTGGCAGCAGAACAGCAAAAACATATTGATTGGCCTTACCGCTATCATTGTTGTAGCTGGTGGAATCGTTGGCTACAAATACCTGGTTGCTGAACCCAAAGAAAAAAACGCGAATGAAGCTATTTTTCGCGCACAGCAATATTTTCAGCAGGATTCGCTAAACCTGGCGCTGAATGGAGACGCAACCAATCCGGGTTTCCTCAAAATCATGGACAAATACAGTGGCACGAAAGCAGGTAATCTCGCACATTTTTATGCCGGTGCTATTTACCTGAAGCAGGGTGATTTTGCCAATGCAGAAAAACACCTGAAGGATTTCTCTACACCATCTTTACAGATCAGTGCTCGTGCCAAATCCTTACTGGCAGACACCTATGCAGAGCAGGGTAAAAAAGAAGAAGCCGCCAAACTGTATCGCGAGGCAGCAGCTATCTTTGAGAAAGATGAATTCAATGCAGCAGAATACCTGTTCCGCAGCGGATCTTTGTATGAGAGTCTGGGTAAGAACAAAGAAGCTATTGATGCGTTTAAACTGATTAAAGAAAAATATCCCAGATCTGAAAGAGGATTTGAAGTGGATAAATACCTGGCGCGACTGGGAGAATTATAATCAATATGGCAGCAACAGGAAATACCAGTGTTGTAAAGATACCAGCAGGCATCCTACCCAAGGATGCCTGTGTTGTACTGGTCAGAACCGAATGGAACGATTCCATCGTGGGTGAATTGGAAGCAGGGGCCCGAAAAATACTGGCGGAGCAGGGCATAGACAGGGTTACTACCATCACGGTACCTGGCGCTGTTGAAATTCCATTTGCTATCAGGGCATACTGGGAAGCAAAAAAATACTGGGATGATCGTCCGCATGCATTTCTGGCACTTGGTTGCGTAATCAAAGGTGATACCCCGCATTTCGATTATGTATGTAAAGCCGTTACGGATGGTGTGGTGTTGCTTAATAATGAACTGCCGGTTCCTACCATCTTTGGCATTCTGACAGTTCTAACGGATGAGCAGGCAAGAGAACGCCTGGGTGGACCGCATGGCCACAAAGGAGAGGAAGCTGCCATTACCGCGTTGAAAATGATTGCTCTGCAACGCAGCTTTAAAAAATAGAGATGGTGAAAGTACAGTTGTTCATTCCCTGTTTTGTGGATCAGTTGTTTCCCTCAACGGCCCTGAACATGTGTAAGGTGTTGGAGAAGCTGGGTTGTGAGGTTCAATATAATCCCGAGCAAACCTGCTGCGGACAACCGGCTTTTAATGCCGGTTTTCAATCCGAAGCCAAAATAGTAGGAGAGAAGTTCATCCGGGAGAATATTTCCCATTCCGATTACCTGGTGGCTCCAAGTGCTTCCTGCGTCGGTTTTGTCTGTAATTATTATCCGCAACTCTTTAATAACTCATCCATTCACAACCAGATACGGGAACTCAAAACCCGCACCTTTGAGTTCTCTGATTTCCTGGTGAATGTGCTTAAGGTGGACGAAATCGGAGCCAGCTTTCCCATGAAAGCAACCTATCACGATTCCTGTGCAGCCCTTCGGGAATGTAAGATCAAGGAAGAGCCCAGAAAATTGTTAGCGAATGTTGCCGGACTGGAGCTTGTTGAAATGAATGATGTGGAAACCTGTTGCGGTTTTGGCGGTACCTTTTCTATTAAATACGAACCGATTAGTATTGCCATGGCCGATCAGAAAGTAACAAATGCATTGCAAACAGGTGCTCAGGCCATCATCAGCACCGACCTTTCCTGCCTGATGCACCTGGATGGCTATATTCAGAAAAAAAATCTCCCCCTGCAAACATTCCACCTGGCAGACGTGCTGGCTGCAGGCTGGTAGGGGCATACTTTAAAATATCTACCACATGGCGTATTGGCTGGTAAAATCAGAACCTTTTAAATACAGTTGGGACCAATTTGTAAAAGATAAAAAGACCTTTTGGGATGGTGTTCGGAACTATGCTGCACGCAATAACCTGAAGGCAATGAAAAAAGGAGAGCAGGTGCTGTATTATCATAGCAATGAAGGAGTGGAAGTAGTCGGGATCGCTGAAGTGGTGAAAGAATTTTACCAGGATCCAACAACACCTGACGATGCCTGGGTTGTAGTGGATTTAAAGCCGGTGAAAAAATTGAAAAAGTCTGTTCCGCTGACTGCTATTAAAGCAGATCCGCGACTTGCGAATATGGCACTGGTGAAATTAAGCAGACTAAGTGTGCAGCCAGTAACAGAACAGGAATGGAAGGTGATACTTGAACTGGCAGAAGAGAAATAATGAAAAAACTGGTGGTTTTAACGGGTGCAGGAATCAGTGCAGAAAGCGGCCTGAAAACCTTTCGCGACAGTGACGGGCTCTGGGAAGGGTATGCGATTGAAGAAGTGGCAACTCCCCGCGCCTGGTCAAGAAATCCGGAACAGGTATTGACGTTTTATAACGAACGCAGGCAGGCTGTCAGGCAGGCTGAACCGAACCGCGCACACCAGATCCTGGCGGAATTGCAGGATTCATTTGATGTGCAGATCATTACCCAGAATATAGATGACCTCCATGAACGAGCCGGTTCGCGGCATGTGTTGCACCTGCATGGAGAAATCTTCAAAAAACATAGTGAATTTGATACAACGCTGACAGAGGAAGTGTATGAGGATATGAATATCGGCGAATTAGCTCCTGATGGAGGACGCTGGCGGCCGGCTATTGTATGGTTTGAAGAACCTGTTCCAAAAATGCTGGAAGCTGTTCCGCTTGTAAGGCAGGCTGATCTCTTCCTGGTTGTGGGAACTTCACTGGTGGTCTATCCGGCTGCATCGCTTCTTGATTATGTACCTGCCGGTTGCCCGCTTTTTGTAGTAGATAAAAAGATTCCCTATGCCGTTTCGGGCCCCCAACTGAAGGTATTTGAAAACCTTGCCAGTATTGGCATGGAGGAGTTGAAAATTCAGTTGCTGAACCTGCATATTTAATCTTTCCCTAACAGCCGGCATGCATCAAATCCATTCACTTTGCAACATGAAAAAAATCTGGCTGGCCCTCTTTTCAATATTGTTGTACGGATGGGTGAGCGCCCAGCCTGCCGGTGCGGTACTTAAACTGAAAAATTATTCTCTCGATACGGGCCATCACTACCGGCCTGCTGCTCCCGGTACGCCTGCACTTTATGCAGGAGAGGGGTTGCACTATCTCCAGCCTCTGTACGAATATTTTAAACAGACAGGAACAGGACCGGAGAAAAACCGGCTCGCCCGCCATCTCGCATTTGCCGGTGATCATTTACTGGCTAACCACTACCTCGAACAGTCCTATGATTCCATGATGCCGGTTGGTTATCAGGACGTGAACCGGTATCTCGACACCATGGGCAAATTGCAACTGACGGATGCCCGCGCTTTTCTTTTGCAGCAGGCTGCAACGGAAAGGATTGTTTTATTCAATGAAAATGCAGCCCAGTTACAGCAGCGCGCCTTCTTTTATTCTCTGCTGGAAGATTTCTATAAATTGGGATTCCGGTATTTGTCACTTTACTGGCTGAGTCCATTGATCAACCCCAACACAGTCCCGGTTAGCCGATTTTATGGCTACCAGGTGGCAGATCCGGTAGCAGCTGAACTGGTACGAAAAGCAAAACAACTTGGTTATACGCTGATCCCATATGGCGATAGTTCAATTACCAGTAAAACAGGAAATGTGCAGGATGCGGTTCAGGCAGCAAAACTGGCGGCATTGTTACAACAGGACAGTTCCGCAAAACTGCTTGTGCTGGATGAGCAGGCCCATATTGCTGAACGGCCAATCGGAAATTTTACACCGATGGGAACCGTACTACAGCGACTTACCGGCATCAACCCCCTTACCATTGATCAGACTGAATTATGCAGTGGCAGCAGTTTTGAGTATGGCAGGTATTTTTATAACGAGTTACTAAAACGAATACCGGTGGAACAGGTTGCTGTTGTTACCAGGCAAAAAAAACCGGTAAGCCTGCTTGAAAATGATTTATACGATCTGCAATTACTCTTCCCACCAGTAAAGGAAAAATTTGCACGTGCCGACTGGCTAACGCTTTCGAATAACCGAAAAGCGGTTTCTGTACAACCTGCGCACCGGGAACTGTTTTTCGTGCAGGCCTATTACAAAGAGGAGACCTTAAAACAACTGCTTCCCAATCTTGTTCCGGCAGACCAAACCTATCTTACGGACAGGGATGGTTATTACTGGCTCTTTCTTCAGCCAGGAACTTATACCCTGGTATTCAGGGATATCCACTATCAGGTTTTATCGGAGAAAGAAATAGAACTGAAGTAAGTGCCGATCAGAATTTGTATTTCCCAATTGCAATGATGCGGGTTTGAACAGCCCTTCCTTTTCCATTGGCAGGAACGTTCACCAGCAATTCGGATCCTGCATCTATCTTTTTTACTTCAACGGTTTCTGTATGATGCAGGGATTGATCTTTTTCTAAAAAATCAACGGCGATAAGGATGGATTCAATTGCCTGTGAATGCCTGTTTTCAATGGTCAGCTGCAACTTGTTAATACCTCCGAACATACCCACGTTGATCTGCTCCGGGCGAACCACCAGATGACGTTTCAGGGCAGCAAATTCAAGTCCGGGATTTGCTGGCAGGGCTGGCGGCAAATCACTGGATTCGCTGATCGCTCCGCTGGTTTGGAGCACTGGCAAGGAAGCCGCAACAGTCTCCGTATGTTGGGATGCTGATTTAGTACCGCTACCAAACTGCCAGAACAGCCAAATCAGGACCATCGCTCCGGCAAAGCCGGCAACGCGGTAAATAAGCTTCCTGGAAATGTTTCGGATGGGTTCTTTAGGTGGAGGAACCTGCAATTGATCAATTTCCGGACCAGGGACGGATCCTGTAGCTGGCTGTTCCTGAATGGCTGCTATCTCAACAGGAGCAGCTTCCTTTTTTGGAGGGCTGGTCTGTTCCGGCAGAATTACGGCTACTTTTTTGCGCTGTTCTGTTACAGGAGTATCCAGTTTTTCAGTAAACACGGCAGGTATGGGAGCTACTTCTTTCTTATCAGCAGGCTTTCGGTGGAAGGTTTCATAAAAATCTTCTTCCACTTTGGGAGCTAGTTCTTTAAATTCCGGTAATTCGGAGGGGTATCGCCAGGCTGCACTTTTGCCATCCACCCAAACCAGGTCATAGGGTTTTAGTGGAAGGTGTGCCAGTTCCTTCCAGGTATAGGGACCTGATTCTTTATTGTTTCGCAACAAGCGATACTGTTGCATAGATGGCGGGTTTTAGTTGTGTTTTACTGGTGGTTGGTCAGGTATGTTAAAAATACAAAAAGATAGCCACCAAAAGGTGGAAAAATTGGGGTTAAATTGAGTGAATTGTTAAGGTTTTGCCCTTTAAAAACGGTAGATTTGCCCACTTTCTTTAAGGCATATTATAAACAACAAAGAACCCATTTAAAAGGTTAATTTTTTTACAGCATGGAAGAAAATCTGACGCCACAGGAAACGAACGACAGTAACCGGATAATACAGATCAATATTGAGGAGCAGATGAAAACCGCCTACATCGATTATTCGATGTCGGTGATTGTTGGTCGCGCCCTGCCCGATGTGCGGGATGGATTAAAACCTGTACACCGCAGGGTACTCTATGCAATGAATGACCTGGGCATAAACTCCAATAAGCCTTATAAAAAATCGGCCAGGGTAGTAGGTGAAGTACTTGGTAAATACCACCCGCATGGGGATGCCTCCGTGTATGATACCATGGTACGTATGGCCCAGGAATGGAGCATGCGTCATACCCTGATTGACGGACAGGGTAACTTCGGAAGCCAGGATGGCGATGGTCCGGCTGCTATGCGTTATACCGAAGTAAGGCTGGAGAAAATCGCAGAGGCCATGCTGGAAGACATCGAGAAAGAAACGGTGGATTTTCAGCTCAATTTTGATGATTCGCTGGAAGAGCCTACCGTGCTTCCAACCCGGATACCGCAGTTGCTGGTGAACGGATCCACTGGAATCGCTGTAGGGATGGCCACCAATATGCTGCCTCATAATTTGGGGGAAGTGGTGGATGGCTGTATTGCGTTTATAGATGACCGTGAGATCACAGCCGAGGATCTGATGAAATATGTAAAAGCGCCTGATTTCCCGACGGGTGGTACCATCTGGGGAATTGATGGTGTGAAGCAGGGATTTCTGACGGGTCGCGGCCGGGTGGTACTGCGTGGTAAAATGCAGATCGATACCAAGCCGAGTGGTCGGGAGCAGATCATCATCACAGAAGTTCCATACCAGGTTAACAGGGATACGCTTTGTGATAAAATTGGCCAGTTGGTGATATCCAAAACTGTTGAAGGGATTGCGCATGTCAACAATGAATCCAATGAAAAGGAAGGGACACGGATTGTTATCGATTTGAAGAGAGATGCTGTGGCAAATGTAGTGGTGAACCAGTTATTCAAGTTTACTGAACTACAGACATCCTATGGTATTAACAATGTGGCGCTGGTAAAGGGCCGTCCGAGGACATTGAACCTGAGGGAGCTGATACAGGAATTTGTGGAGTTCCGCCATGAAGTGGTGGTTCGCCGTACACAATATGAATTGCGGGAAGCGCAGAAAAGAGCGCATATTTTACAGGGTTTCCTGATTGCATTGGATCACCTCGATGAAGTGATTGCACTGATCCGGAGTTCTTCCACACCCGATAGTGCGAAGGAAGCGCTGGTGAATGCCGGATGGGGACTGGATGAGATTCAGGCAAAAGCCATTCTGGAATTAAGACTGCAGCGTCTTACGGGCATGGAACGCGAAAAAATTCGCGAAGAATATGAGTCACTGATGAAACTGATCGCACACCTGCAGGAATTATTGGGTAATGAAGGGTTACGGTACGACGTAATCAAAAAAGAACTCATTGAAGTAAAAGATAAATTTGCTACACCGCGGAAATCGGATATTACCTATCTGGCCAATGAAATGAACGTATTGGATTTCATTGCAGAGGAAGATGTGGTCATTACCATTTCGCACCTGGGATATATCAAACGTACATCGGCAACCGAATACCGCCAGCAGCGGCGTGGAGGTCGTGGTGCAAAGGCCAGCAGAACCCGCGAGGAAGATTTTATTGAACATATTTTTGTGGCTTCCACGCACCATACGCTGATGTTCTTTACAGAAAAAGGACGTTGTTACTGGTTAAAAGTGTATGAAATTCCGGAAGGCGAAAAAAGCAGCAAAGGCAGAGCAATTCAGAACCTGATGCAATTACCGCCGGATGATAAAATCAGAGCAGTAATTGATGTAGCCAACCTGGAGGATAAGGACTATGTGCAGTCGCATTATATAGTACTTTGTACCAAGCAGGGGATTATTAAAAAGACCTTACTGGAAGATTTTAGCCGCCCGCGTCAGACAGGTGTAAATGCCATTACCATTGTTGATGGAGACCAGTTGCTGGATGCCCGAATGACCGATGGCAACAGTGAAATTATGATGGCCGTGAAATCGGGTCGTGCCATTCGTTTTCCGGAGAATAAAGTACGTCCGACAGGTCGTGGCGCGATTGGGGTTGGCGGGATCGAAGTGGATGATGAAAAAGACGAAGTAATTGGCATGATATGTGTCAAGAAAGAGGACACGGAGAAAACAGTTCTGGTAGTCAGTGAAAATGGATTTGGAAAACGTACACAGATTGATGAATACCGGATTACCAACCGGGGTGGCAAAGGGGTGAAAACCATCAGTGTTACAGACAAAACAGGTCCATTGGTAGGAATTCTGGATGTGACGGAAAAAGAGGATCTGATGATTACCTGTAAGAGTGGAATGACCATCCGTACTTCAATAGCCGATATCCGGGAAGCAGGCAGGGCCACGCAGGGTGTTAAATTGATTAATTTGCAGGCCAATGATTCAATTGCCGCTATCACCAAACTGGATGAAATGGAAGAAGAAAGCGCGGAAAATCCAGAAAATCCTGAAAATCCAGAAAGTCCTGAAACACCAACTGCCGGAGAGGCAACCGATTCTGTTGAAATTCCATCTGAATAAGTATTAGTAAACTAAACCTCAAACAAAAATAGGACTGATGAAAAAGCTCTTACTAACAGCGATGCTGGCCATTACGGTACTGGGTTTATCTGCCCAGAATCTGGAAAAGATCAAGAATACCGTTAAAGCCAAGAAATATACCGAGGCAAAAGATCAGATTGAAGCGTTCCTGGCAAATGAAAAGAATGCCAACAATCTGGAAGCCTGGTATACCAAAGCAAAAATTTATTCTGAGATTTCCCAGGATCCTGCGCTTGCGGCTACAGTTCCCAATGCCCGTGCAGTTGCGTACGAAACATTGAAGAAATATGTGAGTATGGATGATAAGGGGCAACTCGTATTCCTGCAACTGGACAATTACAAACCCATTATGGACGTATACCAGGGTTATTTCAAGGCAGGAGCAGATGCCTACAATGGCAATAAATTCGAAGAAGCGTTCGACAATTTCAAGAATTGCCTGGAAGTAAGTGATTACATGGTAAGTAAGAAATGGTCAAATCTTGCATTGGATACAACCGTGGTATTGTATGCCGGTATCAGTGCAGAGAAATCCAATAAGCGCGATGATGCTGCGATCTATTATTCCAAACTGGCCGATGCGAAAGTAAACGGCGAAGGCATGGTAGAAATCTACAAATGGCTGGTGGATTACAATTACAACCAGAAAAAAGATACGGAAGCTGCCAAGAAATACCTGACCCTGGGTAAGGAAGTATATCCGGAAGATAAATTCTGGCCTGCCTATGAACTGGATATTGCTCGGGATGGTGGTGATAAAGCCGAGCTCTTCAAAAAATACGAAGCGGTACTGGCTGGTGACCCAACCAATACATCTATCCGGTACAATTATGCGGTTGAACTTTATTCAGAAGGCTATAAGCCTGATACCGCTGCACGTCCGGCTAATTCCAAAGAGCTGATTACAAAAGCGGAAGAAGAACTGAAAAAAGTGGTTGCAGAAAAACCTGATTATGCAGCGGCTTACCTGGTACTCGGACAAATCCAGTACAACCAGGGTGTTGATTACAATGCGATCAATAAAGCCATTCGTCCGCCACAGGGTGGCCGTCTGAAGCCGGAAGAGCTGAAGCGTAAAGAAGAATTACGTGGACTGATCGCTCAGAAATTTGATGCCGCCATTCCATATTTCGAGAAAGTGGATGAACTGCTTGGCAAAGAAGGAAAGCTGAAAATGGAACAGAAATCCTACCTGAAAGATGCGTATGATTTATTGATCACCATTTATGACAACAAGCAGAATCCGGAGAAACTGAAGTTCTACGAAGAGAAATTCAACAACGTGGACAAAGTTCACTAAGAGATTGATAGTCAATTGAAAGCCGCCTCAATTGAGGCGGTTTTTTTTTATACATAATTGTCTTATAATTTATATTATGTTAAATAGAATAATCAACCAACGAGGCTTTTAGTGCTTTTTCTGCTGCGCTTTCAAGTGTTGTCGATCAGGTTGATTGCTTATGACTGTCCGGTCTGCTTATCCCCCGACCTGTGAAATTCGCGGAAGATTAACCGCAGTGATTGGTCATAGGTAACATAATTGTACAGCCAGTTTAGGAATACAAACAAGCGGTTTTTCACGCCGAGGATCAGCATCAGGTGTAAAGCCATCCAGACCAGCCAGGCTGCGAATCCACCAAAATGCATTTTTGGTTTGGGCACATCCACAACTGCCAGGTTCCGGCCTACGGTTGCCATGGCCCCTTTATCCTTGTACTCAAAGGTTGTTTGTTTGGCTCCGGAAAGCTGCGCCTGCAGGTTTTTGGCCAGGTTATCCGCCATCTGGATAGCAACCGGCGCTACCTGCGGATGTCCGTTCGGATACTCAGTCGTGGCCATTGCAGCCACATCTCCGATGGCATAGATATCCTCGTAAGGTTTCAATTCATTCCATTCATTCACCGGTAAGCGGTTGCCGCGAACCGGTTCCACTTTCGTGATTCCCTCCGGCACATGGCCCTTGATACCTGCCGCCCATAAAACGGTTGCCGTTTCAATTTTACTGCCTTCTTTGTTGGTCAGTGTGTTGCCGTCGTAATTGGCCACCAAATAATTGGTAATAACAGTTACGCCTAAACGCTTTAAATAAGTTAGCGCCTGCTCCGAACTTTTATCACTCATCGTGCCCAGCACTTTACCGGAGCCTTCCAGCAGATAGATATTCATCTTGCTGAAATCCAGTTCCGGATAGTCTTTGGGTAACACATAATTTCGCATTTCTGCAATCGCTCCGGATAATTCAACCCCGGTTGGTCCGCCACCGACGATCACGATATTCATCAATCGCTCGATTTTCAGTGGATCCTGTTCAATGGTAGCCTGTTCGAAATTTTCCATCAGCCGGTGCCGTATCTGCAACGCTTCAACGGTAGATTTCATGGAAAATGCATGGGTTTCCAGTTCTTTATTGCCAAAGAAATTGGTGCCGGCTCCGGTTGCTATAACGAGTTTGTCGTAGCTGATCTCTCCCGTATCCGTAATCAGTTTTTTAGCTTCCGGATCTACCCGCTGGATATCGGTCATACGCAACCGAACATTGCTGCTTTTCTGAAACACTTTGCGCAACGGGAAGGAAATATTACTGGCATCCAGTCCGGCAGTGGCCACCTGGTAAAACAAGGGCTGGAACTGGTGATAATTAAACCGGTCTACCAGCAATACCTCAATTCCTTTTTTATTATTCAGCTTTCTTGCCAGCCTCAATCCGCCAAATCCCCCGCCTGCTATTACTAGTTTCATCGTATGCCTGTTTTTTGCAAAGTTATTAAACTTTCAAATATTATTGAAAGTTTTGGTGTTAAATAAAACGAAACCTCCGGCCAAGCTGTTGATGGTTCGATTCCGGTTGTTTCGTTTTATGTTGAGTAACCATACCTGATTGCCATGCAGTAAGCATGCCAGCGGCGGGTATCTTATCAGATCAGTACAACAAACGTACTTTGATGGTATCCTTTACATCGCGCAATAATTTCTGTGCCTGTGCAGACAGTTTTTTATCAACGTCCAGCACCACATAACCGATTTCCTCATTTGTTTTCAGGTACTGGGCAAGGATGTTGATTTTGTGCTTGGACAATTCCGTATTTATCGCGGATAAGACACCCGGAACGTTGCGGTGTACATGTAAAATACGGTGGGTGCCTTCCTGCGGTGGTAAGCTCAATGGTGGTACGGTCAGGGATCCATAACTGGTTCCCATTTCCAGGTACTGATACAGTTTCATGCTTACATCTTCCCCTATATTCTGTTGTGCTTCTTCAGTAGAACCACCAATATGCGGAGTAAGAATTACATTGGGCAGATCCTGCAGAGGGGTCTGAAAACGTTCTCCATTTTTTTCCGGTTCCCAGGGAAACACATCTATGGCAGCTCCACTGAGATGGCCTTCTACCAGGAATTTGCGCAGGGCATCCAGATCAACCACTTCCCCCCTGGCATAATTCAAAAGGATGCTCCCTTTTTTGAAATGTTTCAGGGTGGTTTTATTGATCATGTTTTTGGTAGTGGTCGTATCCGGAACATGCAACGTAATTACGTCTGCCTGGGATACCACATCCTTCAGACTTTTTCCTGCAACTGCATTACCTAAGGGTAACTTTGTAAGTACATCATAGTACATCACTTTCATGCCGAGTGCTTCCGCAAGAATACTTACCTGTGTACCGATACTTCCATATCCGATTATACCCAGGGTTTTTCCTCTTAATTCAAAACTTCCTTTCGCATCTTTCATCCAGATACCATCATGGGCAGCTTTGTTTTTATCGGGTATTCTGCGGATGAGCATAATGGATAATCCGATAACCAGTTCAGCTACGGAACGGGTATTCGAATAGGGTGCGTTGAATACGGCAACACCCGCTCTGGTAGCGGCTTTCAGGTCAATTTGGTTGGTTCCGATACAGAAAGCGCCGATTGCCTGCAGTTTCGGTGCTGCAGCTATTACTTTTTCAGTGATCTGTGTTTTGGAACGGATACCAATCAGGTGTACATCTTTGATCTCTTTGATGAGGTCTTCTTCCGACAGGGCACCTGCTAGTTTTCGAACAGAGGTATAGCCCATCTGTTTAAAATGTTGTACGGCTTTGTCGCTGATGTTTTCTAAAAAAAGAATGTTGATTTTGTCTTTGGGGTAACTTGTTTTAGGTTCCATTGTTTGGTTCTTGCTTGCTGCGCAAATATCATAAAATTACGGCATACCATTTGCCATAGGTTTTTCGTTATATTTGAGTTATCCATATCCTTTGTCGAAAATTAAATAAGTAGCATTTGAAACACAGATTCGTACAACTGTTGGTCCTGATGGCAAGCCTTGCAGGTTGCCGAAATGCTGAACCCGGGGAAAATGCCCCTGGTTCCAACTTATCAGCCCCTGTCATAACGGCTTCTTTTACCCATGCCGACAAATCCATAATTAATCGGTATGAGCCTGCTATTCAATCCTTTATGCAGCGAACTTTTGGTACAAGAGGCTTTAATGGCGCCTACCTGATTGCGAAAGACGGTGAAATTATAGCGGAAGCGTATATGGGCTATCGTGATCCGGTAATGAAGGACAGTGAACTGCAGCAGCAGGATGCCTTCCACCTGGCATCGGTTTCCAAGACCTTTACCGGCATGGCAGTATTAAAATTATGGGAAGAAGGAAAGCTTTCACTGGATGATGAGCTGTCGAAATATTTCGAAAAGTTCCCCTACAAAAATATTACCGTGAAGATGCTGCTAAATCATCGCAGCGGCTTACCGAATTATACCAACTACCTGGAAGTATATGGCTGGGATAAGAAAAAACTGGCTACCAACCTGGATGTTCTGGCCTCCCTGTATAAGATGAAGCCTCCCATTCAGTTTAGTGCCGGCAAGCGATTTAATTATTGCAATACCAATTATGCATTACTTGCGCTGATAGTGGAAAAAGTTTCGGGTCAGTCATTTCCGGAATATATGGATGAAAAATTCTTCATTCCGCTTCAGATGAATGATACCTATGTCTTCCGTCCGGAGGACGCCAATTCCTCTCTTCCTTCTTTCGAAGCCAATAACCGCCGATATGGCATGGAGTTCATGGACCTTGTGTACGGGGATAAAAATATTTACAGCACGGTTCGGGATATGCTGAAATGGGACCAGGCTTTATACAGTGATAGTCTTTTCAAACCGGAAACCCTGCAAGCTGCGTTTAGTGGTTACAGTTATGAGAAATCGGGTACGCGGAATTATGGACTGGGTTGGAGACTTACAGAATTGAAAAGTGGAAAGAAAATAGTTTATCACAATGGTTGGTGGCATGGTAACAATACCGTTTTCATTCGCCTGCCGGAAGAAAAAGCTACTATCATTATGCTGGGTAACCGGTATAACCGCAATATTTACAAGGCCAGACAACTCTGTGATATGTTTGGCGACTACGAACAAAGCAATAATCTTTTCCAGGATATGGAAAACGAAAGCACGGTATCCGTTGGCGGAGGATCCGAATAAGCCAATCTCTTTTTTTTGTAAATTCCGGTATGGTTGTATTATCTGCCGGCCAGGTACGGGAATGGGACCGCTTTACGATTGAAAAGCAGCCCATCGCCTCCATTGAACTAATGGAAAAAGCAGCTGCAGCCTGTGTTCAATGGATGGAAGAGAACAGGATTATCGAGCAGCAACAGTTTTACATTTTTTGTGGGAAGGGAAATAATGGCGGGGATGGCCTTGCCATAGCGCGACTATTACTAAAATTCAATCGTCCGGTTGATGTATTTATTGTGGAAACAGGCCAATTGGGTAGTCCCGATTTCCAGCAAAATCTGCACCGGTTGCATACCTTACCGGTAACACTTCATTTTCTGCAGGAACATGCCCCCCTGCCGGATATTCCTGAAACAGTTCTTGTGATCGATGCACTTCTTGGGACCGGACTGAACCGCCCCGTAACTGGCAGGTTCGCCAGCCTGATTAACCATATCAACCAGTTCCCCAATGCAGTGATCAGTATTGATTTGCCAAGCGGACTATTTGCAGATCAGTCAACTCTTCCACACCCCTGCATTCATGCCACCATCACGCTTAGTTTTCAATGTTATAAAACTGCTCTGCTGGTAGCAGAGAATGCAGCTTTTTTCGGGATTCCGGTACTATTGGATATTGGCCTGGATCAGCGCTTTCTGAAATCCTGCGTTCCGCTTTATGAAATGACAGATGCAGCGCTGGTCAAATCAATACTTCAACCAAGAACGGCCTTTAGCCACAAAGGTAAATTCGGTCATGCCTTACTGTTAGCCGGTAGCAGCGGTAAAATGGGAGCCGCCGTGCTGGCAGCCCGCTCCTGTCTGAGAACCGGTGCTGGATTGCTGACTACCGTATTGCCGGCATCGGAGAACCAGGTTTTTCCGGCTGCCATACCGGAGTCGATGAGTTTGTTCTATGATCACCGGAAACCGGAAGAACAATTACAGGATACCGATTCCTATAAAACCATCGGAATCGGTCCGGGACTGGGACAGTCTACCGGGGCCCGCGACTGGCTGAACTTTTTACTGACCCGGTTTCGCAAACCGATGGTACTGGATGCCGATGCATTAAACCTGCTGGCAGCAGATCCGGCGCTGCTGGAAGGAATTCCGCCTTTCTCCATTCTAACTCCCCACCCTAAGGAATTTGATCGGTTAGCCGGTCCCTGCAAGAACGATTTTGACCGACTGGATGCCGCTTCCAAAATGGCTATCCAGCACCAGGTTATTGTGGTGCTAAAGGGACATAAAACCTTTATTGCCATGCCTGGTGGTAGTGCCTGGTTCAATAACAGCGGGAATGCCAGCATGGCCAAGGGCGGCAGCGGAGACGTACTAACAGGCATGCTTACCGGATTACTGGCGCGTGGCTATGCGCCGGAACAAGCCAGTCTGCTGGGCGTTTACCTGCACGGACTGGCGGGCGAAATTGCCAGCAGAACCCTTGGCATGGAATCCGTACTGGCTTCTGATATCATTGATGCCATTGGTCCGGCTTTTCTTGAACTGGAAGCTTAATTCCAGCGCATCGCTTTGAAATGAATGGTAGAATAACCATTTTTTTCATAGAGTACACCGATCGTTTTTTTATTTACTAATACGATATCAGAATAAGCAGCAGGATCAGCCTGTTTGGGATCGGATCCTTTGTGTACCAGCAGGGAGCGCGACCAGGTTTTGCCATCATCGTAACTTATTCGAAGAGTCAGGTTATCCCTTCTTTTTTCATCCGCCGCATTACAAAAGGCCAGGATATTTTTTTTCTTCTTTTTACCAATGGTCAGGATACTACCCTGGCAAACAGGATCAGGTAATTGCGCATCGAAATAGGTGGTATCCCAGTTTTGTCCGCCATTAGAGCTGGTTGCTACAATGCGGGCACGTATATCCCCTTTCTGATTTCTTGCATTGAGTAATAACCGTCCTCCGGATATTTCTGCAGCCATGGATTCATTGCTACCGGGAATGCTCAGGGTCTCTCCTATTTGAAAATTTTCTCCATGGTCATCGGTGAAGAATCCATGTGCCTGGTAATCTTCAGCCTGTTTTTGCGGAGCGCCGGAAGAATGATTGGCGGCCACAAAAATTCTTCCTTTGTGCGGACCGGAAGTTAATTGCATCGCATGACCGGGTGTATTGGCATAACTCCTCCAATCCTCCTTAAAATTATAGGAAGGATTCAGCGCAGGCTGATTCGGACGGTGCGTTTGCAGTGTAATGTTTACTGCCTCTGACCAGGTCTTTCCTCCATCGATGGAACTGATATACCATACTTCCCGAAGCCCGTTTCCCTTACGCAGTTCTCCTTCATGATTGTTACCCGTATTATAGAACAGAAAAATTCTACCGCCCGGATAAGCAGGATCGAGCAGGTCTACCACCGGAGCAGGATTACCGGCCTGTAACTGGTCGTAATCCACCACCGTTTGAAGGGCGGACCAGCTGGAGCCCCCATCTGTACTGGTTTTCAGCACGATATTAATGTCTCCGAAATCACCGGCATCATTAACCCGGCCTTCACAAAAGGCCAGTAGTTTACCATCGGGTAAACCAATGATAGCCGGTATGCGATAACTTTTATGACCCTCTTCTCCGGATACAAATACCGGTACGTCCTGTTGTGCGGTTACCTGCAGTGCCAGCATCCAGCCTGCAGCCAATATCAATAAACGTTTTTTCATGATAATTTTTTTGTTTTTTGAGATACATAAAGTCCTGCGCTAACCAGCAGTATACCTGCAAGCGTGAAGAGTGTCAGCGGTTCTTTGAGAAATATAAAAGCCAGCAGAAACCCAAAAACAGGACAGGCATATAACCAGTAAGAAGCTGCGATGGTATCCTTTTTTAATAAATACAACCAGGATTGAACAGCGCCAATGGAGACCGGAATGGCCAGCCATAAAGTGCCTGTCCAGAAAGATCCGTTCAGGCTGTTTTTGGCCGGATCAAACCCCGCTATCGCAACCGGTAATAACAACAATCCTCCAATCAGCGTATGCCATCCATTGATGGTTAAACTATCCAGCCCATTCCATTGCTGCCGGGTATAATAGATTGCAGCAATCGAATAAATCAACATGCTGCTTAACAATAAGACAATTCCGATGGGCTGTGCCGTACTGTTTTGCAGCAGTGGCCAGGCAGCCACCAATACACCTGCAGAGCAGGCGACCAATGAAAAAATAGCAGCACCGGTGATGCGATACCGAAAAAAAAGAGCTGCCAGCAGGCTGATGAAAACAGGGTTTACCGCTATCGCCAGACTTCCAATTCCGGCCCCTAAAAACTGCATGGCAATAATATATATGCCCAGGTAGAGACTCACATTCAGCAGGCCGTAAACAGCCAGCTGTTTCCATTCCTTACCCGTCGGTTTTCGGTTACCCAGCAGGAAATGAGTAATCAATAACAGGAGGCAACCTGCGAGTAAAAATCGGGTTACGGCAATCACCAGTGGCTGAGCGCTTTCCAATGCAATTTTGGTGGCAGTAGCAGCGGAAGACCATAATATGGCAAAGACAATACCCACTACAATGAATTTACCATCCATTTATCTGTTTTGACTGCAAGGTACTCCTTCAGTATTTTTTGGCAATACCATTCCTGGCGCGGTAAATGAAACGGGCCTTTGAACAAATTACCTTTCGCGGTTTGAGCAACGGATCCATCACGGTGCAGGTAGCCAAACCATTCTCCGTTTTCCTTATCATGGAAATGCGTATAGGCATAGTCGTGAATCATCTTATGCCATTGCGCATATTTTTCGTTGCCGGTCAGGAGGTAAGCCAGCAGGGTAGCGATGATGGCTTCATTCTGGGGCCACCAGAATTTCATATCCTGCCAGTATTCCTGTACGGGTTTGTCAAAGACATCCCTGAAATAAATAATTCCTCCGTGTTCCTTATCCCAACCCCTCTCCCACATATAATCCAGCATACGGCAACCCAGATCAATCAGGGCAGGATCATTTCCCCGGTATTTTGCTTCTTCCAGGATGAACCAGGCGCCTTCAATCGCATGTCCCGGATTCAGGGTTCTTCCGTCAATATGATTGATGATCGAACCGTCGGGTGCAACCTGTTCCATCACACAGCGGATATCATCTTTCACGAAATACTGTTCAATGGTTCGGATCCAGGTGCTGATCCATTCATCGCAACGATCATCCCCAATTGTTTCCCGAACCTGCTGGGCTGTATTCATCATGATCATGGGGACTCCAATTCCGATGGCCGGCCGCGTACTGGTGAATTTTGGTTCCAGTAATCCGGGCACCGTGGCATACTGAATGCATTTTCCGAATAACTCACGGGCACGTATAGCCGCTGCTTCATCTCCACTCGCTTTTGCATAGGCTGCCATGGCAATTACTGCAAAGGTTTCAGAGAAGAAGTAACGGCGTTTGCGGATGGGGCGGCCCTCCCTGGTTACATGAAAGAACATACGTCCATCGCTGTCAAAGCAATGCTTCACCAGGAATTCATAACCGAGCCTGGCACCTTCCAGCCATTCAGGTTTTGGCTCTACTGTATTGTAAAGTGTTGCCAGCAACCAGGTTGCCCTACCCTGAATCCAAACTGCTTTGTCATCATCAATCAGGCTTCCATCTGCATCCCGCATTAGCAGGAAACCTCCGTATTCCAGGTCAAAGGATCGGGGAAACCAGAAGGGAATAGTGTCATTCAGTAACTGAGTGGAATAAAATTCCTGGTAGTATGATAAATCAGGAGGATACATAGTCAATGGTTTTTGGCCGAAGGAAATATAGTTGTACGGTCAGGATAATCAGTACCACCACTGCCAGCCAGGCAAAGCTCTGACCAAGGCTCCCGGCATCACTGGATTTGCCAAGCCAGTCTGTAATCAGCGCACCACAAAAAATTCCGGTGAGGTTCATGAGTCCATATCCGGTGGCGCGATAGCGGGGTGGTACCAGTTGACAGAGAATGGGCATGTTATTGGCATCAAACAGACCAAACCCAAATCCGAAACAGTAGGCGGCCATCAAAATGGGGAATAATGAATTCCCGAAGCCAAGCAGTACAAGCGCAGGAATTGTCAGCGCTAACCCGATCGCACCTGTATAGACTCGTCCCCGCAGATTTTTCTGCACCCATCGATCCGAAACATAACCACCTACCAACACCCCTATCAGGGAAGAACCGGATGTGGTGATGGTGGAAAGAGGACCCGCTGTTGCCATATCAATATTCAGGGTTTCAGAAAACAGTGTAGGCAGCCAGTTTTTTACTGCCCATCCGGGTAAACTGGGCAACGTAAAATAGAGCAACAGAATCCAGAAGGAGGGGTTACCAAACAAAAAACGGATGGCTTTAAGCGGAGAAACTGCTGCTCCTCCCCTTCCTGCTGTTCCTGCCTGACTACTAATCTCCCGCAGGAACAACAGGAGTACCACGGAGTAAACCATGCCGATCAGGCCAAATGATTGAAAGGTGAATTGCCAGGACATATTCGCCGCAATTGTTGCGCCAAATCCTCCCAATGCCTGTCCCATATACAGCCCGGTCATATGTATGCCAATGGCCAGCGATCTTGTTTTACCACTGTGGTAATCGGCAATCAGGGAAAGAGCTGCAGGTATATACAGCGCCTCACTAACGCCCATGATCGCACGAAGAATATAAAGTTGGTCAAAGCTGGTGGTATAACCCATGGCAAAGGTTACACCCGACCACACAAACAGACTGCCAACAATCAATCCTTTTCGGTTAAAACGGTCGGCAATGATACCGGCAACCGGACTGATACCTCCATAAATCCAAAGAAAGATGGCCATCAGAATGCCGAAGTTTTCAGCGGATTGCAATTCGGCAATATCCACCTGCATAGAAGGACGCATGGTGGCCAGCATCTGCCGGTCCATATAATTAAGCAATGCCACCAGCCACAAGAGGCCTACCACTACCCATGGATATTTATTTCCTTTCATGATTTATTTTCTGTCTAATTCACCAATTCGTATAAAGGGAGAACGAACCCCTGCCCGGATTTCTCCGGATGGCATCACCAGCTGGTTCTGCCATCTAAGTAGTTGGGTTGTTACCGGGGGATCAAAAGGTAGCTTTCCGACAAGTTCCCATTCCCTTTCGCCCGCCTTTAACAGCAGCAGCTCTTTTCTAAATCCGGGATGCGTACGCTGCAATTCATTTTTTTTCCCAATCAGGTCGGTTTTCAGGATACTATCGGTTTCCTGATGAATGGCTCCCAACATTTTTTCAACTTGCGTAAACCTGGTACCATCATCACCCCCGATCAGCAAAATACTTTCATCTGCTAAGGTTACCGCCTGTGCTGCTGCTACCGGATATGGCAGTGTTCCGGCTTGTTCCCAGCGTTTTAGAGCCACTGAATAAATCCATGTTTTATCATACAGCTCGCTGGTATCTGAATCATTCCGCGAACGCCCGCCGGCTAATACCAGTTCTTCCATTCCGTTGACGATCCGATTTTGTAATACCGCATGCGATACCGGGTACGGTAATGCAGGCAGCTCCTGCCAGCCTTTTGCGGGTGTATCCAGGGACAGTCTTAGAAATCGGTTATTCATTCCTGTTAGAGACTCTCCCCCGGCAATAAAGAGCTGGTTGTTGATGCTGGTTCCTGCTGCATTGGTAAGCGGCAGTGGAAGTGCAGGTAGTGACTCAACCTCGATACCGGTAGCTGAATTGCGAATCAACCAAACGGAGGCATCAGGTCCATTCTCCCCCTCCCCTCCTGCCAGCACGATTCCTTTTGGTGTGGAATAGGAACAGCCATAGGAACGGAGTTCAGGTACCGTTTTACTTTTCCAATAGTCACAACCCCCTTCTTCGCTCAGGCGGTACAGGTGCAGTTGTTGCTGGTAATATTTTCTCCCCCCTTCCCAGGGCAATGCCTCCGGAAAATTGGCTCCTCCACCAATTAATAAGAGGTTGTCAAGAATACCGGCAACAGGACCAGCTAACCCGACGGGAGTCGTAGCCCCCTCATCGGGTAAAGAAACCGGATCTTTCCAGGTTATATTCAGTTGCGCGGAATTTGTCCGGCAACCCGTAAGTGTCGCTTGCAGTATCATCAGGAAGGCAGGTAAATAAAGTAAACGCATGGCGTTCAGGTATTCTGTGTTACCGGATACCTGGAGCAGTAATTCTTAAATTGTATCTGTTCCAGATCAGTAGAAAATTGAATTCGATCTTCCGCGCTCATGTTCCGAACCGGCAGCCGAAATTCACCACAATCCAGTCCGATTGCTTTCATAAAGTTTTTTCCCGTAGCAATTCCGCCGTATTTCCCAAGCAGCCGGATCATGTCAATGCTTTGTTGCTGTTGTAATCTGGCTGTTTCAAGATCATTGCGTTCGAAGGCATCCATCAATTCATGGTACAGCGGTGCAGCATAATTAAACGTGCTGCCTACAGAACCTTTGGCGCCCAGTACCAGGGCGGATAACATATTTTCATCCCTGCCCCAGAGCATATCATAATTGCCATCGCGGAAGCGGAGACAACTCAGAAAATCCATGAAATCCTCATGAGTGTATTTAATTCCGGCAAAATTCGAAATACGTCCGTCCACTTCTTTTAACAGGTCGATCATATTAAATCCAACGCCGGTCAGTACCGGGATATGGTAATAATAAAACGGCATCTCAGGAACAGCGGCAGCCACTTCTGCGATACAGGCTGCCAGTTGCTGAACGGAAGCCGGCTTGAAATAAAATGGTGCGGTAAAGGAAACTGCGTATATCCCTTCCTGTTGTGAATGCCGGGCCAGTTCAATACAATCTCTGATACAGGTGCCACCCAGGAAACACATTACCCTGAATTCGGGATCCTGCCGGGTAGCCGCGGCCCATGCGGAGGTTACCTGCTTTTTCTCCGCTAATGAAAGCGAAACTCCTTCTCCCGTGGAACCCGCAATAAATGCACCCGTTACACCATTGCTTTTCAGCATGGCATAGTACGATGGTATAACCGAAAGATTTAATTCACCGGATGGCAGAAAGGGGGTAAAGGGAGCGGCAATCAATCCTTCTAAATGCTGGATAGACATATTTCGAATTTAAGTATTCAATTGTATTAAGGTTTTGCAGTCTGGTAACCGGGCGTCTGATCCACCAGCGGATCATTGGTCCAGATAGCAGGCGGTATCGGCCAGAGAATTTTGTACCCGATAGTTGCTTTATCCAATACGCCATACGGATGCTGACTGCTTTTGAACACAAGTGGTTCAGTACCCAGTTTCATTCTCCGCAGATCATACCACTGTTTTCCCTCGTATACAAATTCTTTGCTGCGTTCTGCAAATATGGCCAGCTCATTTTCATCGGTGTTTCCGTTTACAAAGGGGCTTGGATCATTTCCTGCACCACCAAAGGCCCGGTCGCGTATGGGCTGAATATAACCTGTTGGATCAGCACCCTCCGCATTGGCAATCTCTGCCAGCATCAGCAACCGGTCTGCTTCCCGGTATACCGGCCAGTCATCTGCAAAATAGCGTTTGTTGGCATCAATGGTTCCAAGAAATTTTACCAGGGCTGTATTCCTTACTGTTACGGTATATGGATTGGTGCTGGTACTTACTTTGTAATAATCATAGAAGGTAGCATCGCGGCGCTGATCGGCTACATCATAGGACTGGAAAAGCTCGAATGTATACCGGTACCGCTGAATGATCTGTTGCGAATTGGTTTGTGCAATCACCAACGGATCCACCAGGAAATTTCCAACCCCGGCGCTTACTGTTGAATCTTTGTAATGTTGCCCGTCGAAATTGAAGGTTGAGTAGGTGTAAGCGGCTACATTCGGCATCTCAGCTTCTCCTACCCGGTAGGGCAGGGCAAAAATAATTTCAGCGTTTCTTTTTTTACCGTATGCAAATACGTCTTTGAAATTTGGCTGCAAGGAATAATCGGTTACGGCAAGCAGACTACTTTTAGCCTCCGCCAGATCTGCAGTTGTTCCTCCCACTTTGGCCGACCATAGATAAATTTCTCCTTTCAGCATCCGGGCTGCATGCGGGTTGAACTGGTATTTATCGGTGGATGCACTGCTTCCAAAGAATTCCAGTGAAGTATTGATATCATTTTTGATAACAGCCAATACTTCCGCTTCGGTCGATCTTGCTCTGCGCAGGGTTTCCTGATTGGTATTGCCATTCAGTACTTCCGGCTCCAGCCAAATGGGTACACCACCATAGCTCCGTAACAAATGAAAATAATAATAGGAACGCATGGCATGTGCCTGCCCGAGTAAATAGGATTTCTTTTCGGCCGGCAGAAACTCAATGGCATTTACGCGCTGAATAAAGAGGTTGAGTTGCAGAATGGGATTGTAAAATCCTGCCCAGTTACCAACACCAGCAGAGTTTTCTTCAATCCGATGTTCGATGATATTGAGTTCATTGAGTGAGGTATTCTGTACATCAACATTGCTATAGCCTCCGCCACGCATTTCGCCCAGGCGGATAAACATATAGTTATTATCACGGAACTGTTTGTGTAAACCGACCATGAAATTACTAACCTGGGCTTCGTTCTGCCAGAAATTGCCGTCACCGAAATAATCTTCCGGAGCAAGTTCCAGTGTTTTACGGCAGGATGAAAGCGTGCTGAGTACCATTACCAGCAGCCATATGAGGGATTGTGATTTTTTCATTCTAGTTTGTTTAATCGTTCAACATTAAAATGTAAGATTGGCTCCAAAAATCAGTGAAGTGGGAATGGTGTAGGCACTGTTCTGCTCGCCGGTCCTTTCCGGCAGATTCAATAAACTATTGGAAAGATAACCGAGGTTTTGTCCGGTTACCGTCAGCGATAATCCCTCGATTTTAAAGCGCTTAAGCATTCCTGTTGGAACTGCATAACTCAGGGAAACTTCCCGCAATGCCACATAACTGGAATTCACCCAGAACATATCACTCGGACGATCAAAGTTTTTTGTATTCAGCTGATCTGCCCAGGTGTACCGGGGATATTTCGCATTCGGATTTTCTGGTGTCCAGGTATCTTTTACGATATCTGTTGCATTGAATTCACCCTGAAAACTTCCCAGTGCCCACATCTGCATGAAATCCTGCTGAATATGTCCGGCTCCGAAATCAACCCGTGCAAACAGGGACAAGCCCTTATAGGATACCGTGGTATTTAAGCCACCTGTCCAGCGGGGAATGATTCTGCCCAGGGAAACCCGGTCTCTGTAATCGATGGTATCATTTTTATCAATGTCCTTCCACATCATATCTCCCAGTTTGGTAGAGATATGGTTGGTCAGTCCCAGTTGACTGATCAATGCCTGGCTGGCGACTCTTTTACCTGCGGCAGCGCCATATTGTGCTTCACCGGCTGCGATATCAATTACATTATACGCATCCAGCTCTTTCTGACTACGAATAATTCCTGCACTTACATACCCAAATATTTCACCATATTCCTGACCTTCCTGGTAGCCACCTACCCAGATCATACGACCTGATTTGGGATCATAAATTTGTGTTCCGCCCTGGCGGTTGTTCTCAATGCCATTGGATGGCAATTTCACGATGGTGTTTTTGTTCCAGGCAGCATTGGCGCCGATCGACCAGCGGAAATTTTTTCCTTTTAGCAGACGATAACTCAATTCCATCTCCACTCCTTTATTTCGCATACTCCCGTTGTTGGTGCGAAGGGAAGAAAGTCCGGATGAAACAGGCAGGTTGATAAAGGCCAGTTTATCCGTAGTAAGGCGATTATAATAAGCAATGGAGGCATTGATTTTATTATCCAGGAATCCCATATCCGCCCCTATTTCCACCGTACTTGATTTTTCCCAGGTCAATTGAGGATTGGCAATTCCGGTTTGCAAGAATCCGATCACACCGTTATAGGCAGTTTGTGCACCATAGGACCCCTGCAGTTCATACAACCCGATTCCGTTAGAGGTTCCGATCCCAATATTTCCATTCATGCCCCAGCTGGCACGCAGTTTCAGGAAGGATAACCAGTTTTCGGTTGCTGTCATGAAGTTTTCCCGATGTGCCATCCAGCCTACTGAAACGCCTGGGAAAGTTCCATACTGATTGTCACCGATCAATCGGGAATACCCATCCCGACGTACTGTAAAGGTTGCCAGGTATTTGCCATCATAATCGTAATTGAGCCGGCCGAAACCAGACATG
>CAZJNY010000020.1:21161-31805 GCA_964547405.1 uncultured Flavihumibacter sp. | reverse complement strand
TTAGTGTCTTAATTTCAACCTTGGCCTTATTTTATCAACATAATATCAACCAAACCACGCGACTCGCGATTTGGCGCATTGAAGAACCGGAAGAGTTTTTTCTTTCCCGGGTACCGCTGCATAAGGAGGTAACCCATCCCTATAAACGCTTGCAGCATCTGGCGGGCAGGTATTTACTGCCGGTTCTGTTTGATGATTTTCCGCTGGCAGAAATCCTGGTAGCAACTACCCGGAAACCCTATTTGCCGGGGGAGAAATATCATTTTTCCATCTCCCACTGTGGTAATTATGCGGCAGCCATTGCCAGCAGTACCAACCGGGTGGGAATAGATATTGAGCTGGTGACACCGCGGATTGAACGCATATCCCCCAAATTTTTATCGGAAGAAGAAAAAGCCTACCTGGCCCAGTGGGAACTTTTTGATCAGTTGCAGCTGGAAATGACAACGGTGATCTGGAGTGCAAAAGAAGCCGTATACAAATGGCATGGACTCGGCGGACTGGATTTCAAAACTCATATGCAACTTAATGGGCCGCTTAAATACAAGTCCAATGAATGGATGGAAATCCCTTTTCAGTTTAAACTTGACAATCCAATAGATGTACAGCTGGAGGCGAAGATTTTTGAACCACTGGTAATGGCCTACCTGGTAACCTGAGTTTTCTCAGAGCGCGGGTTGCATTTTTCACCAATAGTTTTTATCATTGGCGAAAATTGATATCCTGTGAAAAAACAACTCCTCTTATTATTTTCTTTATTCATTACGGTTGCCGGCTTTTCCCAATTACGGTTAGTAGCCGAGGGTCCGGTATTCCCGGAACTGGAAGGGGGCGTTGGAAAAGTACTGCTCCTGAAAGACGGTACTACCGCCTATTTAGCCGGCGAAAAAAATTCCTACGAATTACGCATCTATGGGATGGATTATAAAGAACGATTCGTTCGGCAACTTAAACTGGATGTTCCCAAAAGTACCAGCCTGGAAATGCTGTTTGAAAATGGCGGCGAACTGGTGTTGATGGCCAATGCCCTCTATGATAAACACAATGCACTGGTCCGAATCCGGATCAATCCGGCGAATGGTGAAATACTTGAACAAAAGGAATTAATGGAGCTGCCCCGCGCAAGGGGTGGAGCCGCAATGGGAATTGGAATTGGTGCGCTGGCTTCTCCTGATTTCACGGTTCGGGTGGATGCCGAAACGGATCATTATGCGATTGCAAAATTCAATACCCTGGAATCGGATCGGAATAAACGACTGGAAATTGTTCACTACGGACCCGGTCATCAGGAAATCGGAAGAGCGTTTTACCAGTCTCCCCAGCAACGATTTAAATACATGCATTTTGTGGATATACTGGTGATGGGCAAGGAGCAGGTATTTTCATTGGTATATGCCTATAATACAAAGGCAAGTGGCGGAAAAGAGTATGAATTGTTGTGGGGATCCTTTTCTGCCGGAAAAAAAGATATTGAGATGAAAAAAATCAGCGGAGGTCAGGAATTGGGACTGGCGGGTGGCTTATTGAAGTACAATCCGGTTACCAAAAAGATCCTGCTGATGGCGAATATAATGAGTGAAGAACGGAAAGGATATATCCCATTGCTGCTATTTCTGGATGCGGTAACAGGAAAAATTGAAAATGAAGGGCTAGCTTATCCGGGCAATGCGGATGAAATGGACAAAGAGCTATTTGGAAAGAAGAGTTCCTTCCGGGGCTTGCCCCAAAATGTGTATATCAATGGGGATGGAAGCTTTTCGATTCTGTTCGAAGAGATCAGTAATTACCAAAGTGAGCGATCCTATTACTCTGTACTTGGAAATGCAGCCGTTGTGTATTTTGATATGTTCGGAACCGCTATGGGAACCTATTTTATTCCCAAATCGCATACCCATAATGCCACCCATGTGCCCGCATTCTACCTGGCTAACCGGGAGCGTGAATTTACCCCTTTTTTTCAGGGGAATCAGTTCCGTACGCTCGCCTACCTGGATGGAACGAACCAGTCCTATTTGCTGATCAATGATGTGGAAGAAAATGTGGAAGCCTGGAAAAAAGGAAAAGTACAGGGGATTCGCTCCGTTGGAGGTTCGAAAGCCTACCAGTTTCAACTGGCTTCAAAGCAGGGCGTTCCGGATCGGTCGCCGCTGTTTGCGGATACCGGCGAGAAGCGGTTTCATCAGCTGACAGTGATGGGAATAAATGATTTTGACCGGAAACGGAATGTCTTTGTTACGCTGAAACTGGAAAAAGACCGCCGCGAAACAGGAGTGCGTCTTGTCTGGTTTCAACCCTGATCATTAAGCAAGATTCACCCGCCTGGGGTATTGGTTGGATGAGCTATTGGTGGTAGTTTTAGTTGGAGGATTTTAACCTGCAGACTATGATCTATTTCCTGGCTGGTATTTTGCTTACACAGCTCCTCTATACGATGGGGGCATTCCGGCAACCCCGAAATGTTCCCGTTATGATCTATAGCGGATACCTGGTATTGCAGTTGTTATTTTTCCTGGTTCTTTTCTCTGCTCCCTTTAACGAAAAAATGAACTGGAGCGCCTTGTTGTTTTGCTTTCCTTTTTTTGTACACCAGCTTTTTCTGCAATCCTTTCTGGTAGAGAAGGACCTGATACGAAAGGACCTGGCAAAGCGGATCAGCAAGCTATTGTTCGTGCCTGTTTGTCTGAGCCTGGTGCTTATGGTACTGAATGAAAAAATTGGCCAGGCAGGATTACTGATTTTTATTATTGGAATGATCGCCTTTCTGGCAGGCTGGACTTATTGGTTACTGAGGAACGTTCGCAAATCGGATGCAATCAGCCGGCCATTACTACTGGGCGGAATGCTACTAACAGTGGCCAGCTTTTTTATGCTGATACAGGAAACCATACCCTGGATAGGCAAAACCAGTTATGTTGTTTTGGTGCTGTGCGAGCTCTTCCTCTTTCATCTGTTCTCTGCAAAAAACCGGGTCAGGGATGAATTGGAACTGGCTGCTACCCAGCAGCAACTGATCGAGCAGTTAAATAAAAATGAAGCGCTGGAATACAGCCGCTTTTCTATCCGTAATAAAATAGCGCGGGATTTGCACGATGAGCTGGGTGCCACATTAAGCGGTGTCGTATTGTTCAGCGAGCTGAGTAAACGATCGATAGAACGAAATGAGTCGCATGAGGTAGCGCCCTATCTATACAGGATATCCGATGTCTGCAATACCATGAGTGAAAAAATAAATGATATTGTCTGGACTTCCCATGAGGGGTACGATAAGTTATATAAAGTGATGGATCGCCTGCAGGATTATATCAAGCCGATATGTGCCGGCAATAATATAGTCCTGGATTTTCATGCAGACGGCAGCTTGCTGGAGCTGGATATGGAAGTTGAAAAATCCAATCAGGTTTATATGTTGTCCAAGGAAGCCCTGAATAATGCCGTGAAATATGCCGATCCAACCAATATCAGGTACCAGGCAGTTCGAACCGGCAGAGGGTGCAAAATTACGATAGAAGACGATGGCAGAGGCTTCGATCCTGCAGCAGTTAAAATGGGGAATGGGATCCGTTATATGCAGCAGCGGTGTGAAGAATTGAAAGCTGTATTCTCGCTGGTGTCGGCTCCGGGTAAGGGAACATTTATTCAACTTGAATTTTAATGCTATGGCAGATCAGTTGTTGCTCATGTTTCTTGGTGTAATGGTGGCACAGTTTCTTTATATGTGCATACTCTGGATACAGTACAGGCGTAAAGAGTTTGCCTATTATGTGCTGCACTATATCATCCTGTTTTATTTTATGGTGGGTGTCAGTTATTCTTATTTTTTTCCACTTGAAATACGGGAATCCTATCAATGGGTATTCCGCTTGTTTGAATTTTATCCGCTTCATATTTTTAATTTCTACCTCTATATCAAGTTTGCGCAACAGTTCCTGGATGCTGAAAAAAATCATCCCGGACTAAACCGCCAGGCTGTCTTCCTGATGCGGGGGATCTGGACATCCCTTGCATTCATAATGGTTAGCTGGATTTATTATTTCAATAATCCGGGTACGTTTATAACCATTTACCTGGTCGTTTATATCCTGCTTAAATTATGGGCCGTTTGGGTATTGTATGTGGTGTACCGGCAGCGGACCTGGCAAACCAGGGTGATCTTTTGGGCTACTGTATTTTTGAGCGGCGGTCTGATTTGCATGTATAGTCTGATCATGCTCGTTAATATTGGAGTCATCCCCCGTACACCCTGGATTTTTGTGCCCTGTATTGTTGGGGTGTTGGGTGAAATCTATGTCATTAATATCGGCCTGAACCGCAAGGCTGATGAGCAACGAAAGGGATTGCTGCTGTTTCAGGGGAAATGGATCGATCAGCTTCAGCGCAACAAAATCTTACTATTGAATCAGTCAGGTCTTCGAAAGGAATTGGCACTCCAGGTAAACAAGGAAGTTGGAGTAACGCTGAATGCTATGAGTTTGTATGCGGATCACAGCCTGAACCAATTGACGCTGCATAAAAATGGCCACCTGCTTCCGTATCTGAACCGTATGTTACAGGATTCAAAGAATATGGTGGAATCAATGAGTGATATTGTATGGTTATTGTCCACTTCCAATGATTCACTGGAGCAGGTCTTTTTTCGGTTGCAATACAGGGGGACAAAAATGCTGCAGGATACGGGTGGGAGTTTTCGATTGATATATCCGGATGAAATGCCGTTGAAGGAAATGAATATGGAGATACGGCGATTTATTTATACGGATTTCAAAAGTATCATGAATAGTTTTCATACACTGCCCGATCTCCAGGTAGAAGTGGCAGCAACCACTCAGGAGAATCAGCTTCAATTGATCTGGAGAATAAATTACAGCGGCCCGGCCTGTTCGCTGAGTGATCTGATAAATGATTCAGCTTACAATTGTACAGTCGACTGTATGCAGGCCGGAGCAGGTGACCGGTTCTGTTTTTCCAGCAGTTGGGAGTGGAATTCAATTCAGGAATTAATGCATCAATAAAAAGAATGGAAATGGGAAACGATTCAACCTTAATACGGGTAGCAGTATTTGAAGATTCAAAACTCATTCGGGATGCTTATGAAGCAATACTGAATGGTACCGACGGATTCAGTTGTGTTGGGTCCTATCCCGATTGTGGTTCAATTGACCAGGCAATGCGTCGTTCCAACCCCGATCTTGTACTGATGGATATTGAAATGCCTGGTATGGACGGCATCCAGGCAACACGATACATCCGTAAAAATTATCCTTCAGTCAGGATCCTTATTCAGACTGTTTTCGAAGAGGATGAAAAAATATTTGCCGCAGTTTGTGCCGGGGCTTCCGGTTATATTTTGAAATCAAACGGACTCTCCAAATTATTAGCGGCAGTTACTGAAGCCTATCATGGAGGTGCTCCAATGACACCCAGTGTAGCCAACAGGGTGTTGAAATTATTCCAGCAATTTGCTCCGGCAGGGTCAGATGAAGAAGTGAATGAATTAAGCACAAGAGAAAAAGAAATTCTTTTCCTCATGGTGGAAGGGAATGATTTCAGAACAGTTGGAGAAAAACTGTTTATCAGTTATGAAACGGTACGTACCCATGTCAAAAAAATTTATAAAAAACTGCATGTGGCTTCCGCTTCCGAAGCCGTTGTGAAAGCAATCAAACAGCGGATTGTCTGAACCTTCCTGGGTTAGTGTGTTGCCTTCATTTCACTATATTTTCACCCGCTTGTGGTATAGTTGACGGATAGCTTCCGGATTAGATTTGTTGAATATTCAGTTACACTATTCAACATTTCTGATATGCTAACAGTAATCATTAACCGCAGTATTGTAAGTATTATTTTTGTGCTGCTTTTTCAGCACCTGCTTCCTGCTCAGGAAGCAGAATCAAAACGGATTAGTCCCAAAGAATTCAGTATACCTGCCTCTCCGGTTTTTGATCTGATGGGTGTTACTCCTTCCCAGATTAACCGTACCAGTGATATCAAAGATTTTAAAGTGGACTGGTCATTTAAGTCCTGGAAACTTAGTCCCAACCTGGCCATTCAGTCGCAACCCGTATGGGAACTTCTGTACAACCGGAAGAAAATTGAGAAATACCAGCAGGCTTCGGGCTTTATGCGGAAACTGGCTTCACTGGATGTTTCTGTTGGTTCGGTACAGGATGAAAACAACGATCGCCGGATTGGATTTGCACTCAAAATGAATGTTTTTAAAGAGAAGGATCCCTTTCTTGACCAGGAACTGTTTGCCGGCGTAGAAGAACAATTAAAAGAAGAGGAAGACCGCATTCAGTCATCCCTGCAGCAGTTGCTTCAACAACTGGATACTACAGTTAATGTGTTGGAGAAAACAGCACTGCGCAGCCAGGTTTCAGCGTTGCAGGCGGAATTAATTACTATCCCGGTTAAACGTCAGGAAGAACTGCAGCGACGTTCACTCGTGTTTATACAGGAACACTGGAATGCTTCAAGCATAGATGTTTCTTTTGGTAAAATTTATTCCTATATCACCGACAGTTCGGGAAGTTTAAAGAGTCTCCGGCTGAATCGCAATACCGGCTGGGGTGGCTGGATAAATGCGAATGTTGGCATCGGGAAACGATTGCTGGTATCGGGGTTGTTCCGTACCACTGTTTACGATGAATTACTTGAATTCACGCTGGCAGATGAAAGCACTGGCGAGGAAATTCCAACCTCTGCTATTGCCGGAAACCAGTTATTCGCCATGGGAATGAACCTAAGGTATGGCGGGGCACTCTTCACTTTTTTTGCAGAATTCTTATACGAACGGAAGCGAACCGGAACAGCACTGCAGGCATTGAACAATCGCTTTACTCCTCCGGCAGGAATGGTGGTAAAGGAAGGTACTCTGAAATGGGATGGAATTTTTCCGAATGCACTAACAGTAGGCGGCGACTGGCGCATTAGCCGCAACCTGATGATCAACTATGGAATGCGCTGTTCTTTCGATAAAAACTGGACATTCCGGGTTTTCAGTCCGGTTGTAACACTCAGCTGTATGATGCGATAATCACTACTCTTATTCTACACAATTAAATAAACAATCATGAAACACATTTTTGTAACAGCCTTGCTATGCCTGGTATTGGGAAAACCCGGCACTGCACAGCGTACCAGCACACCCATTAAAACAATCCGGCCGGGTGCTTCGGATCTGAAATCAATTAATCTGAAAACGCTGACCATTGAACAGATCCGGAGTGGCAGCTATAAAGGACTTCCTCTTTTTAATAAACTGGAATTGATGGCCAGTATGCCCAATCGGTTTACCAGAGGGAAAATAGTTAATTCAGGTGTCCGGCAGGGTAGAAATGCAGCCGGAGTGCAGTATTATATTTCCAGAAATGATATTACACTACCACCTAATTCTACCGGTACGGTCAGAAGAAGCGGTGGTCCTTCCGCAAACAATTTTCTGATTTGTGAGTCTTCTCTTGTAAGTAATGGAGTTGAATTTGCCAGCAGCATGCTTGGTATTCCTTCCTCCAACAGTGATGAGTCGAGGGCAATATTTCCGGGTGTGTTATTCAAAGATCAGGATGTGGTGAATGGACGGTTTATACCGGTATCCCTGCCAAGAAGACCATCTACCCTGGGTATTAATGTTGTCAACGCTCAATCCATATTAGAAACGGTTTCAAACTTCAACGACAAGAATACTGTCAATCAGGCAAGAAGTGTGTTACTGAACAGAATTGGGAATTCAAACGCAAACACCGATCATTTTTCCTTTAGTTATGAGGTTCGTTCGGGTAGTGAACTGGCCATGGATTTTCAAACGTCCATGAATGTTAATCTGGCGGAGTTGTTAGGAATTCCTGCCAGTGTAGGAAATGGAATCGGCAGTGGTGTTCAGGCCAGTACGGAATTTAATACTGCAGTGGCATTTATCCGGAATGTGAATTATGTATTATCAGTTGGAGGCGGACCTGATCAAAGCGGACCGGAGGCTACTATCGAAGGACCGATCCCTCCAGATGTACTATGTGTTGGCGATGTGGCGTATGGTAATATGGCCTTTATTGTTGTCAGAAATCTGGCCACAAGGGCTGAGGCGAAACTGGTGGCAGAAGAACTGTTAAGGGTAACTGGATTGGGTGGCGCTTCCACTAATTTATCAGCTTCTGCCCGTCTTGCTTTTAGTACAAGTGCGGTTAGTGTTATGGTATATGGTGGTGCAGGAGCTTCCACGGTAAATAACATTCAGAATATTGAACAGTTAAGAGCAGAACTTGCCAGGGGGAATAATACAGTAGCAGGAGTAAATGCAATGCCGCTTTATTACACGCTTTATTATGCCGCTGGAAATGCACCGGCTAAAATTGCTGCATTCGCCAGTTTTACCAATACAACCTGTTACCGGGCTTCTCAATTGGAAGTCAGCCTGGAATCTTTCAAGCCCACGGCGGTGGTTGATTTTGGCGATGAAGAACTTTTTGGAACGGTACAAATTTTAACGGAGGCAACCTCCCGTACCAATAACAATAAATTCTGGAGTATTGGTGAAACAAAAGCTGTAACTGGTACGCAGGGTAGACAAATAAGTGGACTAACTACCAACAAACTTGTCTTTAATGTGAATCCCGCCCTGGTGGATCCAGATCAATCCATTATCACCATTAATATGGATATCAAGGATAAAATTATGCCGGAGGAAACGATTGGTGCGTCTGCGACTGCGCGTAGTCTTGGGTATGTGAGTTATGGTCCGGAAAATTTTACACTGGATATGCGGGAAGTACAGGATGCAGGTCCAAATGGTATTCTGAAAACCTGTGTGGTAAGTGAAGGGAATGCCCAGATTGAGGCAAAAGTTCGGTTTAAATTAATTCGTTGAGTATAAAATCAGCATTGTATGAAAAAGATAATTTTACTGGTCAGCTTATTATATGCTGCCTTGGCTTCGGTTGCACAACCCGCCAATGAAATCGGATGTTTTTCAAATTTTGAACCATCGAATGCCGGAAACAGTAAGGTGAATGCGTACTTACTTAGTATGCTGGTACATTTCAACTATCCGACTGTTTTATTAAATAATGAAGATCCGTTTGCAAATTCGGTGATGGCCTTGTATTCAGAACCCAACTTGTTTTTAGAAAAATACAGGAATAAAGTGCTGCATTATTTTCCATCACCAGCGAATATGCCGAGGAAAGCGGGAACTCCGGTAATTGGTATTCAGGCCAGTACTCCCGTTATTGCAAAGTCGGTTCGCGAAGGAACTAATTTAACTACCGGGGGTTCAACAACAACCGCAGCAGCCCAAACACCTGTGATGACTACCCCCTATATAACCATGGTAAACGGGAATAATCACCAGGGATATGACCCGGAGGCAACGGTGATTTCAACAGCCGGATACATCATCATTAATTTCCGGGGAACTGATCGGGTAGGATCAAGGTATTATGGTCCGGGTGACCTGGTGCGTTATGCGATCGGAGAATGGGTGGTTACCAATTTTAATGCTTTCCAGGTGCGGGCGCCCTATGATTTGCCAGGTATGGTACATAAGGGATTCAGTGAAAGCTTGCAACTCATCATGCCGAGATTGGTGGATACGCTGAAAAAACTGGATGCATCCAATAAAAAGATCTGGATTACGGGGCATAGTCTGGGTAGTGCCCATGCACAATTATGTGGGGCCTATCTTCGAAAAGGCTTTGGGATTACACCCTATGCAATTTATGCATTTGCTTCTCCGCATGTAGGCGATGAAGCCTTTGTAAAGCAATTGGATGCGTATTTTCCGGGTGAGCGCTTGCAGCGGTTTGATTTCATGTATGACCCGGCAACGCTGGTGCCCAGGAGTCTTATGGGCTACAAAGAAGCAGGAATCCGCAATCATTACCGGGCGGAACAGGGAGGCGCGAATTATTTTTATAAAACAGCAGAAGAGCCCTGGTATGTATTACCAAATCCGGCAAATGCCTGTCAGCATCATACCCACTGGTATGCCCGATCCGCTTATTTTGAATTAATTGACAGCAGACCTGAACTGCTTGGGAAAATACCCGCTGTACCTCCTGTTCCGGCATTGGGATGTTCGGAGTCGCTTATTCGGCAGACATCCAATTCCAACTCCGGTGCGCTGGGAGGATTTCTGAATCTGGGGGATGAGGATGTAACGGAAGGCGTCTATATGATTGCCAATGAGGTGACGGGTAAATTGCTGGATGCCGGTGCTGCTTCTGCTACCACCAATAACATGCAGCCCGTGATCCGGGAGGGCAAGGTGCAGGAAGACAACAAGGTATTGCATGCGCAGCGATGGAGGATAAAAAAAGTGGGTGGTATAGTGGGCGGATATACGATAGAGAATCTGTTATCGGGAAAAGTGTTGGATTCGGACCTGCCCTGTCCTGATCAGAATGGATGCAACGTAACAGTGAGGGACCGATTACCCCTTATAGCGGGTGACCGGCGAAACCAGGAATGGTATATCGAACGGGTGGGGAACGGAGTAAGTTTCAGGATACGAAATGTATTAAAAGGCGAGCAGGTGCTTGACCCCGGAGCCGGTACTGCAAACGGAACCAAAGTAGGTACGAACAGACAAAGTTCCAAAGTCAGCCAGCAATGGCGCTTTATCAGGATCAACTAAATCTTCACCGGTCGGGT
>CAZJNY010000020.1:0-21061 GCA_964547405.1 uncultured Flavihumibacter sp. | reverse complement strand
CCGGTCGGGTCTTCTTCCTCATCAAGGAGTTGGAGGTTGATATTTTCGGAACCTGCAATGCCTTCAATGCTGCCACGGATATGGGCGGCATTCAGCAATACTTTTTCAAGTTGTTTTTCACGGGCTTTCCAGAGTTTTTCCATGGCATCGCGTTCTTTTTGAATGGATAGTTTCATTCCCATGAAACCTTCGCGGATGGCTTTCCATTGTTCTGAAAATTCGTTGCTGGTAAGGTAATCATACAACATGTGCATTTTATCGCCCTTGTTTTCCTGGCTGCGAACGGCATTGAAAACTTTGATCAGACTTTCGCGCAAGACCTGGGCAAGTGGTTTTACCTCCGCAAAGGAACAGATCCAGATACCGTTTTTTTCACCAAACTGATCCATGTCATCGGGCATGGTTTGTGTAACCAGGATGGCCAGATCCGCTCCCTGGCTGCGCATATCGGTTTTGAGTTTTTCAATCCAGTCGCGGGTGAACCCCTTAGTACGCTTGCTTTCATAAATAATCTTCCCGCATTCCTGTCCGAATTGATTGCGGACAGTCTGGATACAATCCGCACCGCGGACGCCCTTGCCAACTTCTGTCACCAGGTCGAAGGGGAAATTGCTTTTGAGCATTTCTTCCAGGGCCAGTTCCTGCACTTCGCCCTGCAATTGCATACTGCCCTGTTCCGCTTTGCGCTTCATTTCTTCGGCCAGTTTTTTCTGGTCTTCCAGTTGTTTTTCCAGCTCTTTCAGGCGCAGGTTGAATTCAGATTCTTTGGCAGCCGTTTTCTGTTCTTCGATTTTGCGGAGTTCTTCAGAAAGGCGTCCACGTTCTTCCTGCAATTTCCGGTGCAGGTTGATTTCCAGTTCTTCCTCCTTTGTTTTCAGTTCCTGTTCTTTCCGTAAAAAATCAAGTTCTTTCTGACGCGCGGTTTTCAGTTTCTCTTCATTATCGCGGTTCGCATCTTTTAACAGGGTGAGCTGGTTTTCATAATCGGAATGGAGCTGTTGCCGGATATTCGCTTCCAGTTGCTGGTTCTGTTTTTTAAGTTCCTGGTCGAGTTGCAGGCGGTAGGCCTGTTCCTGCTGTCGCCGGAACTGTTCGAAGGCTTCATCTTTTTTGCGCAGCTCTTCCTCTTTTTGTTTGCGGTATTCCAGCATTTTTTCCCGTAGCTCCTGCTTCTCTTTTTCGATGGCCTCTTTCAGTTCATCGTTCAACGCTTCCTCCAGCGGGAATTCATGCGCACAGTTCGGACATTTGATATTCGTAGGCATACTGCACCAATTTGCGGCAATTTATTGCTTCCTGCTGATTAATCGGAGGGTTCGTATATTTATCACATGGCAGTCAGATACGATGCAATAGTAATTGGTTCGGGCATCAGCGGAGGCTGGGCGGCCAAAGAACTTTGTGAAAAAGGGTTAAAAGTGCTCTTGCTGGAAAGAGGACGCGACGTGAAGCACCTGAAAGATTATCCTACGGCAACCATGCATCCCTGGGAGTTTCCGCACCGAAACAAAATGCCGCTTGATTTTTTACAGGAGAATCCCATCGCAAGCAGGTGTTATGCATTAAGCGAAAGTTCCGAACATTTTTTTGTTAAGGATAAAGAGCATCCCTATGTACAGGAAAAGCCCTTCGACTGGATACGCGGATACCAGGTGGGAGGGAAGTCGCTTTTGTGGGCCCGGCAAACACAGCGCTGGAGCAGGTTTGATTTTGAGGGTCCCGCCCGCGACGGTTTTGCAACCGATTGGCCCATCCGGTATGAAGATATCGCTCCCTGGTACAGTCATGTAGAACGATTTGCAGGCATCAGTGGAAATAAAGATGGATTGGAAACCTTACCTGATGGCGAATTTCTGCCTCCCTGGGAAATGAATTGTGTGGAGAAAGATATTGCTTCGGCTATCCGTTCCAGTTATACTGACCGGTTTCCTGTAATTGGGCGTTGTGCCCACCTCACTGAACCGCAGCCCATACACCTGGAGCAGGGCAGGGGAAAATGCCAGGCCCGTAGTTTGTGTGAACGGGGTTGCCCTTTTGGCGGCTATTTTAGTTCCAATTCTTCTACGATTCCCTGGGCTGCTAAAACAGGCAACCTGGAATTACGTCCCAATTCGGTGGTGCATTCCATTTTATACGATGATAAAACACAAAAAGCCAGGGGTGTACTGGTAATCGACAGTGTTACCAAAGAGCAGCATGAGTTTGAGTCAACCATCATTTTTGTGAATGCTGCCACTATGAATACCAACCTGATCCTGCTCAATTCAATCTCCTCCCGTTTTCCCAACGGACTTGGAAATGACAATGGATTACTTGGTACACATGTGGCCTTCCATAATTATCGGGGAATATTAAACGGCCTGGTTGAGGGGTATGAGGACAGCTATTATAAAGGCAGGAGGCCCTGTGCGGTGATGATGCCGAATTTCAGGAACGTGCGTAAACAGGAAATGGATTTTCAACGTGGCTATATGACATTTTATAGTGCATACCGGCCCAGTTGGGGAAGAGGAGGAGAAGCCCTGGGCGCGGAATTAAAAGATGCACTGATTGATCCCGGAAGCTGGAGGGTGTTTATGATGATGCAGGGCGAAACCATACCAAAGGAATCCAATCGGGTTAGTCTCGATAAAGAGGCAAAGGATGAATGGGGTATCCCACAGTTAGCCATAAATGTAGATTATGATGAAAATGATTTGAAGATCCTGAATGATTTCTTTGAACAGGGGCAGGAAATGCTGGAGAAAGCGGGGGTTAAATCAATCAGTAAAACTGATACCAAACAGGCACCGGGACTGGATATCCATGAAATGGGTGGGGTGCGCATGGGAAATGATCCCAACACATCGCTACTGAACAAATGGAACCAGCTGCATGCCTGCAAAAATGTATTTGTAACAGATGGTGCCTGCATGACATCAACAGGAACGCAGAATCCATCCCTTACATTCATGGCGTTAACTGCCCGGGCAGCCAACTACGCTGTAGAAGAATTGAAAAAAATGAATTTGTAATATGGACCGGAAAAACGTTAAGGTATTGGTAGTGGGTTGCGGAAATATGGGCGCCTCACATGCCATGTCGTATCAATTGCTGGATGGCTTTGAAATTGTGGGTATTGTATCCCGTGGGGATAGTAAAAACCGGCTCAATGAAAAACTTGGGGGTGAGTATGCGTTGTTTGATGTTTTTGCTGATGCATTGAAAATGACGCAGCCCGATGCTGTTTGCATATCTACCTACCCTGATACGCACGAGCAGTATGCCATTGAGGCGATGGAAGCAGGCGCGCACGTATTTTTGGAAAAACCTGTTGCAGATACGGTGGCAGGCGCAGAACGGGTAGTGGCGAAAGCGAAAGAATTGAAGAAGAAACTGGTGGTTGGCTATATTCTGCGACATCATCCCAGCTGGATTTATTTTATAGAGCAGGCCCGTTTATTGGGCAAACCCCTGGTCATGCGCATGAACCTGAACCAGCAGAGCCATGGCCTGATGTGGCAGGTACATCGCAACCTGATGAAAAGCCTTAGTCCGATTGTTGACTGTGGCGTTCATTACATAGATGTCATGTGCCAGATGGCCAGATCGAAACCTGTTCAGGTTTCGGCTATAGGTGCCCGTTTGACCGATGAAATTCCGGAAAGCAATTATAACTACGGACAATTGCAAATCCGGTTTGAAGACGGATCCGTAGGTTGGTATGAAGCCGGCTGGGGCCCCATGATCAGTGAAACCGCTTTTTTTGTGAAGGATGTAATCGGGCCAAAGGGATCCGTATCCATTGTTGCAAAAACAGCCAGTGCAGCGGGCCAGTCGGATGATGTTTCCTCGCACACCAAAACCGAATCCATCCGTATTCATGCAGCCGGTTTAACTCCTGATGGTCATTTCGTAAAAGCAGATCAATGGGTGGATCTTGAAGATGAGCCGGACCACCAGGAATTATGCAATCGTGAACAGGCCTATTTTCTGAAAGCCATACAGGAAGACCTGGACCTTACCGACCATATGGAAGATGCTGTAAACAGTTTGCGAATTGCTTTTGCCTGTGATGAATCGGTTCGGACTGGCAGGATTGTAGAACTTTAATGCTACCAATATGCGGTTGATTTTTTGCTGGTTGATTGTTCTGGTATACCAGGGACAATCCTTGAATGGACAGGTTGCGCAACCCGGAGCCGCGCTGCCAGCCTGGGAGCCTGGTTACCTTGACCTGCATCATATCAATACAGGAAGAGGAAGTGCTTCCTTTTATATTCTGCCAGATGGCACAACCATGCTCCTGGATGCCGGTGAGATGGACATTCACGACGGGCGTGTTTTTTCGCCCAGAAATAGTGTGCTGGTTCCCAATAACAGTAAGAAGCCTTATGAGTGGATTGCTTCCTATATACAACGCTTTCATCCCAGGCGTGCAGCGGTATTGGACTACGCCCTGATCACCCATTTTCACGATGACCATTTCGGGGCCTGGTATCCGGAAATGCCCCTGCATAAAAAGGGTGGATTCGGGTTAACGGGTATCACCGGTGTAGCCAGCCTGATTCCGGTTAAATTGTTGCTGGATCGCGGTTATCCCGGATATGATTATCCGGTTGCGCGTTCGCGTTGGCTGGACCAGGTTGGCAAAAACGATACACCGTATCGTAAGACTATGGAGAATTACTGGCGCTTTATTGACTATGGAACTAAAAATGGAATGGCAGCTGCTACGCTAAAAGCTGGTTCTGTAAACCAGGTTCGCCTGCAGTATAACGCTGCTGCCTATCCGCAATTTCAGGTGCGTAATCTAAAAGCCAATGGACTGATCTGGAGTGGCCAGGATAGTCTTGTTGCGGATCATTTTCCACCAGCCAATCCGCAGTTGCCGGCAACCTGGCCGGATGAAAACAGCATGAGCCTGGCGATCCTGATAGAATATGGCGGGTTCAGGTATTATACCGGCGGCGACAATCCAGGGAATCTGTTTTATGGCAATCACCACTGGCGGGATGTGGAAACTCCCATGGCCAGGGTAACCGGAAAAGTGGATGTGGCTACCCTAGATCACCATGGTAATCGTGATGCTGTAAATGAATTTCAGGTCAGGACGCTGCAGCCAAGGGTATGGATCGGACAGAGCTGGTCGGCAGATCATCCCGGGCATGAAGTGCTGTTACGGTTGGTTAGTCAGCATTTGTACAAGGAACCGCGCGACCTCTTCGCTACCAATATGCTGGAGGCCAACCGACATGTGATCGGGCCGCTTATTGATCGTTCGTATAAAAGCCAGCAGGGCCATATCCTGGTGCGGGTATTGCCGGGAGGTAAAGAGTATTATGTGATCATACTGGACGACCAGCGGGAGGATGCTCCCGTCAAAGCGGTTTTTGGACCCTATAGCAATTTGTCGAAATAATTCGAATATGGGTGCGTTTGAGCGAATAGGGGGTTTCTACTATTGTAAGTGTTTTCTCCCTCGTATATTTTAGTACACTGTTCAATATTCCCATATGAATAAACCTTCCCGGCTTTTTGTCTGGCTGACCGTTGCAACCCTTGTGCTTTCTGAGATGGTAAGGGCCCAGGCACCTGATGACTGGAAAAATTTTACTGCTGCCCAATATAAAAACCAGGTGGCGCTTAGCTGGGAAACCTTTGCAGAGTATAATTCCAAAGAATTTATGATCCAGCATAGTGTAGGCGGCCAGGCATGGAGCCTGGTTGGATCTATTCCCGCAAGTGGCCAGAGTGGGACAGTGAAAATGTATAAATACATTCATACTACTCCGGTAGCAGGTACTAATTTTTACCGGATTGTTTTAGTCAATGAATCGGGTCGTGCGCAATTTAGTCGCGCTGTTCAGATTGAATTTGAAGAAACGGTGCCATTAAAAATTTATCCAAATCCGGTAATAAACGGAATTCTGAATCTTCAGATGAGTTCAGAATCCGAAGTAATTGTTTTTACCAGGCATGGAAAAGCGGTGCTTCAGAAACATTGCAAAGCGGGTAAGTCGAAATTATATGTCAACGATCTGCCTACCGGATTATACCAGGTAAAGGCAGGAGATGAAGTCAAACAGTTTTTTATCCGGTAAGTAGCCGGATTTTTTTTTGCCTGTTTTCTAAGTACTTCCAATTAGCAACTAAGTATAAGTTCCTATATATTGATTTGATAAATGTCAAATTAACACGTTTTAAGTGTTTTCTATTATTGCAGGTGGAGAATTGCCCTTATACTTTTATTCTACCCTAAACAAAATCCACCGTATGAAAAGAGCCATTCTATTTTATTGCAGCCTGCTGCTGCTTCAAACTGCTCATAGCCAGACTGCCAGCACCGTAAACATTTCGGGAAATGAGGCGGTTCGTACCATAACCAATAATGTAGCAACAATTGTTGATCCTGAACTTGAAATTGTTTCTAATGGAACACTGAAAGATTTTACCGTATCCATCACTGATAGCTATACATCCGGAGATGTGTTAAGTTACACAGGATCTTTACCAACAGGTATTACTGCAGCCGCTTTCAATACCACCAGCCGCTCGCTTGTTTTTACAGGGATTGCCACGGCTGAAGTTTGGCAGGAGTTATTGCGTAGTGTAACACTGCAAACAACATCGGCGGTATGTAATCCGGAAAGCCGGCGTATAAGTTTTACGGTTGGAAAAAAGTATTACAATCCATTGAATGAACATTTTTATGAGTTACGATCTACCGGTAGTAGCTGGACAAGTGCGCGTGATTATGCGCAAACGCAGTCCTATTATGGAAGGCAGGGTTACCTGGTGACCATAAGTTCGAAGGCTGAGAATAGTTTTATATACAGGATAGTGAATGTGAATGCATGGATCGGTGCAACTGATAATTATGCAGCAATCAATCTGGCAGCAGGTTATTCCAAATATGCGAACCAGAGTGCATCAGATGGTAAATATCATTGGGCAACCGGTCCGGAACGTGGAACTATGTTTACCAGTCAGAATGCCTGGCAGTCGGGTGGTGTTAGTCCGTTAAACAACCGCTACCATAACTGGGATAATAGTGAGCCAAATGACTGGCCTGGATACACAAGTTCCAACCCAGGTGAAGAAGATTATGGTCACCTGATAGGAGCCAATGGAAAGTGGAATGATTATGCGAACGGCCAGTCGATTTACAGCATCATTGAATTTGGTGGCATGCCGGGAGATCAGTCGCATTCCCAGGTTCTGTTCACAAAAAAAATAACCATCCATAACGCACCGTCCGGTACGATTTCAGGCGGTAATACAACCGTATGTGCAGGAACCAATAGTACTGTTTTAAACCTTACCGGTTTCACGGGGACCGTAGTACGTTGGGAATATTCGCTGGATAATTTTTTAACGGCGGGAACTAGTGTAAGTAATACATCTTCTTCACTAACAGTGTCAAATATTTCCCAAACCCGTTATTACAGGGCTATTGTCAACACTTCTTCAGGATGCAACGCTCTGGCAACAGCCGCTACTCCGATATATGTAAAAGCGCTGGAAGCAGGAACGGTAGTAGCACAGAATAATACAATCTGTGTGGGTGGTACTGCCCAATTAACCTTGTACGGGTATACCGGAGAAATCACAGAATGGCAAAGATCTGTGAGTGCTGATTTTTCTTCCGGTGTAACTACTATTGCCAATACGGAGGCAGGTATCAGTCAGGTTATGGGTTCCATCGGCACCTATTATTTCCGGGCCATTGTGAAAGCCAGTGGTTGCACGGCTACTGCTAACAGTGCCGGATACCTGCTAACAGTGAGCTCCGGAACTGCGCCGGTTGGAGGCTCCGTTTCAGACAGGGAACATTGTGGAGCATCCAATTCAGGAAGTTTGCAGTTGACTGGCTATACAGGTACCATACAGAAATGGCAGTATTCTGCAGATGGTGGTATCATCTGGACAGATGTTTCCAATACCAGTGCAACCCTAACTTATAATGGGGTGCCATCTACCAGAAAATATCGTGCGATACTAACGAACGGGTCTTGTGGTACAGCCTTTTCAGCGGAGGGAACAGTCAGTATTCTGGGAACCAGTCGCTTTAAGTGGATCGGGGGCTCAAACAGGCAGGCACAGCAATCTACCAACTGGGATTGTGGCAATCGTCCAACACGCGGATCTGATGTCTTTATCAGTTCAACAGCAGGCAATGATATGGAGCTGGATACGGATTATGAACTGGGTACGGTTGATTTTGCGGGATCCAATCGAAAAATAATTCTGGGCAATCATAACCTTACCATCAATGGAGTAGTTGGAGGAAATGCGCAGAATCATATCATTACAAATGGAACTGGTAAACTGATGATAAAGCTGGCACCGGGAGTAAGCGCTGTTTACCCTGTAGGAAACAATAGTTACAATCCGATCCGGATTACCAACAATACAGGTATGACAGATGAAATTTCTGTTCGGGTGGTAGATGAAGTATACCTGAATGGTACTGATGGAGTAGTGTCGGATGTGCCAAGGGTGAAACGTACCTGGGATATAAGTAAAGCAAGTGCAAACGGTGGAAATGGATTGGATTTTACATTTTACTGGAATCAGGACGAGGCTATAAATCTGTCTACTCCGGCCTTGTATCATTTTGAAAACAATACCTGGAATAAACAACCAATATCCGGAACAGTGATTGGCAGCAATAGCTTAACCTTTACTGGTTATACAGGAACCTTTTCTCCTTTTGCTATTGGTGATGCCATGATTTCACTGCCAGCAGACTGGAAAAGTTTTACTGCGGGACGGTTGAAAAAATCAGTGCTGTTGAATTGGGAAACCTATGCTGAATACAATACGCAGGATTACCTCGTACAGCACAGTGTTTCCGGCACTGCCTGGACAACCATTGGTTCTGTTTTATCTCATCATAATACGCAAACTGTACAACGGTATAGCTTTGAGCATATGGGCCCTGGTACGGGGGTGAACCACTACCGGATTATTCAGCGCGATTTGAATGGTAAAATGCGGTTTAGTAAAGTGCTGGCTATAAAAATTGATGCAGCCGCGGTGTTAAGTATTTATCCGAATCCTGTAACAGGCGGACAATTAACTGTGCAAATGGAAGCTGCTGGTTTGATCCAGGTATATAACCAGGTGGGTATTGCGGTTTTTCAGGTAATGGGTAAACCCGGACAAAACCGGCTGGATGTTTCATCATTGCCCAAAGGGATGTACACATTGAAAAGCGGAATGCAGGCAATTCCCTTTATTGTAAAATAAGTAGTGGTCCATTTACCAGAAGGTGAGACCCGGCCCTCTTGCGTATGCAAGGGGGCTTTTTGGTATCCATTATTTCAATTGAAGGGAAACATACCGGATGTTTTTTCGGTCGTGCGTATAGGTTATATGTACAGTATTGTTCTGGTCCTGAATTACTGCCGGATAACTGTATTCTCCCTCCGGTTGATTTTCCAGTTCGATAATATCCTGCCAGTTGGTGCCATCTTTGGAAACAGCAACATTCAGCCTGTTCCTTCCATTCCACCAGTCTTTTCCGGCGGGAAGCGGATTGTAAACAAGCAATTGCCAGCCATTGCTTAGCGAGACGGCATCCGAGCCTGCATTGGGGTTAGGTAAACTGGTTTTGGTTAAAGGGCTCCAGCTAACTCCATTGTCTTTTGACCAGGTCTGAATGATATAGTTCTGACGGCTTCGTGAAAGCAGCTGCAGGTCACCGTTAGGATAGGTGAGAATACTCGGTTGGATTACACCAAAACTATCGTTGTTGATAGAGATGCGGCTCCATTGCTGGAAAGTACTGTCGGATTTTTCGAGATGGATATGCCAGATTTTTTCATCCAGACTTTCGGTGCTGGAAGGATAGAGAATGGAGCCGTCTTTAAGTTGTACAGGTTTGTTTTTGATTGGTCCAAGTATGCCTTCCGGAAGTTTGGTGGCGGTGGACCAGCTATTGCCTTCATCGGGGGAAATTTTGTATTCACCCCACCATTCCCGCGGGTTAGGACCCACTTTATAAAAAAGAGCAAGCTTGCCATTGCTGGTCCGAAACAGGACCGGGTTCCAGGTGGGATACCTTAGGGTATCATTCTGAATGCCATCTGCAACGGCCTTCGGCTCACTCCATTTGCCATTTTCATGAACCGCTGTATAAATCAACACTTCCTTATGAGATTCATGCGGACCAGCGAACCAGGCAGCCAACAAGAGGTTACCAGGAAGATCCACAATCGTAGATGCATGACAACTGGCAAAAGCCGGATTCACAGCAATGTTTTCCTGGCTCAATATGGTTGCTACAGGAGGCTGTTGATTGGCCGGATTGCTACAGGCATTCAATAAGAGGGCTAAACAAATCAGAGGGCTCCACCGCATGGGTTAATATTTTGAAACCTAAGGTAATTCATTCACCCGACCGGTGCCACCCGACCGGTGCCACCGGTCGGGTGAGAGGTTGAAATGGTTAAAATCGACGAATCCGCCAGTTTCCCGGGTAGCAAAATTGAATAAGGCAAACCGGTATCCCATAAAATGGGGGAGTGTATAGCTCATTTTAAGGGTGGTGCCGAGCCGGGTCCAGGAGCGGCCATCGAAACTGTAAGAAAAAAACGCGGTATCGGTTTTGTTGGTAAAGTCGCAACTGGCACGGAGGTGAATAGTGGATTGCGGAACCGGTATATCGGCCACCAGTTCGGGAGTACCACCGGATGCATTTACCACCTGCAGGTGCCATCCTTCATTGATTTTTTTTATTCCAATCCAGCCATAGTTTTTTTGCAATAACGCCAATCCGGCGATATCACCGTTTTTCATATGTGCACCATCCAGCTCAATGCTTGCTTCAGATACTGGCCCCACTGTTCGCTGCGTCAGGGTATTCCTGGCAAGAAGCAAACTGGTATCAATTCGTCCCGTGCGTAAACGAAGAAATCCCTTTCGGGCGGTAACCGACCATAACGAATTATCAGGATTATGGTTCCATTGCCAAACCAGTGGAAGATCCGGTTGATTAGGCTTACGGGAGAAATCATCCGAAGCAACAATACCGGGAGATAAGGATTGATTGGGAGGCAGGTTAAGAGTCATAGGAACCTTTCCCTCTTCTCCCAGTACCGGCCAGTCGTTTTCCCATTTAACCGGCACGAGGTAAGGAATTCTGCCAACTGCACCATAATCCTGAAACAGATAGGCATACCAATTTCCATTGGGCATATCAATTAGACCACCTTGTGCTACCCCTTTATCCTGCAGGGCAAGTCTGCCTTCATAAGGGCCTGTAATTTTTTTAGCGCGATGAATGACCACCGTGCGCATGCCACCCCTTGGCCAGGTAATAGCAAAGAGATAGTAATACCCATTGATCTTGTAAAGTTGGGATCCTTCTGCGCCCAGCCCGATATTTGTTCCTGCAGGCAGGCTGGCATTTTCAATCACTACCTGGTGGATGCCGTTTGGCTGGATTCCTGACAGATCGGGTTTTAATTCAATAATGCTGAGTTTGCCATTACCATAAATCATATAGGTCTTTCCATCCTCTTCAAAAAAAATAGTATGATCGTGCAGGCTGGGTTCAAACTGGATTCTTTTCCAGGGACCTTTCTCAATATCGGGTGTTGTATAGATATAGGTTTTCCCGGTGGTTGAAGCAAAGGTTGTGACGTAATAAAGTCCCTGGTGGTATCTTAAACTGCTGGCCCAGGAACCGGCGCCATAGGCATTTTTTCCGTTTTGAAGTTGTAATGCATCAACTGCAGCAAGTGTGTCATAAGCATAGTTGACAATACGCCAGTTCACCAGATCTGTTGATTTCATAATCGGCACACCCGGACTCATATGCATGGTGGTACTGCTCATGTAATAAACATTGCCGACCCGGATCATGGACATGTCAGGTACATCTGCAAACAGAATGGGATTCGATGCAGTATGGGGCTCCTGTGCATGGCTTGTTGAACTGAAGCTTAGGAGCGAAATCAAACCAGCGATAAAACTTATTCTGATCATTTGACAGTTTTAATCCGAACAACAGTTAAAGAATAGGGAGGCAACAGAAAATTCATTTTCTTACGGATGGCGATACTGCTTGTGTCAGGTTTCAGTAAGAAGGGATTTTCAAAACTGTTTTCAGCTTCCGGTGATCCGGTTAAAATTTCCACCCTGGCCTGATCCTTTGTGGTTTTAAATAATCCAAGATTAGCAGGTAGTTGTTTGACCAGGGACCCTGCATTTACCATTTTTAAAATTATGTCACCGTTTTTGTCCGTTACACAAGATGCAGCAATGACGGAATCTTGTGGAAGGGTTGTAAAGATGTTGTGATAATAGGTATCGCCGCTATTAGTGGAGAATAATTGCTGAACATAATAGTTAGGTGTAAGGCAAATGGATCTGTTATCAAAGAATATCATATCTGTTTTCCATTGCGTATACTGCTTTTTTGCAAGCAGAGGTGCATAGGAAGCCATCCGTACAAGATCTCCATTGCGTTCCATTCCGATCATGTAGGATGCTTCTGCCAATGCATTCTTTAGTTTATTTCCCCAGGAGGCATATTCCCCCAGATAAACCTGTCCATCTTTTCTGTTATAGCTATCATATCTGTACTGATTTCCAATAAGCCATTCAGGATTCACATAGTAATGTTCATCAATAATCGAAACATCAAGATTGCGCGCGAGTTTCCATCCTTTATCATAGTCCTCTCCGCTATGAAAGGGCCCGGATGTACCAATTACTTTTATAGTCGGATATTTTTTTGTTATGGCATCAAAAATCATTTTAAACCGCTCTTCAAAAGCAGGTGTTATCTTGTCTTCATTACCAACACCGATATATTCAAGAGCAAAGGGTTCAGGGTGACCGGCAGCCGCTCTGAGAGAGCCCCATTTGGAATTGACCGGACCAGTAGCCCATTCAACCAGATCAAGTATTTCCCCGATATACTCCTGCATATTTTCCATTGGAATTGCCTGCTGACCGGTTCCACCAACACGCCAGGTACCACCTGAGTTCTGGCAACTAACACCAGCAGGAACAACAGGCACTGGCTTGGCTCCAATATCTTCGCAAAACTGGAAATATTCAAAATAGCCCAGACCGTTTGTTTGATGATATCCCCAGATATTTCGTTGTTCTTTTCGCTGTTCTGTGGGACCAATAGTGTTTTTCCAGCGATACATATTGCCCACACCATCTCCATGAACCAGACAACCGCCGGGGAAACGAATAAAACGGGGATGCATAGCTGCTAATTGCTCAGCCAGATCGGGTCTTAATCCATTGGGTCTGTTACGAAATGTTTTTTGGGGAAATAGGGAAATCATATCAAGTGCGAGTCTGCCACTGTTGGTGGCAAGCACTACCAGTTGTGCGGTATCATGATCTTCAATTGCTGTTAATGAAGTGGAATATTTTTTCCAGTCAGTGCTGTTTGTTTGTATATTTTTTTCTGCGAGGATTTTTCCTCCGGATGTTTGCAATCGGATACTGAGCTGAACTGGCGAGGAGGTAAGTTGCCGGAGAAAAACAGAAAACTCGTACGTACTATTGGCGTTGACTACGATTCCATCATAGCCGGAATTTTTTATGCCAACTCCTGCTATGCCAGAATAGCCTGGTTCATTCCCAACGTGTTCAATATCCAATACAATATAATGTGGATTGTTAGGATGTATGGGGGCTGATGATTCCACGCTGATATTTCCATACGAATAACCAGGAGTTAGGTATTGCCAGAAAGAAAGGGAATGCCAGTCTGTCCGGTCTGCGGGACTGTATTCAAAGGATCGGTTTTGAATAAGTTCGGCATATAGTCCACCATCTGCAGCGTAATTAATGTCTTCGAAGAAAAGACCGAATAGATCAGGACTAATTTTCTTGCCTTCTGGTTGATGTGTTCGAAGTTGAGCAGTACTGGTCCCAGTAATACAGACTATAAGAAACGCAGTAAACAGTTGTTTATAGCTATGCATATACCAGGGTTAGTTAAAATAATAAGCGCGCAAATTGATACAGCCCGTTTTTCCAGACCTTGAAATCGTGATCGCCTGGTTCTATCTGATACTGGTGCGGCACTTTATGTTGTTCCAGATATTCGTGGGTTCGCTTACTAAAACTCAGCAAGCGATCTTTGTCGCCGCAGGAAATCCAGAGCAATTTCAGCATACGCGATGCCCTGGCTGGATCCGGAATTAATTCTTCCGGTTTTTTAGTGTTCGGAGCAGAGGAAAAACCTCCCACCCAGGCAAACTGATCAAGATTGCCCAGGCCAAAATTCAGGGATTGACCTCCACCCATTGATAAACCGGCAATAGCACGATTTGTCCTGTCTGTCAGAACCGGATAGTTTTTTTCTATATAGGGAATTAGATCGGATAAGAGGTCTTTTTCGAAATTGGCAAATGCCTGAACTTTATCAGGTGCCATAATATTACCCACCGCCCTGTCGTCTGGCATAGCCCTTCCATTGGGCATGACTACGATCATCGGTTTGATTTTTCCTTCAGCATATAAATTATCCAGAATGATGTGCGGAACGCCTCCGTTTAACCATTCTTTCTCATCGCCGCCTATACCATGTAATAAATAGAGCACCGGATAACGCTGCTGACTGGAATATCCGGGTGGTGTATAAATCAGTGCTTTCCTGGTTGTGCCAACTGTTTTGGAAACATAGGAAATCGTATCAATTTTACCTTTTGGAATGGTGTTGTTTGACTTGTCAAATCCATCCGGAGCAATTTTTACCGGTTGCTGCGCGATGGAACTGAGTACACTTAAAGCGCAGGCAACAGTTAAAACGATTTTTTTCATGCTGAAAGATTTTTGTTTCAATCTGATTGATTAGAGTTGTAGTTTGTAAACCAGCGCAATTGAATTAGGGATGGTTGCTGGTTTATGAATGGTTAGTTGATTTTTTGTTCGTTTCCACTTAACAGGCTCTGTGCTTCCCAATAATTCTATATTCTTCACCGCTTTTTGCAGGAAGCGTTTGCCAAGTGATTGTATGATTATGTTTTCATTTGGGGTACCCATTACCGTTACATATAACACCGTTCCTTTTTGATTAAACCGGATATCGTTCGCGCTGAATTTGTTCTTTCCTTCATTAAAGCCCTGTGCGTTTATTGGATTTCCTGCTTCTGCAACCGGACCTTCACCGAATTTTACCCAGGGCCTGGTTCCATAAATACTCTCACTGTTAAACTTCATCCATTCCGCAATCCCTTCAAGAATGGCGATCTCTTTTTCGTCGATGCTGCCATCTCCTTTCACAGGAATATTTAAAAGGAGGTTTCCATTTTTACTTACAATATCAACCAGTTGGTGAATTACAGAGGCTGCTGACTTATACCTGTTCTTCGCATATACAGACTCATTGTAGTGCCAGTCGCCAATGCAGGAACAGGTCTGCCAGGGAAGCTGCTGGATCTGATCCGGCGCACCCCGTTCCACATCCCACACCAGGCAATCCTTCTGTTCCTCCGTTAATATTTTGCCGAATAATACCGCATTCAGCTTACCATTATTCCGCAACATATTATTGTTGTAGAAATGGGAAGCGATTTTTAAACCTACATTACTGATCGGGTATAACGGTAATCCGGTATCATCGAAATAGAGGAGGTCGGGTTTAAAAAGATTGATCATTTCGATGGTACGGTTATAAAATTTATTGCAATATTCTTCTGATGGAACTGAGGCTCCGTTTGACCAGTTCCATTGGCTATGAATGCGGTTGATATCGGTACTGCCTTCGGAAGGAACATGGTCCTGGTTATACAATTCCTGCGGATCAAGCCCCTGCCACCAGGTGTTTAGTCCATCCTCTTTAGTAAGTCTGCCATCATAGGTGATTCCGGCATAAGGACCACTGGTATCAGATTGTTGCGCCACTTCCAACTATGACCAGGCATGTGCTGCATGTACGCTTAGTCCGAAGGGTAACTGGTGTTTTCGTGCGGCTTTTTCCCAGGCTGCCAGAATATCTTTTTTGGGTCCGGTTGTTACACTGTTCCAGGATTGATAGCTACTGTTCCAGAGATCCAGGTTGTCGTGATGGTTTGCCATCGCAAAAAAATACTGCGCACCGGCTTTTTTATACAACTCAATCAATTTATCAGGATTCCAGTTGCTTGCTTTCCAGCTATTGATAACATCCTTGAATCCAACCTCAGAAGGGTGACCATAATTGGCCAGGTGCCAATTGTATTGTGCGGACCCCTGGTTGTACATATTTCTCGCATACCAGTCGCCCTGCGCCGGTTGACATTGCGGTCCCCAATGCGCCCAGATACCAAATTTTGCATCCCGAAACCATTCGGGCGTTTCATATTGTTTCAATGATTCCCAATTCGGTTGAAACTTTCCTGAGTTCATCGGCTCTGTGAGCAGACGATTTTGCAATTGAAGCATTTTTGCTGCATATCTTTTGCCTAGCAGTCGAACACCGGATGCATTAAAATGTAGGCCGTCTGGTGCCGCTTCGCAATCTTTGGATGAAATGACAAATGCAGTTGGAATGACTGCAGGTAAATCGCTTATGATGGTATTCATGCTGGCACATTTACCTCCCTGTTTCGCATCTACCAGTTCGCCCGCCAGAAGGGGAGTGGTGGCAGCTTCCAGGTTTAGGTCGCGCAGTAAATTTTCGTAGACTTTTTTTACTTTGAGCGGCCAGTTCCGGTCGCCTGTATTGGATTCGCCCTGGTGCAGCAGTATTCCTTTTATAATACCTTCCCGTTGCGCCAATTTGGCCATTGTTACCAGGCGTTCATACGGATTCCCATCGTATTCTTTCAGGATGGATTGCATCCATTCCGGTGCTGTTGCTGTATACGTTCGGTAGTTTTCTTTGTCAAATAAGTCAATTTTACAGCCGCCGACAGAAACATTCAGCACGCCTATTTTAATGTTGTCAGGAAGGCTTGCTGCCATTGTTTTGCCGAAATAATCAGCCGGACTTAATCCTGTGTTACAGCGGGTCAGCGGAGTTGCAGCAGGATACCAATTGCCTTTTTTTCTTCCGGTAGTTGCACAGTCTACCGCCTGCATTACAAGTACCCGGTTATCGGTATCTGTATCCTGTACTTCAGGGGAAGGAAATCCTTCCATATTGGATTGTCCAAAGCTGAGGTAGATATGAAAATCCGGATCCTGTGCCTGAGTACCCAGACTGATAAATACTACTAAAGTGGCTGCTAATAAATGGGCAAGTTGTTTCATCTGTTCAATCGTTGATCGAAAAGATACTAAATAAGTGTAATAAATACAATTAAATTGATTAGCGGTCTGTTCGAAAAGGTGAAGCAGGGAGTCCTTCCCGGTTATAAAGATTGGGTTGCGTTGGGTTATCTGCCCATGCATAGCGAACATAGAGGGGGTTGCTTACCTGCTCATTGGAAACAACTACGGTATTGCCTTCAATGCGTGCGCTGGCCCAAACAAATTTTTTATCAGCTCCGGCGATGGCAAAATTTCCTGGCGGCTCACCATCATTGGTTATAAGTCCGCCACCGGTATGGTCAAACGAAATAATAATTTTGTTTTGCTCAATAACGGCATTTTTAAATAGAGGTCCGGTGTGTACGATCTCTTCTCCATATGCCAGTTTCATGGCAGTTATCGCCAGTCGTTCTCCTATGTCTTTTTTATTATCGGGATGGATATCATTCCATTCGCCCAGATCAATTGCTACGGTCATAGCGGTATTGGGAATATCCAGCGACTTCAATTGTGCTTCGCGCATCAGAGCCCAGTTGCTTTCTTCAGGCAGATAGTTGAATTCCATAAAGCCCGGCAACTGAACATATAAAAAAGGAAGCGTATCCTGGTTCCAGGCAGTTCGCCATTGTTGAACAAGTTGCCGGGTAAGGGAAGCATATTCCTTTGGTTTTCCTGCATTGGACTCACCCTGGTACCAGCAAAACCCCTTGATGGTATAACGGATTATTGGTGCTACCATGGCATTGTACAAGGCAGAAGGTTTGTTCTGCGAATTTCCATTCATACCAAAAGCAGGTGGTAAGGGTATATGAACCGCTCCCACTTTATACTCCCATTTACCAAATAAATCGATGGTGTCCTTTTCGGTAAAAAGGTAATAGGGTTTATCGGGTACAAATCCGCCCTTGCCATTGTTATTAGTTACCCGAACTACTACCAGGTTTTTCCCTGGTTGCAAAATATCCGCCGGAATAGAATAGCGGCGTTGAGGATACAGATAAGTTGTTTGACCGATTTTTTTTCCATTGATGTATACTTCATCCATGTCTACAATTCTGCCCAGGAATAGTCTGCCTTGTTTTCCGGTCATAGTTGCGGGTACCATTATTTCTTTGCGATACCAGACCACTCCATTCAACTCTTTAATTCCCTGGTCTTCCCAATAACCCGGAACATAGATCGATCGCCAGCCTTTGGGAATATAGGAAGGGTCGTACCATTTAACCGATTCTGTCAGGCCTTTATCAACCGGCGCTGCTGGTCGTGCTGGTGGTCTTGCGGAATTGGCTGGTGCTGTTACTGCCGGAGGGGCCTGCAATCCACCTGTCCATGCTTCAATCGGTGTTCCGCCCACACTCGCATTGATGATGCCAATAGGAATACCATATTGCTGATGTAATTTTTTCGCCATGAAATAAGCTACGGCAGAAAAGGGACGCACTGCTTCACCCACTGCCGGTGCCCAATAGCCGGAGGAAATATCCTCCCGGGGCCCCTCCAGACTGGTTGCTGTTGGTATCCAGAACTGACGTATCTGCGGAAAATTTGCGGTCGCGATTTCTTCTGCATAGGTAACATCATGAATATTCAACTGGTGTACCATATTGCTCTGCCCGCTACAAAACCAGACATCACCAAACAATACCTCTTTGAGTGCTATGGTATTCTTTCCCTGAAACTGAATTGCATAAGGACCACCTGCTTTTGTGGCCGGTAATTCAAGGTTCCATTTGCCATCGGCTCCTGTATGCGTACGAATGGTTTTTCGGTTAAACAGAACTGTTATTTTTTCCTGTGGCGATGCCCAACCCCATAATCGAACCGGCTGGTCCCGTTGCAGAATCATGCTATCGCGGATTATCTGTGGCAACCGGATTTGCGCCTCGCTTTGCATAACTGCCGGCAATAGCAGTAGCAGGAAAAATATTCGTTTAACCATGTCTGGTATACTTATTTTGAATAAGGATGAATCGTTTGAATGCGGCCATTTTCATCGTGTTTAAGCTCCGTAACTTTTACAGATCTTAAATGGGTCACTCCTTCACTCAGACTGCTATCGTGATAGAAAAGATACCATTTTCCATTAAAGGCACAGATAGAGTGATGGGAGGTCCAGCCGATTACCGGTTCCAGAATTCTTCCGCCATACGTAAAGGGACCGTACGGTGAATCTCCAATTGCATAACAGATGAAATGAGTGTCGCCGGTTGAATAAGAAAAATAATATTTTCCGTTGTAGGTATGCATCCAGCTTGCCTCAAAAAAGCGCCGGTCCTTATCGCCTTCCAGTAAGGGTAGTCCATTTTCGTCGAGGATCTGCAGATCCCGGGGCGCTTCTGCAAATTCCAGCAGGTCATCCCGCAGGCGGGCTACTTTCGGACAGAGGGCCGGTTCTGTAGCTGCGGGCAGATGAGCAAAAGGACCTTCTCCTTCCGGCTTGAACTGTCCGGTTCGCCAGCGTTGCAACTGACCGCCCCAGATGCCCCCAAAATACATATAATAACTGCCATCCGTATCCCTGAATACTGCCGGATCGATGGAGAAACTATCACGGATCGGCTCTGGCCGCGCAGTAAAGGGGCCCACTGGAGATTCACTCACAGCTACACCTATGCGAAAAATACCCTGGTTGTCTTTTGCCGGGAAGAAAAGGTAATAGCGGCCGTCTTTTTCAGCAGCATCGGGTGCCCAGGCCTGTTGGCTGGCCCATGGAACATCCTGTATCCGCAAAGCACAACCATGGTCCACCGCTTTTGCATCCGGATGATCCATTGAGAGCACATGATAATCTTCCATGGCGAAATGACTGCCTAAATCATCAAACGGAATGGAGGATTCCACATCATGTGAAGGGTAGATATAAATCTTTCCATTAAACACATGTGCGGATGGATCAGCAGTGTAGATATGTTCTACCAATGGCTGGGAGATTGCCTGGCTTTTGAGTTTTTTTATATCCATGGTTAGCTTGTTCTTCGTTGTTTTAGCTCGTTTTCAATCTGGTTTTCCATTGTCTTATTAATCTCATAAAAAAACAGAAGACCAATTCCTATAAAAAAGGGAATGGAAGGATATATGCTTACCAATAGTTTGGTTCCATTCACTGCTGTGGCAGTTTGTGCGGCATCGCTGTTGGCCTGGTACTGATACAGACCAAGAATCCAGGTAACCAGCGCGCTGCCAACACTGAGTCCCACTTTGAGTCCAACCATCATCGCTGAGAATATTATCGCAGTAGCGCGGCGATTGGTTTTCCACTCGCTATAGTCGGCTACATCCGCAATCATTGCCCATAATAAGGGAATGGTTAAGCCATAGAAGAAGCCATGCAGGATTTGGGAACCAAAAATCAGTCCGATTGCATCGGGTGGAAAGAAATAGAAAAGCAGAATAAACAGCGTTGAAACAAATAAGGCCCATCCGAAAACATCCCGTTTGCCATATTTATCAGCAAAACCTTTGGAGAGCATAATTCCCGCAATCATGAATAATATGCCACCTGCATTAAACAGTCCGAATCCGGCTGATACGGGGTCTTCTCCAAAGAAGTTAATGCCCATAGCTTGTAACCCATTCAGTATTGGCTGAATAAACTCCGTAAGTGCCTGGCTGTTTACATAGTTTTTAAAGTAGTAAACATAGGAGCCGCCTTTCATGGCAAGGGTGATAAAAACCAGGGTGGTTAACAATAACATCAGTAACCAGGGTCTGTTGGTGGAAAGGTCCTTCAGATCCTGTGCCACACTTGATTTTTGATCTGGTTTGGGTACAATTCGTTCCCTGGTACTGATAAACGTTATAAGCAACAATACCGTACCAATAATGGCCAGCCAGGTCATGACAATTTCAATGCCTGCCGCCTTAT
>CAZJNY010000019.1:30436-31924 GCA_964547405.1 uncultured Flavihumibacter sp. | reverse complement strand
AGTATTTGTGGGAAATTTAGAAGAATGGAGGAAAGGAAGAGGGAAGAATGGAGGATGGGGAATGGAAGATGGAGGAAAGGAAGATGGAGGAAGGGAAGAAAGGAGACGAAGGAGACGGGAGACAAAGGAGACGGGAGACGGGACTACTCCTCTGTCTCCTTTGCCTCCTTTGTTCCCTTTGTCTCCCTTAAAACATTTTCCATGCCCTTCAGCAATGCATCCGGGTTAAAGGAAATCGTATCTATACCGGCTTCTACCAGGAATCGGGCGAAGGAGGGATCATCACTAGGCGCCTGTCCGCATAAGCCAATCGGCCGGCCGGCAGCATGTGCATATTCAATAGCCAGCCGGATCATTTCAAGGGCGGCGGGGTTCTGTTCATTAAAAAGCGGACTTACAAGAGCGGAATCACGATCCACACCCAGCGTCAATTGCGTCAGGTCATTGGAACCGATTGAAAAACCATCGAAATACTGCGCAAATTCTTTGGCGAGCAATACATTACTGGGAATCTCCACCATCATGTACAATTCAAGTCCCTCCAATCCTCTCTCCAACCCAAACAGTTTCATCTGCTGCACCACTTTTTCCGCTTCTTCCAGGGTACGGCAAAAGGGGATCATCACCTTTACATTGGTTAATCCCATATCCTCCCGAACACGTTTAATGGCAGCACATTCAAGTCGAAAGCCTTCTTTATATTTTTCATGATAGTACCTGGAAGCACCGCGAAACCCAATCATCGGATTTTCTTCTTCGGGCTCAAATCCTACACCGCCCAGCAGATTCGCATATTCATTGGATTTGAAATCACTCATCCGAACGATCACTGGTTTGGGATAAAAGGCTGCAGCGATGGTAGCAATCCCTTGTGAAAGCTTATCGATAAAATATTCTTTCTTATCGGTATAACCTTTCGTGAGCTCTGCGATGGCCTGCTTGTCTGCTGAGCATTCCGGAAGTTCATCATACTTCACCAGCGCCATCGGATGCACTTTGATTGCATGGGTGATGATGAATTCCATGCGCAGCAATCCCACACCATCATTTGGATAATAGGATAACTGAAATGCTTTATCCGGATCGCCTGTTATGAGTAGTATTCCGGTATGTTCCGGTTTGTGAATGGTACTGAAATCATGTTCACGTATATCTATCTTCAGCAACCCTTCGTAAATATAGCCGGACTTGCCTTCGCAACAGGATACAGTAACAGGCTGGCCATCCTTTATCTGTTCGGTGGCATTTTCCGTTCCGACAATTGCGGGCACTCCCAGCTCGCGGGCAACAATTGAAGCATGACTGGTGCGTCCGCCTTTATTGGTGATGATGGCAGCAGACTTTTTGAGAATCGGATCCCAATCGGGACTCGTAAGATCCGTAACGATTATTTCACCCGGCTGCAGTTTATCCGCCTCCCTGGTATTTTTCAGCAGTCTGGCTGTACCAGTTGCTACCGCGGATCCAATTGCTTGTCCGGATGCCAGG
>CAZJNY010000019.1:21978-30336 GCA_964547405.1 uncultured Flavihumibacter sp. | reverse complement strand
TGTTTCACCTTACCAAGTGTAGGTTTGAATACCAGGAATTCATCCGGTGTAACGGTGCCCTGTACAATGTTTTCACCCAGGCCCCAAACACCGGAAATATGAATAATATCCCGGAAACCCGATTCCGGTTCCAGTGTAAACAATACCCCGGAGCAGGAGATATCGGAACGGACCATAATCTGAATGCCTGCTGAAAGCGCCACTTTCTCATGCTGGAAGCCATTATCTTCCCGGTATTTGATAGCCCGGTCGGTATACAAAGAGGTAAAACACTGGTGCACGGCTTTCAGCACCCCCTCTTCACCACGGATATTCAGATAGGATTCGTGTTGTCCGGCAAAACTTGCTTCAGGAAGATCTTCCGCAGTGGCACTGCTTCTGACAGCTACCGCAATGGGCTCTCCTTTACCCAATTCTCTGTAAGCAGTAAGGATGGCCTGTTTCAGATGCAATGGTAATTCCGCTGCTGCAAGCAATTTGCGGGCGGCGGAACCAATTTCCCGCAGGTTGGAGTATTGATTTCTATCAAGCTGCGCGAGCAGGTCCTGCAACGGTGTATGCAACCTGTTCAGGCTAAGAAAATCTTCAAATGCGAGTGCCGTTGTGGCAAATCCGTCGGGAACAGGAATTGCGTAGGAAGCAAGGCAGGATATCATTTCTCCAAGGGAGGCATTTTTTCCTCCAACACTGGGCACATCGTTTAAACCGATTTCGTGGAAGCGTCGGATCCAAATTGGTTGCATAGTACAGGTATTCTGGTGAGCAGCCGGTTCAATAAAATCGAACCATGGCAATTTGTCCGTAAGCGGAAAGTTTTCCTTCTTCTACAAATTCCACATCTCCTCCGGCTTCCAGCACTTTTTCGATAATCTCATCAACGGCATCTTTTATGTAGGAATAAGGATTGTGCGGCTGGAATCCATCGAAATGAAATCCGCGCTCTACAACCAGCAGCTTGCCATTGTGATGCATGGCTTCCTTCCAGACTTCCGACATGCCAATGGTAAGGCGTTGTGATTTGGATGCAGTTTCCAGCCGGTGCAGTACGGCAGCCTCTTGCCATTTGGACCATTTATTGAGATAAGGTGTCAATAAACTATCAATACGATCGGTTTCCTGTTCTGTGCCGGTAAACAACAGATGATCGATAATGCTGTCTGTACCAGTAGCCGCTTTTCTGAATGCATCGATGAATTTTTTTTCTCCCAATACAAAGGCTGGTAACTGATAGGCCTGCATTAATTGCGTAAGTGTCTGATCCGCCTGTTTAATGGAAGCAGCTTGTGTATATTCAATTGGAGCGGAAAGAATTCTTTGTTGTTTTCCAGGTGTTCCCAATAAAATATGCATGTGCTGACTTTGCAGAAGCAGTACCAGAAATTGCCTGGATATTTTTTTACAATCAATGAGATCGCGAATTTCAAAGGAATCATCAATAATGATTTTCGCAAACACATCCATATCGAGATACAGGAGTTTCTCAAATACAGGAGAAAGGAAGAGCGCTATACTTTTTTTATGTGTGCTGTAATTAAGCTGGTTCAACAGGTTTCGTAACCGTTGTAACAACAACAGCGCCAGCTCGGCGGGGTATTGCTTCAATAAGGATTTCTCCACCTGATCGCAGGTGTTTTTCAGTGAAGCGGACAGCTCGTCCTTTGCCGTCATCTTTGGATTAAAAGGCAAAACAATCGATACTGCAGGCCGATAATGAACCGCCTCCAGTACCTTTCGAAGGTCTGGTGTAAGTGCTGGAATCATAGCCGGTCAGATTTCGTTACAAAACTAGTTAGAACCCAATAGCAGAAGATTGATACTAATCATTGTCCTTTTTGATCTTCATCAAAATTGACTTCATGTCATCCATCATGTCGATCTGTGTTTTCTGAATCTCAAACAATGTCTGCATTTGTTCAGTAATGAGCAGATCCAGTTTGCTGTGCAGGTTACGAACTTCAATTTCAGCCTTCAGGTTGATCATATAATCACTGATAGCCCGTTGACGGTCTTTCTCTTCCTTCCGGTTCTGACTCATCATGATGACAGGTGCCTGCAGAGCCGCGATGGTGGATAGTAACAAGTTAAGTAAAATGAATGGGTATGGATCAAAGGGTCTTGTTAATAAAAAAATATTCAGCAAGATCCAGGCCAGCATCAGAAACGCAAAACTTAGAATAAAGCGCCAGCTTCCACCAAAACTGGCCACCTTGTCTGCGATCCTGCTTTCGAAACCCGGATGCTGTTCTTCAAATTCCTTGAGTTTATCTGTTAACAGTTTTTCTTCTTCAACTGAACGCCGAACCATTTCATTCAGTTTTTCCAATTGAGCTGACTCTGTTGAAAAGAGTTGTTCCAGTTGTGGACTTGTCATATGAGCTGTGTGCTTGTACCCGAATTTAATGAGATTAGAAAGATTTCGACAGGTCGCGCCAAACTAATGCTGAACAGGTTACGTTAATATTGTAATCCCTATAAACTCCACTCTTAAAATCCGTACCATGAACGATTTGCCCGACTTACAGGAAGAAATGCGACTGGCCGATCTTTATTCCTTCGGCATTCTCGATTCTGAACAGGAGGAAGATTTCTCCCAACTGGTAGAACTGGCCGCCAATATTACCAATTGCCAGATGGCAGCCATCAGTTTCATAGACAAAGACCGGCAATGGTTCAAAGCGGTGAAAAGCATCAGTCTGAAAGAAACCCGTCGCGAGGATGCATTCTGTCATTATACCATTCAAAAAGATGAAGTGATGCTGATTGCGGATGCTTCGCAGGACCCTCGTTTTCGCAACAATCCTTACGTTACGGGTGATCCTTATATCAATTTTTATGCGGGGGCTCCTATCGGAACCAGCTCCGGTCAGAAAGTTGGCACCGTATGCGTATTTGATTCCAATTCCAACCGGCAGCTTTCGCGTTTTCAGTTGGAGGCCCTTCAAACCATCGCCAATCAGGTAAGCCGGCTGATGGAATTACGCAGGAAAAACAAATCGCTGATCAGTTATACCAACAAACTGATTGAAGCAGAAAAAGCCTTACACCGCCTTTCTATCAAAGAGGAGGAACAGGAAAAAAGTTTTATCGCCAACCAATTACACGAAAATTTTGCGCAAACACTGGCAGCTACCAAACTTTATATAGAATTTGCCCAAACCGAAAAAGACCTGAGCGAATCCTTTCTTTCCAAAAGCAAGGAAAACATCGAGCATATCATTAACGAGATCCGGCTGCTTTGTAACTATATTAAACCTGTTGATCAGTTCCAGGCAAATGCGCAATTGCTGATCCGGGAACTGGTAGAGCAATGGGCAGCCAATCACCGGGTGGATGTGGATTTCACCATGGAGTTGAATGAACAATTGCCGGCTCCCAGCGGACTGGCTATATACCGCCTGCTGCAAACGGTTTTACCGCTTACCAGAACCTACCGCATACAACAGCTTCGTTTGTCTATACAGCAGAACCTGGATATTGAAATCAGTTTATTATACCGGCCGCAGACCAATAATGTAGTTGATCCGGCCAAATTATTACTATTGAAAAAATCAATTTCGATGGCACAGGCCGATGGAGGTCAACTGCTGGTTAGCAGAACACCGGAAGGAAGGCATCAGATCCAGATACGACTCCCACTGATTACATGCCCGGCATAGCCATCACATTATAACCGGCTGTAGGAAATTTTTTACCCTCTTTTGAAACATTCACTGCTTCCAGTCGGGTTGTATTACCATTCTTTTTATCTGTTGATTCCATCTTCAGGAGTACCCCATTCTCTATTCCTTTCATAGAGGGTAGTCCCATTGGCCTGGGCCCCGAACTAAGAATGGCAGAAAGGCTTTTGGCGAGGTTACCCATGCCCGAGCCCAGTTCTGTGGTAATCCAGGCATACGACTGGCTGTCATCACTTTCGATGAGGAACTGTTGGCATTTATAGCCCAGTATGGTTTCGCTTTTACCGGTTTTGGTTATTTTAACGTTGGCAGGATTCTCTTCCTTCACCTGTCCCTTCATCTTCTCCTGCATTTTTTTAAGATCCATTACCATGGCCATCTTCTGGTCTGTCATCAGGGTAACCATTTTCTGATCGTTCAGGTCCATTACCATGAAGAACCCTTTTTGTTTGGGAGATTCCATCCCGGTATAGGGTTGATTGGAGAACCACATTCCCATCTGTTCCCCCTTTTTCATGTTACCATTTTTTCCGGAACTTATTTCATAGGTAACTCCCAGGGTAAAATCGTAGGCATCAGGAAGTGACTGGGCGCTAACCGGACTGGTTCCAACCAAGCCGAAAAGCAGCGAACCAATAAAAAGAACAGCTCTTGAGAGAACAGATACGGAAGGCAATTGAACTACATGCATGAGTTTTAATTTTAAATGAATGCCTGCCTTAACCAATATGCTAATCTACATCAATTCTTCAAAATGGTGAACTCAACACGGCGGTTCAGCTGACGGCCATCATCGGTTTCGTTGGAAGCCAGGGGTTTGGTTTCGCCATATCCCTGTGAACGCAACCTGGATGCTGCAATGCCTTTCGAAATAAGGTAATTCATTACCGAACGGGCCCGGTTATCGCTGAGCTTGTAATTGTAATCATCTGAACCCTTGCTATCGGTATGTGCTGCCAGCTCAATTTCAATAGCCGGATTATCTGCCAGTAATGTCACCACCCGATCCAGCTCTACAAAGGATTCTTTTCGAAGGTCCCATTTATCAAAATCAAAGAACACATTGTTTAACCGCACGGTCTGTCCGATTTCAATCGGAACCAGGTAAAGATCTTTATGGATTTCTGTATACCCGGCCTGTATCATCGAATCCAGGTTCAGATTCTCGGAAATTGAGAAAAAATGATTGGCTGTTGCCCGGATACTGTAGTTCCGGTTAAAGGGCAGCACTATTTTAAAGGCGCCATCAAATGGACTGGAAAGCGCATTGCCAACCTGGACCCCATCCGGCAGTGTTTCATATAACAGGGAAGCGGAGAGCGGCTCTCCGGTTTTTTTGTTGAATACATTTCCGGTAACCATTACCACCGGATCCGGTTTCTTTTCCTCCATCAGTCTGACCCGCACAATATCACTGGCACCATATCCTTCTTCGCTGGTGGTCAGGTAGGCAAATTCACCACCGGCATCCATAGTAAAAAAGGCATCCCATTTAGCCGTATTGATCGGCGCTCCAAGGTTCTCGGGCTCTGACCATTTGGTCCAGCTATTGTCCAGCCGGCGGGATTTCCAGATATCGTTATCACCCAGGCCACCAGGCCGGTTGCTACTGAAATAAAGCGTGACCCCATCTGCCGACATATAGGGTGTCATTTCGTCTGTTTGCGGCAGATTGATCTGCTTGCCCAGGTTTTTGGGTTCCGACCAGGTTCCGTCGGACTGGAGGAAACATACAAAGAGATCATTGAATGAACTCCCTTCTTCGGGTGTCATATAAAGCAGGAGGGTTTGGCCATCATGGGCCATGGAAGCGCCGGAGATCCTGCCCCTGTCGTATTTGAAATAATTTTTAATATTCAGTCCTTCCGGTGGGCTCCAGCGGCCATCTTCCTGAAGATAACACATGCTGATTCCCTTACCCACATAACCACCTTTTACAAAAGCGCCCCGGATCAGAATCCGGTTATTGTCGGGCGAAATCCAGTAAACAGCATTGTAATGCGTGGTATTCAGGGGGGCTGCCAGGTGTTTGGCTTCACTCCAGTTGCCCAGTGTATCGCGGAAAGCTACCCAGATATCCTGGCTGTTTGGAACAGACCGGTACTTGGTGTTGCGGGGATGATTTTCGCAAATGAAAAAAAGCAGGTTGCCATCTGCTGAAATAGTGGGACGAAGTTCCTGCAGGTCAGAATTGATACCGGGACCGAGGTTTTCAATTTTGATAATGGTATTTTCCTTAATAACATTCTCGGCCTGAGCGATCAGTTTGGTGGTAGTATCAATAGCCGGCTGGGCGATTCCACACAGCGATAGCAGAAGCAGCAAAAAAATCGGGAAGCAGTTTTTCAATGGCTGGAACTTTGCTTCTACAACGTAAAGCGGTGAGAAATAATGTATAAGCCTTTCGGTTTTTTTAGGAATGGTAATCCTGCGAGGCGAACAATTGGTAGCTTTAACGCGCACTAAACACACGCATATGAAGAAAATCTGGACGGGCCTCCTGCTCCTTTGTGCATCGGTGGCCCAGGCACAGTTAAAAGCAGATGAGGTTCAAAGCTTCACCCTCGCCAATGGAATGAAATTCCTGGTGGTAGAGGATTTTTCCATTCCCAATGCCAATATGTACCTGTTTTACCGGGTTGGATCCCGGAATGAATACCAGGGCATCACCGGCTTATCGCATTTTTTTGAACACATGATGTTCAATGGGGCAAAAAAATACGGTCCCAAGCAGTTTGACCGTACTATGGAGTTCAATGGCGGTGCCAATAACGCCTATACCCGGGAAGACGTAACTGTTTATACCAACTGGTTTCCGGCTTCCGCAACCGAAGTGATTTTTGACCTGGAAGCCGACCGGATTTCCAGCCTGACCATCGATCCGAAAGTGGTGGAAAGTGAGCGCGGGGTGGTGATATCCGAGCGCAGTACTGGACTAGAGAATTCACCTTATAGAGTTTTGTTTGAAGCGGTACAGGGACAGGCATTTGCCGAACATCCTTATCACTGGCCGGTAATCGGTTACCTGGATGATATGAAAAACTGGAAACAGGAAGACCTGGAACGCTATTTCAAAACCTATTATGCCCCGAATAACTGTGTAGTGGTAGTTTCCGGAGCAGTGAAACTGGCGGAGGTGAAAGCACTTGCTGAAAAATACCTGGCTCCCATTCCAGCCCAACCTGCACCACCGGTTGTTCATATTAAAGAGCCCAAACAAACCGGCGAAAAAAGAATCACAGTTCAAAAACAGGTGGCAAATCCGTATATCAGCATTGCCTGGCATACCCCGGAAGCAAAACATCCCGATTATTATGCCTTGTCGCTTTTGTCGGACCTGCTCACACAGGGACAATCATCCCGGCTCTTTTCAATTCTGGTAGATCAGAAGCAACTGGCTACATCGGTATTTGCGCGGTATGAAGAAAGTTTTGATCCTACTTTATTCAGTGTTACAGCCACTGCTTCAAGAGGTGTAAAAACAGAAGACATTGAAAAGGAAGTGTATGCGGAACTGGAATCCATCAAAAAAAATGGAGTCACAGAAAGGGAACTTGAAAAAGTGAAAAATGCCAAACTGATTGATTTTTACCGGCAGATTGAAACCATCAATGGCAAATCAAATAATATCGGCACTTATGAAGTATTCTTTGGTGATTACAAAAAGCTATTTGATGCGCCGGCTGCTTACAATAAAGTAACTGTTGAAGATATCAAGCGGGTGGCAGCGGCTTATTTTACCAAGCCCAATCGCACCGTTGGAGTACTGACAGCTAACGTTGAGGAATAACCTATTAATGCAAAGAAATGAAACAACTATTCAATATATTTTTTCTAACAATAGTATTGGCGATAAGTGCCACTACTGTTCTACAGGCGCAGAATTTCAAGCTGCCTGCCTACCAGAAGTTCACCCTGAAAAATGGACTGACGGTTTACCTGATGGAGCAAAAAGAAGTGCCCATGATTTCTGTGTCTGCTATCTTTCCTGCCGGTGCCATCTTTGATGGCGAGAAGGCAGGACTGGCTTCTCTTACAGCAGCAGCTCTTCAGCATGGAACTGCTTCCTATTCCAAACAGGAGCTGGATCAGCAAATTGATTTCATCGGCGCCAGCATCAACAGTTATGCAAATAAGGAATATGCAGGTTTATCCTCCTCCTTTGCCAATAAGGATACAGAAAAAATGCTGGCCATCTTAAACGAGGTATTGACTGCTCCCCGTTTTGATACGGCTGAATTTGCAAAAGAAAAAAAGCGTGCACTGATTCGGCTGGAACAGCAGAAAGAGAGTCCGAGAAGTGTGATCGGTTCTTACTTTGACAAGTTTCTCTACGGAGAGCATGTTTATGGAACGATTGTTTCGGGTACCCCTGCAAGTGTGCAGCCATTAACTGCTGCCGATATCAGGGCATTTTATACGAGTCATTACATTCCCAACGGTTCTGCCATTGCTATTGCAGGAGACTTTGATGCCAAACAAATGAAGGCGATGGTTACCAAAGCATTTGCAGGATGGAAAAAAGGTGCTGCTATTTCAGATGCGAATGCGAAAGCAGCTATTGCAAAGCCATCAGGAAACCGCGTGTTGCTGGTGAATAAGAATGATGCAAGGGAAACCACCTTTTATATTGGTGCACCGGGTATCAGCAGAAACAATCCGGATTATATTGCTATTGATG
>CAZJNY010000019.1:2713-21878 GCA_964547405.1 uncultured Flavihumibacter sp. | reverse complement strand
TATATTGGTGCACCGGGTATCAGCAGAAACAATCCGGATTATATTGCTATTGATGTCATCAATACCTTATTAGGCGGCCGTTTTACTTCCATGCTGAATGATGAGCTGCGTGTGAACAGCGGGTTGACTTATGGAGCAAGAAGTTCTTTCAGTACCTTGAAGTATGGTGGCAGTTTTGCGATCAGTACGTTTACGGCAACTGAAACTACAGAAGCGGCCATTGATAAAGCCCTGGAAGTATTGAACAGATTACATGAACAGGGTGTAACGGAGGAGTCGCTTACTTCTGCAAAGAACTATGTAAAAGGACAGTTTCCGCCGGACTATGAAACCAGTCGCCAGTTGGCATCTTTGATGACGCAAATGCACTGGTATGGCTTCAATGAGTCCTTCATCAATAATTTCCAGTCGAATGTGGATGGGTTAACGCTGGAGAAGGCACGTCAGATCATCCAGACCTATTTCCCGAAAGATAAATTGCAGTTTATACTGGTGGGCAAGTCGGAGGAGATAAAAAAACTGGCTGAAAAATACGGGCCGGTAACCGAGGTTCAGATTACAGGTGAGAAGAAAGCATTTTAATTTTTGAAGTCAGACAGGTGTAGCAACATCTGTCTGACTTTTACCAATCCACAAATGAAATACCAAGCCCTAGTGTAGTTTGACGATGATTGTAATCGATCAGCGTTTCACCATATCCGGTGAAAAATTGGAAATGGGCTCTCAGATTATTTCGAACAGGCAACACATAGTTTAACTGTGCACTACCACGGTTATTGTTCGCGGCAAGAGAATTGGTGAATACGCCATACACTGTGTGTTTTTTCCAGCCGTATATAATTGTCATTTCACCGCGACCAACATAATCTGTAATTCCGGGATTTTCATCTTCTTCATCTTTCAGCCGAATCCAGGGTCTAAGGACCACCTGCCAGTGCTCGCGTTCAAATCCCATATGAAAAATTATGCGGTTCCAGCTTCTGGATCGAGGAAGTTCCCGGCCATTGGATTGATGATTGAATGATACACCGGCAGTTCTTGCTGTAAACCCAAGCACCCTAAAATTCAAGGGAAAATTCAACAACAATTCCGGCTCGTAATTGAGTTCGCGGAAAGGTCTCGATAATTCAGTATTATAAATTTGCCAATGTGCCAGTTGTGTATAGCCCACCCAGAGGTCTCCAACTCCCCAAAACATAGACTGGACCAGTTTGGATTTAAAACTGAGTTGGAATTTTGCTTCGTAGGAATTGTAGGGTTGGGCTGTCGGTAAACTATACTCCGGATTTTCACTAAACGGTTGTTTATTGGGGTTAGATGACCACCTTCCTGCAGTTACATAAATCGGCTTATACGAAACCAGCCGAAAGGTCCCTTTTTTATCTTCCGGGTTTAATTCCCATCGTTGGGATATGGTTTGAGTAATGATTTTTTCCTGACAATAAGTAACTACAATCAACATTTGAAATAAGCAGAACCAGAGGACGACTTTCATAGAATAGGAATATAGTTTAAAAAATCATACCCCCATCTTCTTGTTCAAATGCTGTTCCTATTTAGGCAATTCAGGTCGTTGAACTTTTAGAGGGGCTGCAGTAATCGCTTGCAGAAAGGCCTGGAGCGATTTTCTTTCCTTTTCTGTCAGGTTTAGTTTTTTGATCCGGGGGCCTGCTCCTGCTTCATTAAACAGATGGATGACATCTTGCATTTCGTTATACCTGCCATCGTGCATCCAGGGTCCGGTGCGCATTACATCGCGTAAGGATGGAGTCCGGAACCGACCCAGGTCTTCCTGCTTTTTTGTAACAGCAAAGCGACCCGGATCCTTTTTCTGATCCGTTGAATCAAAGAACCCCAGTGCATGAAATTGCTGATCTGTAAAATCGGGTCCATAATGGCAATTCATACATTGCGCCTTCGTGCGAAATAAATGAAGTCCCTCTATTTCTTCATCACTGAGTGAATTGTATTCTCCCCTTACAAAATTGTCAAACCGGTTGGGACTGCTTACTATTGTTTCCTCAAATGCAGCAATGGCATCCAGTATTCCTTCCATTGAAATTTCTTCTGAATCGTAGGCCTCTTTAAATAGCTGATGATATCCTTTAATGGCTCTTATCTTCGGAATTAATCTGGTGAGATCCTGGGCCATTTCATGGGGTTCGCTGATTGGATTAATGGCCTGTTGTTGCAGACTTCGGGCCCGACCATCCCAGAAAAAAGTCTCCATTCGGGCAATATTCAATAAGGAGGGTGTATTCCTTTTTCCCTGCTGGTGATCATGACCCAAAGCAACTGCACGACCATCCGCCCATGACAAATCCGGATCGTGGCAACTGCTGCAGGAAATCTGGTTGGAGGCAGATAAACGAGGATCAAAAAAAAGCGTCTTCCCTAATATAACCAGGGGATCATTCAACTCCGCAATACTGGTAGAATCAGCTATGGGCAAAGCTTCCAGCTCTTTCCAGGGAATACCTGGTTCAATTGCCGGAGCAGGCCATAAATGGGTCGGCTTACTGTACATTTTCCGCAACGAACCTTTTTGCTCCGTCAGTGCTACGGTAACTATTCCAGTCAGCACAATGGCTGCAATAACCAGTAGTTGCTTCATTAAAAAATATAATCTTAGCTGTAAAGATAATTATGGAATTTGCTATCTATCATATGATGAATGATTAACAAATGTTTTCAGATAAACTGCAGCTTTCATTCCGCCTGCTCATTAACTTTAACCATGACTGCTTTTCGACTACTGCTTACTGTCTTTTTGGGATTGGGTTGCTTTCTTCACACCACCGCACAGCAACAACTATCCGGGACCATTTTTGATGCACAAACCGATTCCACCCTGCAGGATGTATTTCTGGTAAACCTGAATACCAATCAAACAACAACGGTATCAAAAACAGGCAGATACAGCATTCCGGCAGCAGAGGGCCATCGGATTGTTTTTTCTGCTATCGGCTATGTACCAGATACTCTAAAGGTGGAGTTTCACATGTTTGTAACCGGATACGATATCTCTCTGAAACAACGCTACAACCTGCTTAAAACGGTGGTGGTTACAGAAAGGGATTACAGTACCGATTCCCTGGAAAGAAGAGAAGCTTACCGCCATATACTCGATGAACCCCTTCCGGGAATTACAGGCAGGAATACTCCTCAATCCGGTTTCGGCATTGTGTTGAGTCCGGCTAGCTTCTTCTCCCCCAAAAACCGGCAGGAACGCGAACTCAAGAAAAAACTGCTGGACAATGAGCGTATTGAATATGTTGATTACCGATTCTCCAGGTCCTTCGTGCAGCACTATACAGGCTTAAAAGGAGATTCCCTTCAGACATTTATGCTGCGCTACCGGCCCAGCTATGAATTCTGCCGCCAGTCGAATGAAGAGGATATGATCAACTATATCAATGCCCGATTGAAAATCTATCTTCGCCGGGAAGAAAAACAAGCGAATGAAAGAAAGCGTCAATAAGGCTGCACGCCTGGTTTGGGATTACCATCACATGAATCATTCCCTGGAAAAATCCGACTGCATTTTCGCATTGGGTAGTCATGATTTAAGAGTAGCCGAATGGGCGGCGCAATTATGGCTTGAGGGATGGGCGCCATTGTTGTTGCTATCCGGCGGACTTGGAAATTTCACACAGGGCATGTGGACTGAAAAAGAAGCCGATAAGTTTGCAGCGGTTGCTCGAAAGATGGGTGTGCCGGATAAGGTTATCCTGACTGAAAACCAATCGACGAATACGGGAGAGAATATTCTTTTTTCCAGGGCATTACTGGCCGAACGCGGACTGGATCCACAACGTTTTATTGTAGTTCAGAAACCCTATATGGAAAAAAGAAGTTATGCCACCTTCAAAAAACACCTGCCGGAAAAAGAATTGCTGGTCACTTCCCCTCCACTCACCTATGATGAATACCCGAATGAGGAAATTCCGCTGGAACGGATCATCAATATAATGGTGGGAGATTTGCAACGGATTAAAGAATATCCCGCTAAAGGTTTTCAGATTGAAATGGAGATTCCGGAAGAGGTATGGGATGCTTTTGAATTGCTGGTGAGGGAAGGGTATGGACAACATTTGGTGAAGTGGGAATTGAGAAGTGGGAATTGAGAAGTATGGAAGAGGGGGAAGGGAAGATGGAGGAAAGGAAGAGGGAGGAAAGGAGGATGGAGGAAGGGAAGATGGAGCCCTAAATAGGGCGCAGGATTCATGTGGTCAGGAGGCGGAAGATGATATCGCTGGCTTTTTCGATTTGGGCAATGTTGATGTGTTCATTGGCGGTGTGGGCCTGAGCGATCGAACCCGGACCAAACACCACACAGGGGATTCCGGCTTCCTGGTAGATAGCGGCATCCGTTGCATAGTGAGCTGTTTGCAGTTCAGGATTAATGCCTTCCAACTCACAGGCATGCACAAGTGCTTTTAAATGTGGCGCATCAGGAGCATTTTCAACCCCCATCGCCAGTAAATAGGGCGCCTCTATCCGATATCCGGAAGGATCACCTAAAAAGGGTTTCAATCCATTCACTATATCCTGCAGCGTCATGCCCGGTAGTAGCCGGTTGTCCAATTCTATACTACATAAAGCAGGTACTGTATTCACCGTTTGGCCGCCGGTGATTCTTCCGATACTGGCAGTTGCCTGTCCCAATACAGGATGCGTCACCTGCGCCAGACTTTTTGCATAGCCTTCCACGCCCTGAATAATTGAAGCCATCTTATAGATAGCACTTTCGCCATTCCAGGGCATACTCGAATGACAACTCAATCCGTCGGTATGAATAAAAAACCGGCAGAGCCCCTTATGTGCATAAATCAGGTTCAGCTCAGTTGGCTCTCCTACCACTGCGAAATCAGCTTTGATTCCCCTTGTTACCAATTCCCTGGCACCGGAAAATGAATATTCTTCGTCTTTAACAAAGGCCAATACCACATTGTGCTGCAGCGATTTTCCTTCCTGCAGGATGCGTTTTATCGCATATAGATAGGTTGCAAGGGAAGCCTTGGTATCACAGGATCCGCGGCCATAGAGGATTCCATCTTTTATGACCGGATCAAATGGTGCAATCGTCATCTGTTCTTCAGAAACAGTATCCATATGCGCTTCGAGCAGGATGGTGTGCGACTTACCGGCATCTATAAACGCTACCAGATTGGGGCGCTCAGCATCAGCACCAAAGAGTTCTGCACGAATACCCAGCTCTGCCAGAAAATTCTGAATAAAGAGTGCCATATTCCGTTCGGAATAAACAGGCCCGGTCAATCCTTTTCCCATGGGATTCACCGAAGGAATGGATACCAATTGAGCTGTTAAGTTTACTGCTTCGTGCATATCAGTTGGATTCAGACAGACTATATCGCCACAGTTCTGTATTGCGCTTGAAATATAAGTCGCCTTTTTCATCCATCGCCAGCAAACTGGCTTTTTCTTCCAGCATTTTTACTTCCAGGGTTTTAGGGTCTATCCGGAATAGCCAGTTACCACCCGTTCCATACACATATCCATTCGGGTGCTGCACCAGGAAGGCACTTCGCCAGATATGACCTCCCCGTGAAGGTGCTTCATGAATTCGCTGTGTACGCAGCACCTGTTGCATAACCGGATCGAAAATGAATAATACACCATCCGCCAATCCCCATATTTTTCCATCCGAAGCTTTCATCAGTCCGGTAATTGCCATCGCGCCAGGCAAAGGCGCTATGTCAAAAACCTTTTGTTTGGTTTCCAGATTCCAGCCAACCAACCTGGCTTCCGCTGCGGTTGGTCGGGCACCCAGTCCGCCGCTGATCGAACTTCCCATAATCACCCTATCATTCACAGCTACTAAACTTACAATGGATTGATCCGGTATAATGTTCACCAGTGCATCAAGCTTTTGTTTTTCCAGGTCATAACTAACCAGGGCTCCCCCTAATTGTCCATAATCCGGAACGGTACCGAATAAGACTTTTTTTCGCTCCGGCAAAGGGAGTACCGCAAAACCGCGACTCTGACCCGGCACCTGTCCCAGGTGTTTGGGATTTCCCTCTTTGGGATCCCAGGGCTTTTTGGTATTGTAGAAATAATAATGTCCATGTGGATAGATGCCCATGAAAATGGTATCACCCGAATAAGCCATTCCTTCTGTTTGTTCCAATCCCTTGTATGGAGTTGTAATACCGCTGGAAGGATCATAGGCTGCATGCCCACCCGCGAGGTAACCACCCATCCAGATTCTTCCATCAGGTCCCTTCATCATGGATTGAATGGGAATGGGTTGGCCAGGCACTTCAAATTTATTAGTACTTGTTTTTTTATTTTTCACAGAAACCTGGTGATAAACCGCATTGGAGGTAAGCAGGCTCAGTTTCTTTTTTCCATCCCAACGGAAGGCGTTGGCGCTTCCGCGTGTTTCGGTTATGGATTGGGGTGAGCTTTCCTTTTTTGACAAATCCAATTGATACAGTTTTGATTTCATCGTGTAATAAATAATCCCAGTACCAGGCTCCTGTGCGATGGTTTTCATATCAATGCCTTCCAGCTCCCTTTCTACCTGCAGGGTAGTCAGATTGATAACAAGCGTCAATTGTCCGCCGGTTAACAATGCCAGCAGATAATCCGGTCCCTTCTCCTGGTAAACGATTTCCAGTCCGTATACAAATTCCTTCTCCCTGTATTTTTCGGGAAGGAGTTCTCTTTTCGTGCCTGTTCGGGTATCGATTTCAACCAGGTGCGCATGGGAGCCTACACCAGCATAGAGTTTATCTGTTTTTTCATGGAAAGCCAGGCTTCTTACATAGTTTTCACCATCCACCAAAGGGCCATTTCCGAGATCCCTGAAGCCCTCCTTCGGATGATACCGGAATACCCGGCATCCCGGATAAGTGGCACCAAACAGCTCGCCATTTTTTCCGGTAGTCAGACTCCAGACATAGGTTTGTCCGGGTAATACCAGGCCCAGGTTTTCGACCTCCTGTGTTCCCGGCCTGTGCCGGAACAGGTAACCACTTGCACCAGGCACATACAACCAGCCATCATCTGACCAGGCCATATCCCAGGCACCATCTGCCCCGGGCAATGGCTGATCCACCAACAGCTTGCCCGATTCGGCTTCATATCCTAATAAATGAGCCGGCTCTCCGCGAACCACGGTGTATATCCAATTGCGTTTATGCGTATCCGTTAAGAATATGCTGCCCTGGATCATGGCAGCACGGAGCTGAGGACCCAGGTTGGTGCTGGGGGATTGGGCATTCACTGTTTGTGTACAGACAATGAAAAAAAGAGCAATCCAGGAAAGAGATGATTTCATATCAGGTTAGCAAATCGGTCTGTTTGGATAAAAATTCTGTAACAAAAGCATCGTCATTCATATGCGGATAGGCTTCATACACTCTCGTGATTTCATCTGCCTGGCCTGCTGATAACTGCTCCTTTTCATTGAGACACCAGGTTCCTTTTAGTAGTCCCTGCCTTCTCAATACTTCATGAATACCGGGAATACATCCGTGAAACTGGTTCGCCGGATCAAAGATGGCTGCATTCACGTCGGTCAGATGCACGCCTTCCGCCAATAAATCCTCGCGGCTCCGGGATTTATCAGCAAGTACTTCCCTGATATTTTGGAGCAGCTCAACGGCTTTGCTGGTCCAGATCGCCCATTGCCCTAGCAAACCACCTACAAAATTTTTCTCCACCCACTCTCCATTAATATTCAATCGGAACGGTGTCATAAGATCCGCGATGATATTATCATCGTTCCCGGTGTACAATGCGATTTCGTCCTTTCTTGGCGAAGCCGCTACGGCTCTGACAACATCCAGTGTGCAATACCTGTTGAAGGCTGCCACTTTGATGCCAACAACATTTTCAATGGTGGCAAATTCTTCCCAGAAGGCATAACTGAAAATCCGTCCGCCTACAGCCGGCTGCAAATAAAATCCAAAAACAGGAAGAATTGATGCAATCGCTCTTGTGCGATCCAGCAATTCCTTTTCAGAATAAGCCGCCAATCCTCCCATGCTCAGCAGCGCAATATCATATCCCAAACCAGCGGCCAGTTTTGCTTCTGCAACAGCCTGTTCGGTTGGGCCACAAACACCTGCCACTTTAATAAAAGGACGTTGCAGCCCAGCTGCTTCTACTTCCTCCATGGCCATTCGCAATACGGTTTCAAAGAGATTGATCTCCGGATCGCGGATTTCAAACTGGGTGGAATGCACACCAACTGCCATGCCACCGGCTCCACTGGCGATATAATACCTGGATAGCAGTCGCTGTCTTTTTTCATCGAGTTTACGCGCTGCTGTTAATGCAAGCGGATGCGCAGGAATTACTGTGCCTTCCTGTAATAGCGCAGCTAATGCCGGCTTTAGTATCTTTTGTTCCATATTTAGAATTGGCCTTTTCGTTCCTGAAAATGAGTGGCTTTCCCAAATGTATCGCCACCCTGTTTAATCCACTCTGCGGTGATATCGATGATATCACGTATGGTGGTGCGTGGGTAACCGAATAACTGGTGACAGGCAGATGCATTGTTCAACAGTGCCGTAGGTTCTGGCTCACCAACAAATACCGGGTGCCTGTCAAAATGTTTTCCGAATTGTTCTGCTATCCATTGTACCGATAATAATTCCGGGCCAGTAACATTGAGTAAGCGGGCCGGACTGCTACAGTGTCTTAACGCACGGATAGCGATCTCGTTGGCATCACCCTGCCAGATTACATTTACGTTACCGGAACTCAGGTCAATGGTTTTTCCTTCCCAAACTGATTTAGCAATCTCCAAAACAACTCCATACCTGAAATCCACTGCATAGTTGAGCCGGTATATTAATGTAGGGGTATTGTTCTTTTCCGAGAAATACTGGAAGATACGTTCACGGCCCAAACAGGATTGTCCGTATTCACCAACCGGTTCAGGAGTAACTGATTCATCGAGTCCGCCTTTATGTAATGGAGCAAACGGGTACACATTACCGGTAGAAAATGCCACAATGCGCGATTGTCTGAATTTTTCGGCTACCCGTCCGGGTAAGTAACTGTTCATCGCCCAGGTAAATGCTTCCTTGCCGGAAGTGCCGAATTTTTGTCCGGCCAGGTAAATCACATTTTCCACTTCCGGAAGCTGTTGCAGGGCTTTATCATCCAGCAAATCAACGGCAATGGTTTCCACGCCAGTGGCTTCCAGTTCCTGTTTCAGGCCGGTTTCGGAGAACCTGGATGCCCCAATAACCTTTTTGGAAATTCCGGCTGCCTGAATTGCTTCAACGGCCAGTTTCGCCATGCTGGGGCCCATCTTTCCACCCACACCCAGCAACAGGATGTCTCCCTCAATTTTTTTCAGATCATCGATCAAAGCGGCAGAAGGCGCGAGTAAGCGCTTTTCCCAGCTTTGCAAATCTTTTTTTTGGTCAGTCATGCTTGCTATTTTATAAAGAGTTCGTAAAAATTAAAAACTGCCAGCAGGGTGATCAGCAACCATCCCATAAACCCTACTATAGCCTGATATCGTGTATTCACTTTTGCTCCCATGATTGTTTTATCATTGGCGATACTCAACAGAGCAAAGCCAATAAATGGCACCAGAAAAATGGTAATACTTTGCGCCAGTATGATCATTTCCAATGGCAATTTTCCAAACAGGATGGCAACAGTTGCGCCAATCAGCATCACGGTGGCTATCAGGAATTTTACTTTTTTATCGCGAAATCCATCTCCCCATCCAAGTGCATCTCCCATCAGACTACCACCTACGGTAGCGTTACCGACGAGAGAGGAAAAAGAAGCGCCGAAGAGTCCCAGATAAAACAATACCGATGCGTATTCACCATATAATGGCTCCAATGCCTGAGCCATTCCGGCAGCATTGGTAACCTGGATTTGCCGGGGATTCAATACAGCCGCGGCACATATCAATACCACTGCACTCATAATACCAAGAATAAGTATACCTGCGGTGGCACTTGAACCACCATCTGACGACAATGGCTTCAGTCGCCTGCGTTCCCGTTCCAGGTAGGACTGATAAACAGCCCCTACAATGGAGAAACAGGAGGCGATAAAGGCAATGATCAATCCCGTTGATCCTGTTGGAACAGATGGAATTAATCCGGATACGATACCCGATAAGGAAGGTTTCGCCATAAAAAGAGTAGAGGCAAATGCAAACAACATCAAACCAACCAGGACAATCATCAATTTTTCAAGAATTGTATAGAAGCTTCGGAAAAAAAGCAACCCGATGGCTATGCCGGTGAATAGCAGGATCCAGCCATTGGGTTTGGAATCCGTTGATTCGCCTAGAGAAATCCCAAGCCCGATAGCGTTGCCAGCCTGGAAGGAAGCGGTAACCAGAAAGATGCCGAAACCGATGGCGATAGCAGCAGCATTGCCCCATTTTTTCCGAAGTACAGATAAAAAACTTCCGGGTGCTGTTGCGCCAATGCGGGCGCCCATGTTGGCATAACTTGTCATAAAAAAGATCGCAACCACAATGATCCAGGTGAGTGTATAACCATATTCGGCTCCCAGCCTGGAAGTAATCGTCATTTTACTGGGACCAAATACCAGGGCTGCAGTAATTATGCCGGGACCCAATCTCGATATCCAGTTTCTACTTGTTATTTTATCGGTCATTCGTATGTCTATAATTTCGTATATACATTGATGTTATATCAGACGATTCGTTAGACCAGGATTGCCGGATATAAGACAATACCGCAGCAAGTTCTTCATCTGATAAAAAGGAAAAGGAGGGCATCTGTTCTTTCCCATTTAACAGGAGATTGAGCAAAGCGGTTTTGTCACCGGTCACTTTATCATTCTTCACCAGGGAGGGAAATATGTCATGTACGCCTGTACCATCGGACTTATGACAGGAAGCGCAATAACGTTGATAGAGCCCTGCACCATCGTTGGTTTTCTGAACCAGGGCCGGCCTTGATTTCAATATTATTCCATTCCTCTCCGTTGCCGGCCTGATTTGCAAAATACGATCATCTGCCGACTTTGGAAAACCAGGAGCCGGATTCCAGTCGCGGTTACTGGTGGCGATATAAATAATACCTTTATCTGATTGGGCGATGGATCGCAATCTGCCAAACACAGTATCTACTAAAATTCCTTCTGACAGCACCCTGGTACCTGAACTATCCATTTTTAGCTGCCGCAGACTTTGTGCTTTCAGTGTTACCAGCAGTATACTGTTCTGTAATGCGGGAATCTGTGTTGATTCATAATATACAATTCCTGCAGGTGCAATGGTTGGGGTCCATGCATGCAACGGTTCTGTTCTGGCAGGAATATTCTGTGCCTTTTCTTTCTCTGTATTGGCAAAACCTTCAATCTGCGGCCAGCCATAATTACCAAGGGGCATTAGTAAGTTCAGTTCATCATCAGTAGCTTCACCATGTTCAGAACTGTACCATTGTCCGCGTGAATTTTCTGCTAGTCCCTGCATATTTCGAAAACCCCAGGCCCAAACTGGTGAACCGGGAATTGGATTGTCCGCTGGTATGGAACCATCGCGGTTAAGTCTTAAAATTTTTCCATTCAGTGAAGTACTGTCCTGCGCATTACCGTACACATGTGCATCACCGGTAGCCCAGAAGAGCTGTCCGTTTTTCGAAACCTTTACCCTTGATCCATTGTGCGAATGGTTGCCTGGAATTTCCAGTAATACAAGCGGGTTCAACAGGCTATCTTTTATTAATTCATAGCGAACGAGCCGACTGGCAACGATTGTATCACGCTGAAAGGTATAATTAAGAAATACCTGAATTGATCCATTTTTTTCCTGAAAGAGATCCATACCCAATAATCCGGCTGTTCGCTTAAACCATACATCCGTAAGCGTAAGCAGGGTATCAACCTGGCCAGTTTCGGTATCCAGGCGGCAGACCCTGCCCTGCTGCTCTGTAAACCAGAGTTTAGCATCGGGGCCCCAGCACAGTTCCCAGGGAACAGTTCGATTGACCGCCACTTCATACACTCCCAACAGACTGCTATCTGTTTCAATAGTGGCGATTTGAGGGAACTGTTTGGAGCGGGAAGAGGGTTCGCCGGAGCAGGCAGCTAGGAACAGCCAGCTACTAACAGCCATGATTACACGTATCATCTTATTCTGCGGGGTTTAGCCATGCGTTTTTTCATTACCTGAGGCAATTGAAAGACCCTGCCTTTCCGATCCGAAAAATAAAGGCTGGATTCGGACGGCTGGCGACCATGTCCATCTGCCCAGAATGCATAAAAATCGGGATGTGCGCGAACCGGTTTTCTTGGATAACAATGATTGTAGGCACTGGATCGGGTTAATTGACTGGATGACCAGGTCTGGCCCTGATCTTTCGACTCCCATTGCACGATTTCGCCGCCTGTATTATAGGCCTGCGGCCCCATGGCAGTAGGTCCCACCACCACCCAGGTTCCATCCGGCTCCAGGTAAAGGGAGCCCATATCATAATTATTATCGGATTCGGTTATTTTTCTGATCTGCCATTCTGTACCGGTAAAAGCTGCCGTCAACCATTCCTGTGGGCCACTTTTAGGACCGGCTTCAAAGGACTTACTGGTGATGTAAAGAATCACCGGATGCCCTTGTGCATCAAAAGCAAGATCATTGATATACACCAGCTTTCCTGCTGCCGCATAGTCTTTTACCAATGCAGGATTATCAACCGCCGAAAGCGGTAGGTTTACTGTTTCTCCTTTCGCATTCTGCCAGCTATTGCCAAAATCGCTGGTCTCCAGATAATACAGATTGGTGCGGTAATTCAACCCGTTTTCTTTAGGCTTTATGGGGTGATAGTTAAAACTTGTTGCCAGTTTTTTACCCCATTGTCCGCTGGTTTGATAATGCCCTTCTTCTATGGTGGCAATATCTATCCATTCACCATAGCTGACCCCATCCGTACTTTTCATATACGAGATGGTTCTTCGAGGCTTGGAGGGTTGATCCGGAATTACTTTCCGGTCGTAGTGTGTAAACAGATTCAGGAAACCGCTATCCGGAACTACCCATGCCTGCAGATAAGAAAAATTATTCAGCGGCCTCGAAGCTCCATTTACCTGCCTGGTAACCTGCACCTGTTCAAATTCAGCAATATCATAGGGCTTCTTACTCTTATGCACATACGAAACCGTACTGGTGCCATGAGAAGTTGAAAACAACCACAAATATCCCTGCTGATCAATATTCAAAACAGGATTATCGTGGGCATCATTGGTTTTTTTATCCAGCACCAGTGTGGGACGAGGAACTTTTCCTGTCTGGTGATCAAAATAGGAAACCATATGCAGCAGGTTTTTACCGGCAGCATCGGTACCACCATAACAGAAAAAAGTCTTGTTCACTTCCGGCGCATAAACAGAAAACGGGTAATGATTAGCGGGATAGGTACCCAAACCGCCACTGTACTTGTATACATATTCATCACCCGAAGGCTGGTTGCTGTACCAGATACCCCGATACCCATTTACCGACTGGTTCAGGGTTATGGAAGTATCTATGTTGCCGGCGCATAGCAATGCCCGGCAACATAGAATCAGTAAAACACAAATTCTGATCAAGAGAAAAATATTTTCGGTTATTGATACCCGGGATTCTGTGTGATCTTCGCCGGATTGATATCGATTTGTAACTGCGGAATCGGATAAAGCAGCTGATGCGGCTGAATTGTGATACCATGTTCTGCCATCACTTCAATAGCTCTGCCGGTGCGTACCAGGTCGAACCAGCGATGGTTTTCAAAGGCCAGTTCTACTCTTCTCTCCTGCTCAATTGCCAGGCGAAAAGCTGCCTGATCAGCCACCTGCAGGGAAGGCTCGGCATTTACAGCAGTTTTGGCGGGTAACCCAGCCCTGCTGCGAACCTGGTTCAGCAAAGTAAACGCTTCTCCATCCGCAACAAATCCCTGTTCATTGAGCGCTTCCGCGTACATCAGCAATACATCCGCATAACGTAGTACCGGCCAGTTGTTATCCGCATCATTCGCCTGGAAAGGAATATCCAGGTATTTGGTGATGTATTTTACAGCTACAAAATTAGCACCACTCATATAACCCTGCGACAGTGATAAATCTTTGCGCAGATCACCTGCTTCATAGGCATCCGACATGTCCTGTGTAGGAATATTATAACCCAATCCAGCACCCACTTTGCTAACAATAACTCCGGAACCCCTGGGAGCAAACTGGTTTGTAAAGGGACTACCTTCTCCGGTGCCGCCTTTTTTGAACTGTACTTCAAAAATGGATTCGCGGTGGTTCTCATTGGTGACTTTCCAGAGATCCGCATAATTTGTCAGCAACATATACCTGTTTTCGCCCGTATTATCAATGATCTCTTTTAGTTTGGAGGCCGCCTGTGCCCATTGTTTATTGGTCAGGTACACTTTCCCTAACAACGCTTTTGCCGCTCCGGAAGTAGCTCTTCCAATATCAGCGCCGGTATAGATAACAGGCAATTTGGTTTCCGCATCCTGGAGATCAGCAATGATCTGCTCATACACTTTTGCTACCGGTTCGCGACCGTAGGCATAGCCCTCTTCCGGTGATTTGATTTCGTTTAACACCAGGGGGATATCACCAAAACTGCGGACCATATTAAAATACATCAGGGCACGCAGGAATTTTATTTCCCCGATATACCTGTTTTTCATGGCTGCATCCATATCAATGGCATCAATGCGATCCAGCACAATATTACATTGCGCGATGCCCCTGTAATGATCATTCCACATGCCATTCAGCAGGGTGTTACCCGACTGATTGGTAAAGATGTCAATCTCCACCACATTCAATCCTGTCTGAACATCCAGGATTTCCGTATTGTCTGATCGTACTTCTGCTACCTCATGCAAAGCACTCCAGTATTGCCCACTGTATTGTAAAGCGCCGTAAGCCGCATTCACGGCAAGTTTCATATCAGCCGCTGTTTTATAAAAATTCACGCTGTTATTCTGGGAGATGGGTGCCAGCTCAATAAAATCTTTGCTGCAGCCCGCCATACTCAAACTGATAACCACGGTTGTATAGATAAGAATTCGTTTCATGTTTCGTCCTTTTTTGATTAGAAACCAAGATTTAAACCCAGGGTGAACGTGCGTGCTACCGGATACCCACCATAATCAACACCCGGTGTCAGTGTACTGGCACCTGTTACGCTTACTTCCGGATTGTACCCCCTGTAGTTCGTGAAAGTGTGCAGGTTTTGTGCACTTACATACAACCTCGCCGATCTTGCACGAATCAGCGCTGCCAGCTTTTCATTCAAATTATAACCGAGTGAAATATTCCGGATACGGAGGAAAGAAGCGTCTTCCACAAAAAGCGAAGTAATGTTCGCACTCGCGTTGCTACTGGTATAACGTGCCAGATCGCGGTTAAGTCGAGGTACATTTCCATCACCCGGATCCTGCGCTGAACGCCAGGCATTCAACATATCTGCAGATCCATTTCCGGTTCCGGCATAGTTCGCATAAAAACGACGGCCCAGGTTCATCACTTCAAATCCCTGTACACCCTGCAACAAAATATTCAATTCAAATCCTTTGTAAGAAAAACTGTTGCTGATACCAAAAGTCATATCAGGAAATGGATTACCCAGGATGGTGCGATCATCTGTTGACAATACGCCATCCCCATTGATATCTTCAAACTTCAGGTGACCAGGCTGGGAATCTGCAAACTTCGGACTCTTCTCCAGGTCTGCTGCATCCTGATACACACCAATCACTTTATAGCCATAAAAATTACCCATCGGCTGACCGATCTCTGTTTTATGGCTAGAATTCAATTGATAGTTACCGAAGATGGGCGCACCTTCAGGTCCCAATGCCAGCACTTTGTTTCGATTGAAAGAAACATTGATATCGGTATTCCATTTGAAAGCGCCTACTGTGTTTTTGGTAGCGAGGCTCAGTTCAATTCCATGGTTACGAATTTTCCCAATATTCTGGGTGGCACTTGTAAAACCGGTAAGAGAGGGAACCGGCACGTTCAACAAGAGTTTGGACGTTTGCTTATTGTAATAATCTGCCGTGAACAATACCCGGTTATTGAAAACACCCAACTCAAATCCAAGATCCAGTTGTTTGTTCATCTCCCAACCCAGGTTCACATTTCCAAAAGTGCTGGGATACAAACCATTCACTTCCTGTCCCGACCCTGTACCCAGAATATAATTCTGTGCTGACAACAACGCGATATGTGAATAGTTGCCAATAAAATTATTACCCGTTACACCATAACTGGCCCTAAGACGTAATTCATCCATCCATTCGATACCACTCATGAACGACTCATCTGAAATCCGCCAGCCGGCAGATACCGACGGGAACGTACCCCATTTGTTATTCGCGCCAAAACGTGAGGAGCCATCGCGGCGAATAGTTGCCGTCAACAGATATTTACGATCAAAGCTGTAATTCACACGGGCCAGATAGGACAACAAAGCCCATTGCTGCTGATCAGAACTTCCTCCGTTGATAATTCCGGCATTGATGGTTTGTACATTATCATTCGGGTAGTTGGTAGCAGATACAAAATTGCTTTCGAAATTATCTTTCTGTGCCGTATAACCGAGTAAGGCATCAAACTGATGACGACCCATAGATTTTTTATACGCCAGTGTATATTCCGATAACCAGTTGATCGACTGGTTGGTGGTGGAAGTACCAACAGGAATGGAAGGTGGCGGCGCACCATCCCTACCTACGATGGATGGAATAAAGGTTCTGTTTCGGCCGGAAGCAAAATCGGCACCTACCAATATTTTAAATTTCAGGTCCTTCAGCAATTCCACTTCGGCGAAACTTGTTCCCAGCAAACGCATGCGGTTCCACTTATTCACGCGTTCTTTGGCTGATTTCACCGGGTTCTCCACGCTGCTGAAACCATATCCGAGGTTAAGGGCGTGCGTATACGAACCATCCGGATTGTATACTGGCAAATGTGGCGCCATCAATAAAGCAGAAAGGATAACTGCACCTCCGCTCCAATGGCCTTCCGCTTCTACTACATCACTGGTAGTAAAACTCGGAGTAAGATTGGCGCCTACTTTAATGCGGTCAGAAACCTGCGACTCAACATTCAGTTTGAAACTGTATCGCTTGAAATTTCCATTGATAACAACACCATCCTGGTCGAGATAACCAGCCGACATGTAATACTTTGTTTTTTCATTACCGCCGGAAAAACTTAATTGCATATTCCGGATCGGTGCTTTCTGAAAAATTTCATTCTGCCAGTCGGTTCCCTTTCCCAATCCTGCAGGATTCGCTAAAAATGGCGGCAGGCGATAGAGCACATTATTCCGGACAGTATTATCATCAGTAACAGAACCGCCCCGGTCTACCCAGGCGTTGTTACGGGTTTCATTAATATAGGTTGCAAATCCCTCCGCATCCAGCATGTCGATTTTTTTCGCCACTTCCTGGAAACCGGTAAACATATCCAGGTTCACACGGGAAGTACCTGATTTACCAGATTTGGTGGTGATAATAATTACACCATTAGATCCTCTGGATCCATAAATCGCGGTAGCAGATGCATCTTTCAACACCTGCACGGATTCAATATCATTCGGGTTGATGGTGTTCAGCGGATTGTTTGTCTGGTTGTAATCACTGGTAACAGGAAATCCATCGATTACATAAAGGGGTTCATTTCCGGCAGTTAGTGACCCGGCTCCCCGCACGCGAACAGTAACACCACCACCGGGAGTACCCGTAGTTTGCGCCACCTGTACACCGGCTATTTGTCCGGCCAGTGCAGCATCCATGGAAGTTACCGGCTGGTCCTTGATTTTTTTTGCCGGAAGAGAGGCTACTGCACCAGTGATATCTTTTCTTTCCTGAGTACCATATCCAACTACCACAACAGATTTCATACTGTTATCATCTTCTTTCAATACGATACGGATCGCCTGATTTTTTTTCAGTACTACCTCCTGCATGAGGTAACCGGTATAGCTGATAACCAGCACGGTTCCTTCGGGCAGTTCGGGAATGGAGAATTCGCCGTCCGCATTGGAAACAGTTGCATTGTTGGTTCCCTTCACGCGAATGGTTGCTCCTGGCATCGGATTGCCACGCTCATCCACCACACGACCTTTAATATCCACGGGTGGCAATTCAGGCAGCGGGTTGCTGTTCACTGTTTCCTTGCGCACCACCACAATGGTTTTATTATCGATCGCATAACTGAAAGGCTGTTGCCGGAACAACTCTTCTAATGCCGTTTTCAACGGTACATTTTTCAACCGGATGTTGAGTGGTGCAGCGTTTTTTAATTCATTGTAGCGGTAAAAGAAAAAATAGCCGGATTGCTCACCGATTTCGGCGAGTGCTTTTTCCAGGCTGATATTTTTACCTGTCAGGGTTACATGCTGGGAGAAGCCATTGGCACTAAGTTGCAGGCACCCCAGTAATAGAAAAGCAGCAGTCAGTTTCATGTACAAAACCGTTTTGAGAGCCGGTTTTCCGATCTTCCGTCGGAGCCGGCCGATAACGTTAATTTGCATACATTTGAGCAGTTTGGGTTAAGAAATAGAATCTTTCGCGAGACTCTTTACAAGCTGATCCAACTGACCCGAAAGGGTCAAAACCGGTTGTGTTGGTAGCACTTCCGGTTTTTTGTTTCATCCTGTCTGATTCGTTATTTGTTTCCTACAATTATTTTACGGTTTTCAATTTTGAATTGCACTTCACTCAGTTCCAGCACTCTTAATACACCAGAGATATTCTCACTGCGGTTAATCTTTCCAACAAATAAATCTGTTGGAACAGCACCACGGTACTCCACTTCCACATCATACCATCTTTCCAATTGGCGCATGATGGTTTGGATATCTGCCTTGTTGAATTTGAAGTAGCCATTTTTCCAGGCCACTGCTTCTTCCGTATCGGCTTCATTCACCTGAATCACATTCTTTATGGATGCCGCCTGCTGACCCGGTTGAAGTACTGCCGAGGAACTACCGGTTGCCACTTTCACCCTGCCTTCCAACAGCGTGGTTTTGGTTGCAACTTCTTCTTCATACGCATTCACATTAAAATGAGTACCCAGCACTTCAATCGTTTGACGGGGAGTTTCTACAATAAAAGGTTGCTGGCTGTTTTTAGCTACTTCAAAATAGGCTTCCCCGCTGAGTTTTACCCTTCTTTCC
>CAZJNY010000019.1:0-2613 GCA_964547405.1 uncultured Flavihumibacter sp. | reverse complement strand
CAGGCTGCTGCATCCACCAGAAAATTCCGGATCCCGCTGCGAGTAGCAGGCAGGCAGCTATCAACCAATTGCGAAGGCGTAATTTGCGCAATGGCAACACCTGTTCTTTATGTACAATGGCCTGATCAAGGGAATATTTGATCCTGTCCCTGCGTTCATTACTGGTGGCATCGGAAAAAATAGGATCGGCTTCAGTCAATTCAAATGCATCGTAGTAGGTATGCAGGTATTCAATTTCATCCGGACTGGCAGTGCCCTCCCGGTATTTTTTTAATAACTCACGTACAAAAGATGGATCCATGCGTAACAGCACTTTCTATATAGACCGGAAATCGGAAAAAACTCCCATCCCGGAGCTGACTTTATTTCAAAAAAAACAGGACGGCAAGAAATAAGAGAGATTCTTTCAAATGCTGAACCGATTTGCCCAACTGGTTTTGAACTGTCTTACGCGACAATTGCAATTGTTCAGCAATTTCAGCAGTGCTAAGGTCCTGTTCAAAACGCATTCTGAAAATCTGTTGCTGGGCCCTGGGAAGGCCTGATATAACAGTCTCGTATAGTCGCTTTAGCTCCTTTTCAACAATAGCTGCATCAGCAGCGCCTTTATGAATGGTAATTTCTTCCAGGAGTTTGTCCACCGGAACAATCCTGTTTTCTTTTTCCATACGCTTTAGTACATTGTTACGTACGGATGTTAACAGATAGGATTTCAGGTATTCAATCTGTAATTCCTGCCGGCGCAGCCAGAGTTGAAGAAAAATGTCCTGGGTAATATCTTCTGCTGCCGATTCATCCCGAAGTCTTCTGAAGGCAGCCTGGTAAACGAGTAACCAATAGCGTTCATAGAGGGTGTCAAATGCAATACTGTCGCCGGTTTTCAGCGCATCGAGTAATTCTGTATCAGTTAGTATGGTCAGCTTTTCCTGGGGCATCCGGTTGTATCCTTCAAATGTATTGCATTTCCGAACAGGTTTCAACGGCTATTTATTCCGGGCGATCCAGCGATGCATGGCTTCCAGAAAATAATAATCGGCATAGATCAGCGGTACATTGATTTCTCTTCCGGCAGGCAGATTGCCAACACAGTTTTTAAGTACAAAATAAGGATTGGCTTTATCTGTATTCAGGTATGGTTGCTTACTGAGAGATGCCAGTATATCGCTTGCTGCTTTTTTATAATATTGCTGCTCTTCCCCACTGCAATAATCGCTCAATTCCAAAAGTGCAGATGCTGCGATAGCCGCTGCAGAAGCATCTCTTGGCGTTTCAGGATAGTTGGCAGGATCATAGTTCCAATCTGGCCGAAAGCCTTCTTCGCCCACATTGAAATCCCACAAGGGTACCTTATCGGCAGGAAGATTTTTATGCTTGAGGAAAAAATCCGCCAGTCCTTTGGCAGTGGCCAGGAAACTGCTATCCCTGGTGAAGCGGTAAACCGTTGTAAAACCATAAATACCCCAGGCCTGTCCGCGTGCCCAGGTAGATCCATCCGAAAAACCCTGCAAGGTCTGCTGGTGCAAAACTTCGCCAGTTGCCGTATCATAATTCACTACATGATAGGAACCATAATCTTTACGTATGTGATTTTTTTGAGTGGTTTTAGCATGCTGAACAGCAATCTTGTAGAAACTGCTATCACCTGTTTCTCCGGCAGCCCAGAACAGCAATTCCAGGTTCATCATGTTATCCATGATTACCGGAAAATTCCATTGATTTTTTTTATCAATGGAGGGTCTTGCATTCCAGGACTGAATGCTTCCAACGATGGGAGAATAGCGCTGACAAAGAGATTTTGCTGATTGAATAAGAATGGGTTTATAGGAGGTATCTCCGGTGATCCGAAGTCCGTTTCCATAACTGGAAAACATCATGAAACCGATATCATGATGCCGGGTATTAAACTGGTTGGATTCCAGTGAAGCGGTCCATTTAAGAGCTGCCTCCTTCCATTTTGCATCACCTGTATACTCATACATATACCAGAGTGCCCCGGGCCAGAATCCACCTGTCCATTCATCGATACCGAAATAGAACAGCTCACCCTTAGGTGTAAACGAATGCGGATACTTTGTCAGGTCTGTGGCCGTAAGCAGCAGGCTATCATACCGTTCGGCTGCTACCTTGAAACTGCCATCAATAGCATCTTTCAGGGTAGGCGATGTAGCAGATTGGCATGCGGAAAACAGGCTCAGGATGACAGCCAGCAGTAGTATGGTGGAATTCTTCATATATCAAGCTTCTCTTACAAGACCGCTGAATTGGAAAAACTCCCATCCGGCTAAAAAATAATTATTCCATATCAGGCACCATCAGGAAGGGATGATTGGTGAGATAGGCCATATGTCGCGTGTAACTTTCAAACAAAAATCGTTGCAAAAAGGACTTCTTACGGCGCACCAGGGCCAGGAGATCATAGGGAATCTCCTCATCCAGGCGCTCCATGGTATCAAGGATGGAAGAGCTGCGGATCAGTTTAAATTCCATCGGCTGATCAGCAAACTCCACTTGTAATTGAGCTGTATAGGCCGAAAATCGATCCTGCTCCTGGCGGGCCTCATCCGGGGTAATATGCCCATCCATCAAACGGGTAACAGTAACCGAAGCATCAAA
>CAZJNY010000018.1:16716-32887 GCA_964547405.1 uncultured Flavihumibacter sp. | reverse complement strand
CTAACCGTTGAAGCTAGTTTACAAAAATCAATTATATGCAGCTCTCACGTGTATCCGTATCCTTGCTGGCCCTGTGCACCGTTGGCCTGCTTTCTTTTTCCGGACATAATTACCGGAAAGTCCGGTTCAACCGGCTGAACTCCGAATTGAACGGCACTCCCCGCATTCTGGTGGACAAGTCCGACTATGAACTGAGTATTTTTGATGACGAAGGCTGGTATGCCACCTATCCCGTTGTTTTTGGAGAAAAAACACTGGGCGACAAAATGTGGGAGGGCGACCGGAAAACTCCGGAAGGGGAGTATAAAATTATCTCCAAACGTCCGCACGACAAATGGGGCAAAATCATGTTACTGGATTACCCAACCCAGGCAGATTGGGCCAAATACAAGGAAAGAAAAGCTAAAGGCTTGATTCCCAAGAACAAAGGCATTGGTAATGGAATCGCTATTCACGGCACCTGGATGCGTGATGATATGGCGGTTGATTATTTTCAGAACTGGACAAATGGCTGTGTCAGCCTGAAACGATCTGAAATGGATGAATTATTTGAAATGATCCCTATCGGAACCAAAGTGTCAATACGTAAGTAGAAATACCGATAATAAATAAATAAGTTAAAATTATAGTCATATCTTGGATATGACTATTTTTGCTTGTTCAAACGTCGAGTCTTCCAAATCCTTCGGATAAACCACAGTTTTCCAACTTTCTATCTAAGACTGATTCCCGAAACCGTAACCAGGTGCTTTGCGCTATGGTTACGTAGTCATTTTCAAAACTGTGTTATCCATGATTACATTCTATCACAAATACTCTACCATGAGAAGACTTGTACACTTAACAATCCTACTCTTATTCGTTTCGGCAAGTGCATCCGCACAATTTAAATACTGGGTCGCTCCCGGAGCTTCCGGAAACTGGTCAAACCCGGCCAACTGGTCATCTACTTCAGGTGGTGCTGGCGGAGCAGGGGCACCAACTACTAACCAGACTGCTGTATTTAATAATGGCAGCAATGCCAATTGCGTACTTGACCAGCCTTCCATTACCATCAACAACCTTTTGATTCCATCAACCTATACCGGAACAATTAGTCCTGCCGGAACAACCGATATGACCATCCGTTTTGACGTAATCATGTCCTCCGGTACTATTGTATTACCAGATGTTTCCTCAATTGGTGGCTTCCTGACAATAAACGGAGGATCTGTTACAACCGGTGCTATCTCCTCTTCAGTGGGCAATAACTTTACTGTAAGTACCGGAACATTTAATGCGAACGGAAATCTTACTATGGGGGCCAATATGGCAATTATTAATGGAGGAACTTTTAATGCTGGTACCAGTACAATAACATTAGCCGGATCAACCCATACCTCAATAAATAATAATGGCAGCCTGGCTGGAACTACTACGTTTTTCAACCTTGTACTTCAAAAGACTCAAACTGCCAACAACCTCGTTATAGGCACCAATGACCAGGTGGTTGTTACCAACGATTTAAACCTGATTGATGGTTTAATCAGTGGTCCCAGTGGTTCACTACAGGTTGGCAGAAACCTTACTGTAGGAAATGCATTTGATGGAGCGCAAACCAATTTTACACTAAATGGCGCTGCTGATGCAGTTGTTACCGTAAATGCTCCGTTTATTTCAACTGCCACAGGAACTACTACCATAAACAAATCGAACCCGGCCAGTCAGGTTTCTTTTGTAACTGACTTGCCCAGCAATCTGATCAATTTCAATTTACTGACTAACAATACATTGAATATTACTCAGGGAACTATCAACTTCCCCGATAATGATGCCGTAATCTGGAACTTCAACAATTTCAATATCGGAGCCAACGCAACCTTTAATGCGCCGTCCAACACCATGACTGTTCAGGGTAACTTTAATAACTCCGGCACATTTAATGCAAATACCGGTACCGTTGAATTCACCTCTGCGGTGAATCGATTCTATTCTTTTGGCACCAGCGCCCAGAATGGAACAACTACCTTTTACAATGTGACCATTAATAATACCAACACAGACGGAAGTTTTAATATCGAAGTAGGTGACCGCTTAGCAGCTTCAAACAATCTTACCATTAGTGCAGGTTATTTGAATTCTATTGGCGGAAGTTTATCCAATCAGTCCTTTGTTTCAGTTGGTGGTGCATTGTCCGTAACCGGCACCAAAGCCTGGGCTATTGGCGTGCACTTAGAGTTTATCGGCGCTAATCCGCAATCGGTAACACTTGCTCCTGGAACCACTTCCTTTATTAACGGAAATATTTCTCTTCTAAAAACAGCTCCTGGTCCAATTACGCTGAACTCTCCGGTAATTCTGGATGTGATTGGTCAGGCATTGACATTTACCGGTGGTGTATTGGCAACCACCAATACAAACACTATAAACCTCACTTCTAACGGTATTTTAGTTGCAGGTGGTAGTGCAAGCAGTTATGTAGACGGACCAATAATCAGAACGGGTAATTCCGCGTTTACTTATCCCGTAGGTGATGATGGATTCTATGCGCCTGCACGTTTGAGTGGTACAATCAACTTCAATTCAAACCTGGGTGCAAACAGTACTTATAGTGTGCAGTACATCCGTCAAAATCCGGATCCCCTGTATGATATAGACAGCCAATGGGAAAACAATCCTGAAAATCTCAAAGTAAGTGAGTGTGAATATTGGATTATAGACCAGTTGAACAACCCGCCTGTTGCGGCGCCAATCGTTTGGTTATCCTACGACGATGTTAGAAGTTGCGGATTAACGCAGCCGGCAACAGTAGGTGTAACAGCCTGGGTTTCGACTGAAAACTATTGGAGATTGTATGGTAATGGTGCTGGTTTTGCTACAGAAAATGGCGTAAACTTTCTTGGAGCTGGTGGAACAAACTTTTTTGTTACTACCATTGCTAACCCGGTTTTCACCCTCAGCACCATCAATGAAGTCGCCAACCCGCTTCCTGTAACCTGGCTGAGCTTTACAGGTCGTTATTTCAATGGATCAGTTGACCTGAACTGGAGCACTTCTCTGGAAGTTAATAACGAAGAATACACCATCGAACGTTCTGCTGATGGCCAGTCCTTCACAACTATCGGAAATGTTGCTGGTGTAGGTAATACATCAAGCATTTCCCGTTATAGCTTCAAAGATTCCAACCCGCTTAGCGGATCTGCTTATTACCGGATCAAACAGACCGACCGCGATGGCAAATTCAGTTACAGTGAAGTAATCCGTGTTTCCAATGGCGAAGTTGCACTGAAAGGACTCCGCCTCTTCCCGAACCCAAGCTCAGGCAAATTGCCGTTGACAATTGAAAACGGAAACTGGAGCAATAAGAAAGTGACCATCACCATTTACAACGCAGTTGGTGGAATTGTACGTCAGGAACAAATCACATTCGGATCTGACAGCCGTGCGAAGATTAATGTAGAAGCTCTGCAGAAAGGCAGCTACTTCATTACCACTTCGATCAATAACGAACGTCAGACTATGCAGTTCTTTATTCAGTAAGAGAATTACTGTCAACAATAAAAGACCGTCACCATTAGTGGCGGTCTTTTTTTATTATTGTACCTGATGTTATACAAGCTGGTGAAAGTTTTAATGACCCTTGCTACCAGGGTTTTTTACAGGAATATCCATTTCCTGAACCGGCATACTATCCCTGCATCCGGTCCGGCTTTGCTTATCGCCAACCATCCCGGCTCCTTAATGGACGCTGCGCTGCTCGGACTATCGTTAGACCGTCCCGTACACTTTTTCGCCAGAGGAGATCTTTTCAGAAACAGGCTTATTCACCGCATCCTCAATGCATTGCACATGCATCCTATCCATCATCATCAGCTTAACCGTAGCTCTCTCGGCATAAATGATGATAGTTTTGATATCGCTCTTAACCTGTTGAAAAAGGGCGAATTGGTGTTATTTTTCCCGGAAGGTTTCAGTCATGCAGAGTACTATCTGCTTCCTTTCAAAAAGGGAACCTTTCGTCTGGCCTTGCAGGCGATGGAAAAAAATCAGCACCTTGCTCTTCCCATTGTTCCGATAGGATTTCACTACAGCCATCCAACTGCCGTCTTTAGTTCGGTCTGGCTGAAAGCTGGTCCGCCTATCGAAACCAGGAACTTTTTTTCAGCCTATCAAAGCAATCCTGCCCAGGCGGTCAGAAAACTTACAGAATCGGCATTGACCGCTATTCAGGAACTAACAATACAGACGGAGCTTTCCACTGCGAGGGAACTCTTTCAGATCCTGCAGCTTTACAGAAATTGCGAAAGCTATCAAAATGCCAGTCCGGAGGAACAATGGAATCAGGAAAAACGCATCAGCAAGCAATTGCCTCCAATTCTGGCAACGCTGCAGATCCGGTCAGACTGGCCACAATCATTACTACCAACATCCCATGCTGCAAAAAAATATCGTCCGGAATGGGTATTGGCAATACCCGGATTAATACTGCATGCACCTCCCCTTCTGCTTGCAAAATGGATAGCAGACACAAAAGTCAAACGAATTGATTTTTATGCCTGGATACTGGTGGCAGCAGCAGCCCTGCTGGATATTGGCTGGCTGGCTTTGGTATTTCTGATACTATCTGTATGGCATTCATTAACTGCCGGACTCGTTTTTCTTTCGATCAGTATATTGACCGGCTTCTTAAGTTGGAAATATGCGCCCTTCCTGATACAACGAAACCAACAGCAGCAGGCAAAAAAAATTCCCGGATCTACGCTTGAGCAGCTCCGGGAAAAACAGGATCAACTGGTTGCTTCCGTTAAATCCTTCCTTTTTTAATCTCATCAACCACCCCAGGATCAAGCAGGGTGCTGGTATCGCCCAGGTTTTCCATTTCTCCTTCTGCAATTTTCCGGAGAATGCGGCGCATTATTTTACCGCTGCGCGTTTTGGGCAAGCCTGGTACAAACTGGATCTTATCCGGCTTTGCAATTGGACCAATAATACGGCTGACAGTTTGCGTAATATCCTGCCTATTCAGATTTTCATCTCCATGGGAGCCCTGGAAAATAACAAAACAGTAAATACCCTGTCCTTTGATATCATGCGGATACCCAACCACAGCACTTTCTACTACACCCGCATGCATGTTAATCGCGTTTTCCACTTCAGCCGTACCAATCCGGTGACCACTCACATTCAGCACATCATCCACCCGACCGGTGATGCGATAATTTCCGTCTTCATCTCGATAACATCCGTCTCCTGTAAAATACATGTTCTCATACGCTGAGAAATAATTGGTTCTGCAGCGTTCATGATCACCATAGGTAGTCCGGATTATGGAAGGCCAGGGAAACCGTATACATAGGTTACCGCTTACATTGTTTCCGGTGATTTCTTTTCCATTTTCATCCACAAGTACCGGTTGAACCCCAGGCATCGGCAAGGTTGCATAACTCGGTTTTGCCGGTGTAACACCAGCCATATTGCTGATCAGTACGCCCCCCGTTTCAGTTTGCCACCAGGTATCAACAATCGGACAACGTTTTTTCCCAATGTTTTCATTGTACCAATGCCAGGCTTCTTCATTAATCGGCTCACCAACTGTTCCCAGCACTTTGAGGGAATTGAGCTGTTTTCCCTGCAATGGCCCCAGTCCAAATCCCATCAGGGAACGAATGGCTGTAGGAGCGGTGTACAAGACATTGACTTTGTACTTATCAACCACTTCCCAGAAACGACCAGCATCCGGCCAGGTAGGGATGCCTTCAAAAAGCAGGGTAGTTGCTCCGGCACTCAGGGGGCCATAAACAATATAACTATGCCCGGTAATCCAGCCAATATCCGCTGTACAGAAATGAATATCACCCGGCTCGTATTGAAACGTATTGACAAATGTGTAGTTCGTATATACCATATAACCGGCGCAGGTATGTACCACGCCCTTCGGTTTACCGGTAGAACCGGAGGTATACAAAATAAACAGCGGGTCTTCGGAGTCCATTTCCTCAGCCGGACAATCCGGATTGCCCATGGTTTCCACTTTTTTGATCTCATCTTCCCACCATACATCCCTTCCTTTGATCATGGATACCGGGGTGCGGGTTCGGGTTAAAACAATCACCCGCTTTACAAAACGACATTGCACCAGGGCATCATCTATTACCGATTTAAGAGGAATTTCTTTGTTGCCACGAAAAGCACCATCGCAGGTAATAACAAATTCTGCCGATGCGTCCATCAGGCGGTCTGCAATACTCTGCGCACTGAAGCCTCCGAAAATCACAGAGTGTATCGCGCCGATCCGGGCACAGGCCAGTACTGCAATCGCCAGCTCCGGAACCATACCCATATAAAGACAAACCCGATCGCCCCGCTGCACCCCGTTATTCTTTAATACATTGGCAAACTGCACCACTTTGGTATGCAACTCCCGGTATGTTAGTACCCGGTGATGTTCTTCGGGATCATTGGGTTCCCAGATAATGGCAGGTTTGTTGCCCAGCGAACCTAAATGGCGGTCGAGGCAGTTTTCTGTTATATTCAGCTTCCCACCAATAAACCATTCTATTTTGGGGTCTTTGAAATTCCAGTCCAATACTTTATCCCAGCGTTTCCGCCAATAAAAATGACTGGCAACATCCCCCCAGAACCCTTCGGGATCCATCACACTTTTGGTATAAACCGACTTGTATTCATCAAATGACTTGATCTGATAGGGGTATGACATAACAATCGTTTTGTTTGCAGCTCTAAAAGTAGAAAAGATGTTTGGCCAAAAATCAACAAAGATTGGTAATTTGGTATATTTATTCATGAAATCAATCGCATGCCCGCGATGTGCTGCCACCAAACCCATCAAAAGTGGCATTGTGAAAGGCCGTCAGCGATATCACTGCAAATCCTGCCAGTATTATTTTACCGTATTCAAAAAGGGCAAAGCAACCGACCCCTATTATGTAATCAAAGCGCTCCAGCTTTACCTGGAAGGTATTTCACTCCGGGAAATTGAACGCCTGCTCGGTATCAGTCACGCGTCTGTTCATAACTGGATAAAAAAAACCAACCTGCAGGCTCCGGCTGGTGCCTCCTACCGGCCTTCCTATAAAGTACTCACCCATGCTGAGCTCGCCGACTATTTTAAAGACCCCGCTAACCTCCTTCATGCCGGCTGTATGATTACCGAACTGGGTGATAAGTTTATGGTCATCCGCTGGGAACGGTTTAAAAAGAATGACCGCTAACTATACCAATTTACATGCCTGTTCCAATAATTTGTTTACTTATCCGAATTACGTAATATGTAGGATTAAGATTGCTCTGCTATGTCTCAACCAACCAACAAGGGTATCTGGAAAGTTATTGGCGCTTCTTCAGTAGGTACACTCATCGAATGGTACGATTTTTATATTTTCGGAAGTCTGGCTACCGTTATTGCGCAACAGTTTTTTCCCAATACCAACCCCACTGCCGCCTTGCTCAGCACCCTTGCCACTTTCGCAGCTGGTTTTATCGTCCGCCCCTTTGGTGCCCTTGTCTTTGGCCGGCTCGGTGATCTGATTGGCAGAAAGTATACCTTCCTGCTTACACTGGTACTGATGGGAGGATCCACTTTTGCCATTGGTCTCATCCCCTCCTATGAAACCATCGGTTTTGCAGCTCCCATCCTTGTTCTGGTCCTTCGCTTGCTGCAGGGATTGGCGTTGGGCGGAGAATATGGAGGCGCCGCCACCTATGTGGCTGAACATGCCCCCGCTCACAGAAGAGGGTATTTCACTTCCTGGATACAGACGACCGCTACCCTCGGGCTCTTCGTATCCCTGGGTGTCATCCTGCTTACCCGTCACAGTCTCGACAACGACCCCGAAATCTCCATTCGGAAATTCAATGAATGGGGCTGGCGTATTCCTTTCCTGGTTTCCATTCTCCTGGTCGTTGTCTCGATTTATATCCGGATGAAAATGAATGAATCTCCCCTCTTTGCCAAGCTGAAATCAGAAGGAAAAATTTCTACCAACCCACTCAAAGAAAGTTTCGGTCATAAAACCAATCTGAAAATGGTTTTACTGGCCCTGTTTGGCGCTACTATGGGGCAGGGAGTTGTATGGTATACCGGCCAGTTCTACGCCCAGTCTTTTATTGAAAACGTATGTAAAGTCGACTTCGATCAGAGCCGAACCATCCTGATCTGGGCAATTGTATTCGCCACTCCGTTCTTTGTTCTTTTCGGTTCCTGGAGCGACAAAGTCGGACGAAAATGGATCATGATGGCAGGTATGCTCCTGGCTGTATTCTCTTACCGTCCGATTTACAAGGAACTCATGAAATCAACCGATATCAGCCAACGGCTTACGGCAGAATCACCCACTGTGGCCGCTGTTGCCCATGAAACAAGACCACTTCAGGATGGAACCGCATCCGTAAAACAAACCTCAACCCGATACACCCTGCCCTCCGGAATGTCATATGCTGAAATCAAAACAGATACCATCCGCAATACATCCACCGCAGCGGGCAAAACGCTCTATACAGAAAAAAAACTCGACTCTCCTACCTACTGGAAATTTGTACTGCTCATCTTTATCCAGGTCCTTTTTGTAACGATGGTCTATGGCCCGATTGCCGCCTTCCTCGTTGAGCTCTTTCCCACAAAAATCCGCTATACCAGCATGTCGCTGCCCTACCATATCGGCAATGGTGTTTTTGGTGGATTAACCCCTTTTATAGCTACCCTGCTCACCACCATTTATACACAGGATGCACTTGTCGGACTTTGGTATCCGATTGTTATTGCAGCCATCTGCCTGGTTATCGGTACACTTTATATCAGTAACAAAATTGATCCCAACGTAAACGATTAATGCCATGAATCAACTTAAACGATACCTTGGAATACTCTGGATAGCCCTCGCACCTGTTGCTGTATTCTACCTCGTTAAAACTGCCGCATCAGAGATCGCCGCTAAACCAGTCATAGATACCAAAATTCAATGGGGTGTATTTGTCCTGATCTTCATTCCCATCGCCATCGGCCTTGCCCTCTTTGGGTATTTTGCCTTAACCGGCGAATACGACCGCCTGCCCGAACGATCCGATGAAATAAGCGATTAAATTTGTGGCCATGCCAGCCTCCGGAAAAAACCAGAAAGCAGTATTGATTGCACTGGCATGCCTGGTGTTTTTTAATTTTCCGCTGCTCTCTATCGCCAACCAACCACATAGAATCGGCCAGCTTCCCGCACTGTTTATCTATCTGTTTGCCGGATGGCTGCTCTTTATTTTCCTTATTCGCAGCATACACCGCAGCCCTTCTAAAAACCGGGATGAACATGAATAGTGTACTCGTTGCCGGTACCGCAGTAATTTATCTGCTGCTGCTCAGTCTGCTCGCCTGGCGAGCGGAAGCGGCAGGAAAAAAAGGCCGCTCCTGGATAAATAACGGTTATGTATACGCGCTATCAATGGCTGTTTACTGTACCGCCTGGACCTACTACGGCAGCGTTGGCCGGGCTGCCACCAACGGACTTGATTTTCTCACGATCTATATTGGTCCAACCATTCTGTGCGCCCTCTTCTGGCCCGTACTGGCGAAAATCATTCGCATCTGCCGGAACCAGGGCATTACCAGTATTGCCGATCTCGTTTCTACCCGTTATGGAAAAAATTTCTCCCTGGCCGTGATCGTAACGCTCTTTTGTGTACTGGGAGTAATACCCTATATCGCCCTTCAACTCAAAGCCATCGCTACCAGTTTTGATCTCCTGGCAGGAACCAGCAACAACGCCGGTACATCCAGTTGGCTGGACAGCACCTTTTACGGAACCATGCTGCTCACCGTTTTTATTCTTTTCTTCGGAACCAGATCAGTAAACGCAACTGAAAAACATGAAGGACTGGTGGCAGCCATTGCATTTGAATCCGTCATCAAACTGATTGCATTCCTGGCTGCCGGTTTATTTATTACCTATGGTGTTTTCAATGGATTCAATGACCTCTTTCAACAGGCTGCGGAACAGCCTGAATTGCAAGGCCTGTTTACGCTGCAGGAAGATAATGCCTACACCAGCTGGTTTTCGATGCTTACCCTTTCCTTCTTCGCCATGCTCTTCCTGCCCAGGCAATTTCAGGTGAATGTTGTCGAAAACCTGGATGAAGCACACCTCAAAACAGCAGGCTGGGTATTCCCGCTCTATCTGTTTATCATTAATCTCTTTGTTGTTCCCATTGCACTGGCAGGTTCTCTTCTTTATCCCTCTGCCACCGCCAACCCCGATCTCTATGTTTTGAATATTCCGCTCGATCAGGGCAGGCAGGTGCTGAGCCTGCTGATTTTTATCGGTGGCTTCTCCGCCGCTACCGGCATGATTATCGTAGAAACCATCGCTCTTACTACCATGATCAGTAACCACCTCGCTCTGCCCCTGCTTTTTTTTCGCCGGAGTTCAAAACAGCCCTACGCGCGCAACCTCTCTTCTGTAGTGCTCTGGGTTCGTAGGGGGAGTATCCTGCTTGTGATTGGTATGGCTTTATTGTACGACAAACTGGTTGCTGAACAATATACCCTGGCTTCCATTGGCCTGGTTTCTTTTGCCGCCGTGGCCCAATTGGCGCCCGCTGTTCTGGGCGGACTTTATTGGAAGGGGGCTTCTAAAAATGGCGCATTAGCCGGATTAACCGCGGGCTTTACCTGCTGGCTGTTCACGCTCTTATTACCGTCTCTGGCCGGAGCCGGACTCTTTGATGCATCCCTTTTGGAAAACGGATACTTTGGTCTGAGCTGGTTAAAGCCGGCCGCTTTATTCGGATTGAAAGACCTGGACCCGCTCTCCCATTCCTTATTCTGGAGCCTTTTGATAAACAGCGGATTGTTTGTACTGGTTTCCATCAACAGTCGCAAAGGCCCAAGAGAAATTTACCAGGCGGAAATATTTGTGGCATTGCCTAACAAAAAAGAAGCCCTGGATGAAGCATCCGCCTGGAAGCATACAGCAAGTCTGCCGGCTCTTCGGCTTCTACTGCAAAATTTTATCGGACCGCAGCGATCCATTGCTTTATTGGAGAAATATGCCCTGCGACACCAGATCGCGCTGGACACCACCACCGCAGATCCCAGGCTCGTGCAGTTCACAGAAAAAATCCTGGCTGGAATTATCGGATCCGCATCCGCCCATATTCTTGTTTCCCGGGTGGCAAAAGCCGAAGAACTCAGCATGGAAGAAGTATTAAACCTGTTACGGGAGTCGCAGCAGGTAATGGAATTAAACAGGGAACTCAGAAAAAAATCAGCTGACCTGACAAAAGCTACTGAGCAACTCTCGGCACTTAATAGCCAGTTGATGGCAATGGATGAAGTAAAAGATGAGTTTCTATACACGGTAACACATGAATTAAGAACCCCGCTAACTTCCATTCGCGCCCTCACCGAACTGGTTCATGACAACCCGGATTTGCCGGATGCTAAAAAGACGGAATTTCTGGCCGCTGTTATCCGGGAAGCGGAGCGCCTGAGTCATTTAATAACGCAGGTACTCCGGCTCGAACGCTTCGAATCCGGCAAACAGGGGTTGAGTTATGAATCTGTCTGCATGGATCAACTGGTGCAGGAACTGCTGGAGGATCTGCAGCCGCTCGCCCAACGCAAACAGGTAAGTTTCCTTACCCAACTCACCAACCCGATCCCTCCGGTTGAGCTGGACCCCTCCTTAATTATTCAGGTATGGTATAATCTGCTCACCAATGCGATCCGTTTTGCGCCAGAAAACTCAGCGATAACCATCCAGCTTGCCAGTATGGGAAATTACCTGCAATGTTCAATTAAAGACCAGGGGAAAGGCATCCCGGCAGAATCACTGGAACTGATTTTTGATAAGTTCTACCAGGCTCCGAACCAGACACTGAAAAAACCGGAAGGCAGCGGTCTCGGCCTGGCGATTTCCAAAAAAATCATTGAACTTCATAACGGAACAATTCATGCCGAAAACAGTGAACAGGGCGGCGCCTGTTTTATCTTTACTCTTCCCATATCCAAAACCAGTTCTTGATATGCCGGCAAAAAAAATCCTGGTCGTTGACGATGACCCATATATCCTGATGTCTCTCGAATTTCTGATGCAGAAAAACGGGTACGCGGTTATCGTTGCCAGAAACGGAACCGAAGCCCTTCAACTGGTTCAGCAGGAAACTCCCGACCTTGTTTTACTGGACATCATGATGCCGGATGTGGATGGTTTTGAGATTTGCAAATACATAAAAGAACACCCTGCCTTAAAACAGATCATCGTTGTTTTTTTAAGTGCCAAAACAAGGGAGGCTGATCAGCGGAAAGGGCTGGAGATGGGCGCGGCAAAATATGTATTCAAGCCCTTTTCTACCCGTTCTCTTATTAAAGAAATCAATCAATTATTACACTAACTCTTTGTTAAATGCCTTAACAATTACTTATCTTTCAACCTATTACTTTATTTTCGACGGCCATGAAAAATACACCCAGAACAGGAATGCCGAGTTTTTCCGGCAAAAAAATGCTGCTCAGCGGCATCGTCCTGTTATTTATGGGTCTATTGGCTACCACCCTGGTGATGCTTCCGCTGGTTTCAAAGCAGAATAAATACTCCGTCCTCAACACGGTTGAAGAAGAAGCCGGCAATAATAATCCCATTAACGAAGAAAACAAAAGTGGTAAAACCTTCTCTGTTTGTTACCTGGATGTTTGTTCGCTGCTCAGAACCGTGAACGCTGAAGATATTTTACGGCTGGTTCCTGTTTCTGAAAACCTGCCCGACGATCAGCTCTCCCAAACCCTAATTCAGCCTCCTGACCAGGCCTGATGCTTTATTGTTTATTCCGTTACCCTGATCCTTCTCTGATGAAGACTGGTTAGCCCTTTCTATTTTTCGAATCAATCAACCTGTATGTCCAAACGTTTACAAAATCCGTTTGGGAATCTGTCTTCAGATATCCCATCCTCTATCGTAGTATTCTTAGTTGCGCTCCCGCTCTGTCTTGGGATTGCGCTTGGTTCCAATGCACCCCTGTTTTCCGGTATCATTGCCGGAGTGGTAGGCGGCATTGTCATTGGCGCTCTTAGTGGTTCCCAGTTAAGTGTTAGTGGCCCGGCAGCCGGCTTAACCGCTATTGTTGTGGCAGCCATTGCCAAACTCCCCAGTTTCGAAGCATTCCTGGTCAGTGTCGTTATTGCCGGAGTACTACAAATGATACTCGGATTTCTGAAAGCAGGTGTACTGGGTGATTATATTCCCGGTTCCGTTATTAAAGCCATGCTGGCAGCCATCGGTCTGATCCTGATTCTTAAACAGCTTCCCCACCTGGTTGGTTATGATGCCGATTTTGAAGGCGATGAAAGTTTTCAGCAACCTGATGGTTCCAATACGTTCACCGGTATTTTTAATTCCCTGAATCATATTATTCCGGGAGCAGCCCTGATCGGTATTGCTTCCTTATTGCTGCATATCGTTTGGGATAAATACATCGTCAAAATTGGGAAGTTCATGCAGCTTATCCCTGCACCCCTCGTAGTTGTGCTGGTAAGCGTGGCCATGAACCAGTTTTTTATAGGTTCGCAATCTTCACTGGCATTACCGGATCATACTTTGGTAAACATTCCGAAAGCAGGAAATGTAGAAGAATTTGTCAGCTTTTTCCAGTTTCCGGATTTCAGCCAGCTTACCAACTATAATGTATGGGTTGTCGCTTTTACCCTTGCCATAGTTGCCAGCCTGGAAACCCTGCTGAATATTGAAGCTTCCGATGAACTGGATCCATATCAGCGCATAACGCCAACAAACCGTGAATTAAAAGCCCAGGGCATTGGAAACCTGTTGTCCGGATTTATCGGCGGGCTTCCAATTACCTCCGTAATTGTTCGTACTTCTGCCAACGTAAATGCGGGCGCCAAAACTAAAATGTCAGCTATTCTGCACGGTTTACTCCTGCTCCTATGTGTGGCATTTATTCCCAATATTCTGAACATGATTCCACTTCCGGCATTGGCAGCTGTTCTTATTTATACCGGTTTCAAACTCGCGAAACCATCCATCTTCAAAAAGTTTTATCAGCGGGGATGGGATCAGTTCGTACCGTTTATCGTTACCATTATCGCGATCCTGCTGACAGATCTGTTGAAAGGTATCCTGGTTGGCTGCGTAGTAGGGCTATTCTTTGTTTTGCGCAGCAATTTCCGTTCTGCCGTATTTGTTGTAAACGACGACAAAAACTACCTTTTCCGGCTTAGAAAAGATGTATCCTTCCTGAACAAACCTATTATCAAACACAAACTGGCAAAAATTCCGGAAGATTCATTTGTACTGATAGATGCCACCCGCGCCGATTTCCTTGATAAAGATGTAGTGGAAGTAATTGAAGATTTCATGATCAGTGCCCCCTTAAAAAACATTACCGTGCAGCTTAAGAAAAGCGCCAATAAAGAACAGGGATTCTCCAACCATTCATAAACCATTTTTAAATTATTACATATGAAACAATACGAAAAACTCTTACTCGAAAACAAAGCCTGGGCCGCAGAAGCAGTTGAAGAAGACCCGGATTTTTTCAAACGCCTTGAAAATATTCAAAAGCCTGATTTTCTCTGGATCGGATGCAGCGACAGCCGTGTGCCTGCCAACGAAATCACCAACACCCAGCCTGGCGAAATCTTCGTTCACAGAAATATCGCCAACATGGTGGTACATACCGATCTCAACCTGCTGAGCGTACTTGAATACGCTGTGGTGCACCTGAAAGTGAAACATATTATCGTTTGTGGTCACTATGGCTGTGGTGGTGTTAAAGCAGCCATGACTAACCACAATTTTGGCATCATCAACAAATGGCTGAGAAATATCAAGGATGTATATCGTATTCACCGGGAAGAAATCAATGCTATTCCGGATGAAGACAAAAGAACCAATCGCCTGGTGGAACTGAATGTGATTGAAGGGGTGATGAACCTCGCCAAAACCTCCATCATTCAGAAGGCCTGGAAATATAACCAGCAGCCGCACCTGCATGGCTGGGTATACGGACTCAAAGACGGGCTGATCAATCCTGTTTTTGAAATGCCTGCCAATACCCATATTGATAACATCTATGAGTATGATGATTTATAATTCTGTAGGTTTGTTGAACTATGTCTATTTCGGTTCAGTCACTTCAGAAAGTTTACGGTCAGCAAACCGCTGTAAATAATATCTCCTTCTCTGTTAACCAGGGAGAAATAGTTGGATTTCTCGGCCCTAACGGTGCCGGGAAATCCACTACTATGAAAATTCTGACCGGCTACCTGAAACCCGATGGTGGTACTGCCACGATCGCCGGAATCGACGTAACCCGTGACCCGCTTGCTGCTAAAGCCCGGATCGGCTACCTGCCGGAATCCAATCCGCTTTATTATGACATGTATGTACGGGAATATCTTCAGTTCATGGCGGATGTCCATAACATTGCGGATAAAAAGGGACGCATCAATACCGTTATCAGCCAGGTTGGACTCAGCCCGGAAAGCCATAAAAAGATCGGACAACTGTCAAAAGGGTACAAACAACGGGTTGGCCTGGCAGCCGCACTGATCCATGACCCCGAAGTACTGATACTGGATGAACCCACCACCGGCCTTGATCCCAACCAGATAATTGAAATACGGGAAGTAATCCGCTCGCTTGGAGCGCAGAAAACCATTCTTTTTTCAACCCATATCCTGCAGGAAGTAGAAGCGGTATGCAACCGGGTAATCATCATTAATAAGGGAAATCTCATTGCCGACAACAATTTGAAAGACCTGCAGTCCCGGCACAGCAAACCAGTCATCCGTGTACAGTTTAAGGAAGCATTGGAAGCTCAATGGCTGGAAAGAAGTATAACCAGCCTTACCGCTTTGCGCAAGCTCAATTCCAATGAATGGGAACTCGAAGCCACCGATCCGGCGGAAGCAAAAAAACAACTGATGGCTCTCAGCATGGAACAGAACCTGAACATTGTATCTCTCCAAAGCACCGATCAAAGCCTGGAAGACGTGTTCCGGTCCCTCACCCATTCCTGACGCCCATCCATTCCCCCATCTTCCATCCTCCATCTTCCATCCTCCATTCTTCCATTCTTCCTTTCCTCCGTCTTCCATGCCTCCTTTGTCTCCATTCCTCCATCTTCCATCCTCCATTCTTCCATTCTTCCTTTCCTCCGTCTTCCATGC
>CAZJNY010000018.1:0-16616 GCA_964547405.1 uncultured Flavihumibacter sp. | reverse complement strand
ATCCTCCATTCTTCCATTCTTCCTTTCCTCCGTCTTCCATGCCTCCTTTGTCTCCTTTGTCTCCTTTGTCTCCTTTCCTCCATCTTCCTTTCCTCCATCTTCCTTTCCCCCTTTCTTCTTCTCACTTCTCACGTTTCACATCTCACCTCTCCTTACCTTTGCAAAATGATGCATAAAGAAGAACTCCTTCCGGAGGTGGTAATAAAGTTTGCAGGCGATAGTGGAGATGGCATGCAATTAACGGGAACCCAATTCACCAACAATACCGCATTGCTGGGTATCGACCTGGCCACTTTCCCCGATTTTCCGGCGGAAATCAGAGCCCCTCAGGGTACCATTCCTGGTGTGAGTGGTTATCAGTTGCGTTTTTCCAGTGCACCGATTTATACTCCGGGTGATGAATGTGATGTATTGGTGGCGATGAATGCGGCAGCCCTCAAAACCAACCTGAAAGCCCTTAAAAAGGGTGGAAAAATCATTATCAATACCGACGGATTCGATCCAAAAAACCTTCGCCTGGCCAATTATCCCGACGGGGTAAATCCAATAGAGGATGACAGCCTTTCCAATTACGATGTCATTAAGATGGATATCACCAAAATGACCCGGGAAGCCCTGAAGGAATTTACCCTCGGAACCAAGGAGAAGGACCGGGCCAAAAACATGTTTGTACTGGGCTTTCTGTACTGGATGTACAACCGTGATATGGAAAGCAGCATCCAGTTTCTTACAGATAAATTTGGCAAAAAACCCGACCTTCTCAACAGCAATATTAAAGCGCTTCAGGCCGGGTACAACTATGGCGACACCACCGAAACCTTCACAACGCGCTATAAAGTGGAGAAAGCCCGGATCGAGCCCGGCACCTATCGTAATATCATGGGTAACCAGGCCCTTGCCTACGGTCTGATCGCCGCCTCTCAAAAGGCTTCCCTGCCCATGTTTCTGGGAACCTATCCCATCACCCCGGCATCTGACATCCTGCATGAACTGAGCCGGTATAAAACATTTGGTATCCGAACCTTCCAGGCCGAAGACGAGATCGCTGGCATTACAGCCGCCATCGGTGCTTCTTATGGAGGATCCCTGGGTGTAACAACCACTTCCGGTCCGGGTATGGCACTGAAAACAGAAGCCATGGGTCTGGCTGTTATGCTGGAAATCCCGCTGCTTATCATCAATATTCAGCGTGGTGGCCCCTCCACAGGCCTTCCTACCAAAACGGAACAAAGCGACCTGCTGCAGGCTTACTATGGCAGAAACGGGGAATGCCCGATGCCGGTAATTTCAGCCTCTACACCAAGTGATTGTTTTGCCGCCGTGTATGAAGCGGTGAGAATCTCTGTTCAGCACATGACTCCGGTAATCTTTCTGAGCGATGGCTATATCGCCAATGGTGCAGAACCCTGGAAATTTCCAACCAGCGAACAACTTGCTACCATAGAAGTCAATTTCAAAAAAGAACTGGGTCACGGTGAAGAAAAGTTCATGCCCTATCAGCGGGATGAAAAATTAGTACGCCCCTGGGCCATTCCCGGTACGCCCGGATTGGAGCATCGGGTAGGCGGACTTGAAAAACAAAACATAACCGGCAATATCAGCTATGACCCGGATAACCACCAGCTGATGGTAAAAATCCGCCAGGAAAAAGTGGACAAGATCGCAGATTATATACCCGAGCAAAAACTCGACAGTGGTCCGGAAAAAGGAAAGATTCTGGTTCTCGGATGGGGTTCAACCTATGGTGCCATAAAAAGCGCGGTGCAGGAATTGCAGGAAGCCGGACAGGAAATTAGCCATGCCCATCTCCGTTATATCCGTCCCTTTCCAAAAAACCTGGGTACTATTCTTCGAAATTTCGAACAGGTGTTAATCCCGGAAATCAATAATGGCCAGCTCATTAAAATCATTCGTGATCAATACCTGGTGGACGCCAAAGGGTATAACAAAATAATGGGGGTTCCAATTACAAAAACAGAACTTCTGGCAAAACTGAAAGAAATGCTGGGGATGACAATTCCCGGTTAAGCAGTTCGCTCCCGGAGTCGCTGTGCAAGCTTTTCCAGTTCAATACTGATTTTATTGATATACTCAAACTGATCGGCAATGGTTTTCAATTCAGAAAACCGTTGCCTGGTTTCAGTATCCATTTCACCTTCTGCCAATTCCCTTAACCGCTGTTCCAGTAATTGCTTCAGCTCATCCCGTATCACAAAATTTTCTTCCGCGCTAAGCAAACGGTTGGGTGCAGGATTCGGCTTCACCAGCTCGGCAGCCCCCTGCAGGTGTTGCAGCGAAGCTGAAATGATTGGCTGAAATTTTTCAGACGCATACCGTTCAGCCATCTTCCGGTAAGAAGACAAGGTTGCAATATGTGAAGCCAGCATGTGATTGTTCACTACCATCTGGTGTACCAGCTGCACTTTTTTCTGCTGCCGTTTTGGCTCATTCAACATGCGCTGAAAAGCATCCGATAAATTGGCCAGTTTAACAAATGCCTCTTTCCGGCTTAGCTTATATGCTTCGTTACTGAGTGATACCCGGATAAATAGTTTGCTGATACTTTCAAAATACCGGGCATTCGCTTCGATGGCTTCCTCCAGCAATTCCTGGATCTGCTCATGCTCCCATTTCGGAGGAATGGCAAATGAGGCAATAAAAGCTATTACCGAACCTGCAAAGGTATCTATCAACCGATCCCGCAATACCTCCGAAAAATCACCCGGTTTCAGAAAATGAAAGGCAATCAGTATATAGGCTGTCATTGCTACCACACTTACAAGATACTTCACGCGTACCATGCTGTAGGCAATGACCATACCCATTATCATAACGGTAACCAATAACCGATCATCGCGCACCAGCCACAATATTCCCACTCCGAGCAACGCTCCGAAAAAAGTTCCGGTGAGTCGTTCAATATTGCGTTGTTTGGTTAAACTATAGGCAGGCTTGAGTATCACCAGAATAGTCAGCAATATCCAGTAACCATGTCCAAATGGTAAAATACGACTCAGGAAAAAACCTGCCAGCAGGGAAAGCGCCACCCGCACCGAATGGCGGAAAATGGTTGAATGAATACTCAGGTTATTGGTAAGCAGTTTTATATTAAAATCCGATGGCGAAACAAATTTGGTATAGTCTACGGTTCGTGAAAAAGCATCTCCGATTTTTTTATCAAAACTGGTATAGCGATGAATAGTCAGGATCCTGCTCTGGATATCTTTAATGCTGTTTAATATATGCCGTAAACTAACAAAGCCTTCTATATTGCTGTCATCCATGGTCTCATTTCTGACCTCAATAAAAGCAGCTTCCAGATTTCTCAATAACTCTTCCAGCTCCTGCCTTGCTTCAGAAATCCGTCCTTCCTGAAGGGCAAGCCCGATTTTTTCAAGTTCATCTGACAACAGGCGAATCTGCGTCTGAAAGGCGGGCAACAATCCGGACTTATCCATCATCTGATGCAACAGCCGATAATCCTGTTGCGATGTCATGATCCGCTCAAACAAATCCACACTGTCCAGAAAAATCATCATCAGGATCCGGCTCTTATGTGTGGATTCCCGTACAATATCCCGGGTTTTAAAAAGCATTTCCCTTACCAGGCTTTGCTTATTGTGCACGAGTACCTGCTGCTCCAGAACCTCCTTGTAATTTTTGTCGTAATCTACCTGCGCATCATAGAAACCCGAGCGGGTACGCAGGTAATCCGCCATCGACAACAAAGAATCTCCCAGTGCCTGCTCAATAAGTTTGTAAGGACGTAACCGATACAACAACAGGCTGATCGTAAAATAGAATAAGCCACCCGCAGCCACCAGTAATCCATTCCGTACCACTTCCCAACTGGTATAACGTTCGTCGATACTCAGTATCATGACCAGTAAACCGGCTACTCCAACAGCAGCAGCCCGAACACCATAAACTCCAATAATAGAACATACAAATCCCATTACTACGATCAGTATCGCCAGCAACCAGGGATATGGCATACAGAATCCGGTAACTACCGTGGAGATGAAAATCAACAGAAGAGCCGCCATCATTCCATTCACCCGGTGATGAATAGGACCGGTATTATCTGCAATACTCACACAAAGCGCCCCAAGTCCCAATGCAATACCAACTTCAAGCTGACCGAAATAACTCGCGGTAAGCAGTGGCAGCATGACACCGGCCGTTGTCCGGATGCCTTCCGAAACATAATAACTGCTGCTGTATTTTTTGTATTCCCGGATGTATTCGATCATAGATTATCCGGATTATTTCATTCCAATAAAACTGGCAATGGCAAAAGATACTATGGCAACTACCAATCCATACATGAAGACATTATAGGAAATCCGCAGAAAATGATATTTTCTGGCCAGTACTTTACCAAGATAATAAATATCTTTTATCATGCTGTCGTACAGGTATTCACTGTCATGCATCATTTCTTTCATGCCCCATTCATATTCCTTCAGTTCCATTTTGAAGAAGTTACCAAAGAACAGGAGGTTGGCCTTTTTCTGCCGGATCTCTTCTTCTGTAAAAACCCCACCGGTAACGGTTGGCCGGGTTGCACGAATGGCAAAAATTACCGCAGTCAGCGATACAAGTGCCAGTATAGCCGTTGGCAGAATAAACTGAGGATAATACTGAAGCTTTCCCAGCAACACAGAAACCAGTATAGACAATACAATGGTGTTCACTGAAATCATTATGTTGGCTTTGCTGTCTGCCATCTGGCTAAGACTCACATGATTTTCACTCATGATCCGGAACATCGTTGCAATGCCTCTGTCGGTTCTTGTCTGTCCGGCTTTATCAACCTGCTTTTTTTCTTTTTCCGGAATAATTGTTTCGGATGATGCCGGCACATCTTCAATTTTTCCCAGCGGTGTTACCACCGTTTCGCCTTTCGCATCCGCTTCTTTTTCCAGTAAGGCTTTTAGGTGCGCCTGCTTTACCGGCTCAAAATGAGTACGTGCATATTCGGTAAAATAAGCATGTTCCTGAAGGAAGCGGATATTGGTTCTTCGCCATGCTTTTTTACTGATGTCCTTATTAAATACCGTATTGATTTCCTTTCTGAGCAATTTACTCTCCTCCGGATAATGTCCAGAACCGAGGTGCGACATATCCGCATCACAGATGATTTGTTCTATAGGGCTGGCTGGCGATTGTGGCATCCGGGTTGCCAGTATACAGGCGTTTACTTTATCCGTTAATGCTTCTGATAAGCCCTGTTCCCTGCAAAAGCGGGCCGCGATTTCCGTGCTGGCAAGTTCATGCCCTTCGTATTGCACACTATACCCGGTATCATGAAACCAGGCAGCCAGCACCAATGCCAGCCTGTCTTCTGCCGACAATGGTATCGATGGAGCAATCTGAAGAGATGCTTCTACAACCTGCAGGGTATGATGGAGATCATGAAAATAAAGCGATGCCGGAACATTTTTTTCAAAGTGTTGCCGAACCTGCTTTGCTGCCTTATCAAGAATGCCTGCATTTGGATCCATGTAGCTCATTATTAAACTAAATTAACGTAAATCAAGCATTGAATCTCAGGTCAAAGTAACTTGCAGTTATGGTCAGCCTGGTTACAAGGAATATAGCATTACTGATTTTGGTGGTCGCGGGATTTATATCCTGTAATCAACTCAGCGGCATTTCATTTTTTCCCTCCATTCCCGGCTACCCGAATCAACCTACAAGTACACTGTTGCTGAAAAAGTCATTGCGTGAAATATCGGGTATCAGTTTTCACAGCAAGGATCAACTGGTTGCCATAAATGATGAACAGGGAAAACTGTTCCTGCTCACCACGGCAACCGGAAAAATCAATACCCTTAGCTTTGGTAAAAAGGGTGATTATGAAGACATCGCCCGCACCCCGGAAGGTTATTATGTTATCAGAAGCGATGGCAGCCTTTTTCTGCTCGACGGTCGCACCGGTCAGCAACTGGCAGATTATCCGCTTCAGTTCAGCAGGCATACAGAATTTGAAAGCATCTGCTACGACGATACAAACAACCGGTTGCTGCTTATTTGTAAAAACTGCGGAAAGCAGGAGCCTGTTGTAACTGTCTGGGCATTTAACCTCGACACACATCAGCTGGAGGAACAGCCAGTCATGCAAATCGGCTGGGAAATCTTTCGCCAGCTTGGTAAAGATGACACCATCGAATTTCAGCCATCCGCAGCAGCATTTCATCCTGTTACCGGCAAGTTGTTTTTATTATCCTCAACCGCAAAAATGCTGGCAGTCTGTACCAGGGAAGGTAAACCCGAAGCAGTCTATGGCTTAAACCCTGATCTTTTTCAGCAACCCGAAGGCCTTTGCTTCAGTCCGGGTGGAGATCTCTATATATCCAATGAAGGCCGGCAGTCAAAAGCATCGCTGCTTTATTTCGCCTTTGACCCCCTGCTTACCGGGATCACCACCCAAACCGAAAAAAGATGAAGCGAACTTCACTCAGGCTGCAGTTGCTTTGCCTGTTAATGTTTGGTTACCTGTTGGCTTCTGCTCAAACGGACTCCATTGTTCAGGAAATACTGTTTATCGGTGATGCCGGTGAATTGTCCAATGGGAAGCATCCGGTTTTGGATAATCTTTTGCGTGCACAGCAATCATCCAACAGGAAAGCTGCCGCTTTATTTTTTCTGGGAGATAATATTTACCCGGCAGGTCTCCCGGATGAAAACAGCAGAACCTACACCAAAGCAAAAGCCCTGCTCGATACACAATGGAAAGCCGGATTGCTGTTGGCTGAACAGGTTTATTTTATACCCGGTAACCACGATTGGGCAAAGGGTCAGCAAAACGGATGGCAGCAGATCAAAAACCAGGGCGACTATATTTTAAACCTCAACCAGCCCGGGCTTGATTTTCTTCCGGCAGATGGTTGTCCGGGCCCGGAAGAACGACAACTCAATGATCAACTCACGGCCATTATCATGGACAGCCAGTGGTGGTTGCAGCCAGGGGATAAACCAGGAATCACCAGCGATTGTGATTGTAAAACAGAAGACGAAGTGTTATTCCGTCTGCAGGAACTATTGTATCGGAACAGGGACAAAACCATTCTCTTTATGACCCATCACCCCTTCGTTTCTTCGGGTATTCATGGGGGTTATTATCAATTCAAACAGCACATCTTCCCATTAACTGAAATAAATCCCAGACTTTTTGTTCCGCTACCCCTGATTGGATCTCTTTATCCTCTCATAAGAGGAGGTTTCGGGAATATCCAGGACAATAAACACCCGGCCTATAAAAGCATGTCTGGTCGCGTTGACTCCTTATTGAGTCAGCATGGACGAGTAATTCGATTCGCGGGACATGAACACGGCTTGCAACATATCCTGCTTAATAAGCAACACTATGTTGTAAGTGGGGCAGGATCAAAAGCCACGCGGCATCGGAAAAATACACCGGAGCGTACCAGCTTCTCCACCACCGGTTATGCAAAACTGCAGCTGTTAACAAACGGAACACTGCAACTGGTATTGGTCGAAGCAACCACTGGTGCTCACCAGGAAGTGTACAAACAATTGATCGGGTTTGCTGAAACAACCATACCTGCAGATCAGCAAAGGAGTACTAAGGAATGGCCCGATTCCATAACCCTTGCTGCTGCACCTTATTTCAGGGCCCATGCTTTGAAACAAACCGTTTTTGGTTCCAATTACAGACAGGAATGGACCACTCCGGTAACAGTTCCGGTCTTATTGATAGCCAATTTCAAAGGCGGACTTCATCCAACAAAAAGAGGAGGTGGCATGCAAAGCCGCTCGCTGCGGCTGGAAGACAGCAGTGGTCGGGAATATGTACTGAGAAGTATCGAAAAATATCCTGATAAAACACTTCCGGAAGAACTCCGTCAGACCTTTGTAAAGGATGCGATCGTTGATGGCATTTCAGCTTCCTATCCCTTCGCGGCCCTGTCGGTTCCTGCCCTTGCTACGGCAGCAGGAATACCGCATACCGAACCCAGGCTGGTATTCCTTCCCGATGATCCGGCACTGGGCTTATACCAGGCTGATTTTGGAAATAAATTATACCTGTTCGAACCCCGGGAACCTGATCAGCTTTCTAAAACCTACAGCACTGACAAAGTATTGGAAGCACTGGAAAAAGATAATGATTTCATTGTCGACCAGCAGGCAGTATTAAAAGCCCGGCTGTTGGATATGTTTATAATGGATTTTGACCGGCACGATGACCAGTGGCGATGGGGTCGTATCAAAACAAAAGAAGGAAGCCGGTATTTTCCCATTCCCCGGGACCGCGACCAGGCATTTTTTACCAACAAGGGATGGATTCCCTGGCTGATCAGCAGATCCTGGCTCTTGCCAAAATTTCAGGGATTTGATGTGAAGGCAGAAAACATCAACCGCTTTAATTACAACGCCCGATTTTTTGATCGCAGTTTTTTAAACCGGACAAGCAGATCCGACTGGGAAAAGCTGGCGAAGAGCCTGGTACAGGAATTGTCAGATACAGTTATTGATCGCGCATTGGCAGCACAGCCCGGCCAGATTCAATCCATGCAGGCAGGCAGGATTGCCCAAACACTGAAAAAGAGAAAACTAATTTTTGTAAATGAGGTGCTGCACTACCAGTCCTTTCTCCATCAAACCATGGATATAGCCGGGTCTAACAAAAAAGACTGGTTCGAACTGGACTGGAAAAAAGATGGCGAGTTGAAACTGACCATTTTTGATATCAATAAAGAAGGAAAGCCATCTGATAAACTATCGGAACAAAGAATTGATCCTTCAGTAACAAAGGAACTCCGGTTATACGGATTAAAAGGCGGTGATGTTTTCAGTATTCGCGGTGCAATGCCAAAAAAATTTCTTATCCGGATTATCAGTGGCGAAGGAAAAGACAGCCTGGTACTGAATCAAACAGGCAACCGGAAAGCAGCAGTAAAATGGTACGATAGTTACCAGGAAGAAAATAAACGAACCGGCGCCGGTAAAGCAATAAAAAGATTTTCGGAGCATCCATCTGTGCATAGTTATAACCGCAAAAGTTTTCGCTATAATATAACCATGCCCCTACTGCTGGCTTCCTACAACAGAGATGACGGTGTATTTCTGGGGGCCGGCGTGCGATCTACCCATCACCGATTCAGGAAAGAACCTTATGCCTGGCAGCATCAGTTTAATGCCTATTACGCAGTGGCTACAGGTGCCTATCAGTTTCGCTATATTTTTGATGCGCCGGCTTTTCGTTTTTATGCCAATCTGAAAGCACCGAATAATACCAGAAATTTTTTCGGCTTTGGGAACCAGACCAGGTTTATTAAAAACGAGCAGACGAACATAACCTATTACCGATCCCGTTTCAGCCTGTTTGAACTGGCGGCACTCGCTAAATATCACCCTGTACCTTCGCTTCAATTAAATGCAGGTCCGGTTTTTCAGCATTACTGGATAGACTACGACGATAATGCCAACCGATTTATAACAAAGCCGGAAAGCGGGCTCGATCAGGAATTGCTGAAGCAGAAAAAAACATACCTGGGAATACAGGCACAAACGGTATTGGATACCCGAAATAACCAAACCGCGCCTACAAGAGGTGTGCATTGGGTGAATACAGCCAGATGGATGAATGGTGTCAGCAGGGCCGCGCGATCCTTTACGCAGTGGGAATCCACCCTCTCCTACTATGTAAGTCTTATTGCACCTAACCAACTGGTACTGGCTGGAAGAATTGGAGGAGGTCGCAATTATGGACACTATGAATTTTTCCAGGCACAATACCTTGGGGGCAATGAAAGCCTGCGTGGATACAGGAATTTCAGATTTGCAGGCGACAAGCGCTTCTTCAACAACCTTGATTTGCGAATCCGCCTGACTGAGTTGAGGGGTTATTTGTTACCGGGTACCATTGGCCTGCTACTTTTTCAGGATATGGGCAGGGTTTGGTGGCATACGGAAGATTCCAGGCGCTGGCACCTGGGGTATGGGGCAGGCATCTGGCTTGCACCGGCCAACCGGTTTGTATTGGCAGCCTGTTATGGTCAGTCAGAAGAAGGGGGATTGCCTTTTGTCAGTCTTGGTTTTCAATTCTGAACAATCTCAATTACTTCCGGTTTAGTTTCCTCTGTTTCGGGTTCATCCGGTTCCATATTGATGCTTACCCGCAATGCTTTAAGACCAATAACTCCCTGAAGTTCTTCCAGTTCCAGTTGTTCCAGATCGTGCAATAACATGCGCTGGTTTTGCAAAAACTCAATGTAATCAAGGTATTCAGAAGCTTCGCGCGATTGCGAAAAAACGATGGCCAGTTTACCGGGTTGTGTAAGGCGCTCATTGCTACCTTTCACATGCACTTTATCAATTCGCTTCTTGATGATTTCGTATCGGATATTATAGGCACCATCCACATCAAACTTCCGTTCTGCAGTTCTGAAACTGATGGAAATGGGAACACTGTGTGCAAGAATAAGCTGGGTCGTTTTTAAAGGATTACTCATCCTCGACTGAAGCTGGTTAGCCATCCTGGCTGCTTTAGTCAGGGTGGTGAGTTGCCACATTTTCAGATTTTTCAGATAAAACGTGTCAAAGGGTTTATCCGGCGTGATGGACTGCCCGATATACATATTGAAATCTACGCCATCGGTAACAAATCGCTCAAAATAATGCGGATAAATTCGTTGTGCCACTTCCTGCTCCGAATCAATAAAGCGGGCCAATTCCTGATTTATAATGGTGATGCTTTCTTCAAACTCATGCCGGTGCGTTACTTTCAGCCGGAGGGAAGGATCTATTTCATGAAAATAGCCATCGATAAAGGAACCAAGATCCGGCAATAATACTCGCAGGTGTTCAAAGAGTTCCACTACTTCATTGCGGAGAAAATGATCAATGATTACCTCATCTCCGGAAAAGAGGATATTGGAAACATTATAACTGTATTTTTCAATCCGGTAGGCTACTTCCTGCAGCAGGGGCATACTGGTCTTTTCCCTTGCCTGCCGAACAACTTCACCTGCATATTTCAACTGCTCCAGCAAATCCTGCTGAATGGCATGGTTCCTTTCTATGGATGAATTACGGATATCAATGGCACCATACAGCGGAAATACCTGGTCAAAAACTATCGGCTCAATTTTCGCCTTTCCCCCTTTGGCTTTGGTTGCAATGAATTGGAGAGCCGCTTCCGTAAACTTCCATTCCACCGAGCTTTGTACTGCCGTAAAATGCTGTTTGATTACCTTGTCTACTTCATTGTCGAGTGTTTCTGCAGCCTGGTCCATTGCCAGCACAAAAAGCGGAATGGCTTCCGCTGCATCATTCAGGTGATGATGAATGATGGTATTCGCTTCCTTATGAGCAATCGTTAATATTCCAATTAGTTTTCCCAGACTTTTCAGGGGAAAAAAAGCGGCATTCTGATAACCCTGCGTGGTCAGGTTTACAAGCATTGGAAATCGTTCCAGCCAATCCTCATTTATGCCAGGGATCAACAATGGCTGATCTGTTTCCTTAAAGAGTTCCTGAAATATCCTGCACAGATTATCTGTTCCATTCTGTATTCCATCTGATTTCAACAACAGGCTGTGATGCGTAAACTGATCTGCAACAATCTGGTGATCATTCACCCGGAAAAAAGGGGTAATTCCCATTTTCAGCGATGGAATTCCCAACAATGCCTGCACCTGTCGCTCGAGTTGAAAGAATATCTGATTTTCACCAAAGCCGTGCTGTTCCAGTAAAATATTTTTGATGGAATTGATGACTTCACGATGGGTAACATCCTTTATCCGGACTACAGTAATGCCCTCAAAACGGAATTTATCCAGCGGGAAAATTTTTTGCAGGGTCTCCTGTTGCAGCACATCAGTTACGTTGCAGCACTGGGGCAGACCGGAAATATCCGGTAATTCTCCATTGACATACACCCTGATAAATGTTGTATCCAGATCCAGCTCATAATAAATATCCAGTCCGGTTTTCGGATTTGGCAAACGAATGATGCTGGTAATATTGCCATCAATATTTTGCCCGTATAACTGGGATAGAATCAGCTTATAGGCAGTAGCACATTTTTCTTCCTCCAGATGCTGTGTGGCAACCTCCTCGGGAATAGCGTTCAATTGTCCGGATGCGTCAAGAAAAATTTCGCGAAAACGCCTGCTTGAATAGATGATGTCCCTGCCAAAGGGAAGGCCAACTCCGTACAGATCCTGTTGATCGGAGTAGGAAACAGGGAAAAGGGTAGCCATCAGCATGTCTACCCATTCCTCGTGTTCTTTTAAAATTGAGATATCATATATCGGCTCCAGAAGTTCCGGATGCCTTTTAATCTGATCCAGTAAAGTTTGATAGAGCTTGCGGGTACCAGGCCTGCCCTCAGCAGCAGTTTTAGCCCAGGCATCTACCAGGGGGGCAAAGGATAATCTTGATTGAATTTCCTGTTCCCCGAAATAATTGGGTTCCATTTTATTGACCGTTGCCTTAATGCAAGGGACTACAAATTTAACCAATTCTACATCACCGGGATATAGGTGTCGTCATACATCCACATCAACATAGGCTTTTTGCTGCTGTCGATCATACTGCTCAGCTTTTCCATGATTTTTGGCGCTACCGAAGGACAACCTTCGCTCTGCCAGATGGGAAAATTAGTTTCAATATCCGGAACTGTTCCCATTGCGTGGAGCACGATATAACGTTTCAAGGCATTACTGTTGGAAGACTCGAGGCCGTGCAGGCGATAAGAAAGTCCGAAATCGCCCTGGTAGGATTTGCCCACTTTATATACGCCCAGGGAACTACAGTTGCTACCCGGCTTGTTGGAATATTCTTTATCCAGGTTGAGATTTTCCTTGCCTCTGCCCTGTGCAACCAGTGCACTCTTTTCGATCCGCATCGTTTTCAGGTTTACTATGAAAAAGCGATACTTGTTGGATTTCACACTCATATCAACCAGGAATGCATATTCATTATTGTAATCCCCCTTATTCGCCATGGCCGCCAGCTTTTTGGCCTTCTGGATCACATCCGTACGATCGGCGGATTCATTTCCGATTTCGGGTGAAAATCCATCCCAGAACGGAGGGATATATTTATACAAACTCGTCTTAACATCTGTTTTACCGCGAAAACTATAGGTTTTTTCCTTCTTCTCAACCTTAGCAACCGCTATTGCCGCTTCTGCTCCGCTTTCTACACGAACATTTTCAGTGCTTTCATTTCCATGAGGGAATCGATCTTTGGCTGCTCCAACAGTTTTTTCCGCTTCTGCTTTATACGATGTATTAACCACCGTTTCTTCACTGTCATAGTTGATAACTGTTCTTCCCGGACGGTTAGGGCTGGCATTCACCAGTACTTCTTCCGGCATTTCCACTTCGGGACGGGGAGGTTTGTTTTTTACCCGGCGACTTGCATTCTTGCTGGTAGCTACATACGGATGCAGGTTATCCCCCTCCGCTTCCTTTTTTATCAGACCCGCCACCATTTCTTCCGATTGCCTGGCAACAGGTTCGATTTCGCTGATATTTTTTGCTTTCGGGCTGGTTTTAGCCAGCACAGCTTTGATTTTCTTTGGATTCCTTTTGATTTGAGCAACAGCTGCCTTGTTTACTATGGCCACTTTTGCCGGTGTTTTTACTTCCAGGCCCGGTATGGCAGCCTGCTCGTAATTCAGCACAGTACGGCCTGCGGTCAAATCTTCTGTAGATTGAGCAACGGATTTAGAAGTGAATCGAACGAACGGCTGATATATTGCCAACAGCAATAGCAGACAGCCGCTAATTCCAGCTACGTAGAGCTTAGTGTTCATAAGGGGTACTTTTTCGTTTTTAACAGAATGCGGATTATAACTAAAACGAAAAGTAGATGCTTTTATGCTGTGATGCAAGGTAAATGCTGCTGAATTTACCCTATAGTAATCTTACTATAGTCACTAATTAACTGTATTTCAATTACTTGAATTTTACCGCTTCGATAAACGGTCGTCTTTTTTCGATGAGTAAACAGTAGTTTTTTATACAGATTAGCACCTAAACTACCCATTTACCATGAGTATTTTTGATTGGTTGATTTGCTTATTTCTTTTTGTAAAAAGCACAGCAGTCTGTTAGTCCGCAGTTGGAACAGTGCGGAGATCTCGCAGTGCAAACATACCTGCCATGCAGGATCAGCCAATGATGAGCGATATGGACCAGTTCTTTTGGAAGGTGTCGAATCAATTGTTTCTCAGCAGCCAGAGGAGTTTTGGCATTTTTTGTAAGGCCCAGTCTGGCAGACACCCGGAATACATGGGTATCCACCGCCATATTGGGCTGTGCATCTACAACTGAGGTAATTACATTGGCGGTTTTTCTTCCCACACCCGGCAGGCGGATTAATTCTTCCACCGTCATGGGAACCTTTCCGTCAAATTGCTCTACCAGCATTTTCCCGAGTCCGACCAGGTGTTTTGCCTTATTGTTTGGATAAGAAATGCTTTTAATCAGCCTGAATACTTCTTCCACGCTGGCATTGGCGAGTGAAGCCGCATCCGGAAAGCGTTCAAAGAGGGCTGGTGTGGTAAGATTGACCCGCTTATCCGTGCATTGGGCAGACAAAACAACGGCCACCAATAACTGGAACGGATTATCATACAATAATTCCGTTTCAGCCTCGGGGGCCTGTTGTTGAAAATACGCTATTACTTTTGAGTACCGTTCTTTAATCGTCATGCTCCGGTTTCCACCGCTTCTCTCGCATAATTCAGTACGTTCAATACCACCTCAGTACGGGGTGCTACGGAAGGCTGATCGAGTAATTGGATGGATTCCTGCAAGGTAGCCAAACTCTGACGGAGTTCATAATCCTGTTGAAGTGCGGCTTCGATTAACGTGTTTTGTTGTGCGGAAGTCTCTTTGTACAAATAAAGTAGTAAATCTTCCTGTGTAAAGATTGACATAAGCAAACCATTTTTGTCCAGTAATTAAATTACCCGGGGTCCAGTCCGGGGTTTCGTCCGTCTATTTAACGATCGTTATAAATAGATTATTGCGATGCGCTAAAAATAATTTTACATTTTTTTCGAAGAGTTTCTACGAGGTATTCAGGGGATCTTCCAGTTTGCCCTGGAAGATTATATATATCACTGATCTTCAATGATATACAGATCCTCTTCGGCTTTCTTCATGCGATATTTCTCGCGTGCATAGCGTTCCAGAGTCTGAGGGTCATTTTTCAACTGCTCCAGCTCTTTCCTGGTTTCAGCAATCTGTTGCTGATAGTATTCCTTGCTTTCTTCCAGATTCCGAAGTTCTTTTTTGTACCGGAAATGCGTGGTGATGATATCCCGGTCATCAAAAAAAACCATCCACACAGCAAATAACAATATCGCCAGGGTATATTTATTCCTGAGAAAGGAAGGGATATGGGAGAATAATTGCTGCATGGGTAAGGAACAGACGGATAGTTTGGCTACCCGTCTGTTTCAGGCTATTATTTACCGAATTTAAGATTTTTCGGATAGATCGCTGTTTCATTCAGCATTTCTTCAATGCGGATCAGTTGGTTATACTTGGCCATCCGGTCAGAGCGGCTTGCAGAACCTGTTTTAATCTGTCCGCAATTCAGGGCAACTGCCAGATCAGCGATGGTGTTATCTTCTGTTTCACCACTGCGGTGACTCATAATGGTATTATACCCGTTATGCTGCGCAAGTGTAACGGCATTGATGGTTTCAGTAATGGTTCCAATCTGATTTACTTTTACCAGCAGGGCGTTGGCGATGCTTTTGTCGATTCCCTGCTGTAAACGGGTAACATTTGTAACAAAAAGATCATCCCCAACCAGCTGACATTTGGTGCCCACTGCTTCAGTTAATGCTTTCCAGCCATTCCAGTCGTCTTCTGCCATTCCGTCTTCAATAGAAGCGATAGGATATTGTTTCACCCAGCTCTCCCAGTATTTTACCAGTTGATCCGGGCTCATTTTTTTGCCATCGCTTTTATGGAAAATATACTTTTTGGATTTTGCATCCCATAATTCAGAATTGGCTGCATCCATGGCAATCATAATCTGTGATCCGGTTTTGTAACCGGCTGCTGAAATCGATTCCAGCACCGTTTCGATCGCTTCTTCATTACTCTGGATATTCGGAGCAAAGCCGCCCTCATCTCCCACATTGGTGCTGTATCCTTTTTTCTTCAGCACGGATTTGAGGGTGTGGAAAATTTCAACGCCCCAGCGTAATCCTTCAGAAAAATCAGCCGCTCCAACGGGCATGATCATGAATTCCTGAAAATCAATTTTATTGTCTGCATGCGCACCCCCGTTCAGAATATTCATCATGGGAACCGGCAATGTTTTGGCATTGGTTCCACCGATGTACCGGTATAATGGAAGTCCGGCTTCGATAGCAGCAGCTTTGGCAGCAGCCATAGATACAGCCAGCATTGCATTTGCGCCGAGTTTGCTCTTATTGGGTGTTGCATCCAGCTGAATCATCAGATTATCCAGACCAGCCTGATCGGATACATCCCATCCCAGGAGTTTGTCAGCAATTACTGTATTCACATTCTTCACCGCCTTCAAAACACCCTTACCTACATATTTTTTCTTGTCGTTGTCCCGAAGCTCAACCGCTTCATGAATTCCGG
>CAZJNY010000017.1:0-33800 GCA_964547405.1 uncultured Flavihumibacter sp. | reverse complement strand
AGAATGACCACGTCCTGAAAAAAATTTGTACCTATCGATGGCCGAGACCCGTTGGTTCTGAACGTACAAAGAATTAAAAGCCCGATGCAGTCCATTGCATCGGGTTTTTTATTTGCTCACCGGTCGGGTGGCACCGGTCGGGTGGGTTAGGCGAGGTTGAGAAAGGGCTTATTCCCCATGATTTCGTCGATCCGGGTAAGCACCTGAGCCGTTAGCAGTGGTAATACATCCAGGGATTTGAGGTTATCAATCAGCTGTTCTTTGCGGGTTGCCCCCAGGATTGCGGTGCTGGTATTTGGATTGGAGAGGGTCCAGGCGATGGCCAGATTACCCAATGAAACCCCTAATTCTCCAGCCAGCTCATTCAGCTTCTTCAGTTTCGCGATTTTTTCCTCCTGCAGCCAGCGATCCTTCAGCCATTCAAATCCTTCCAGCCCCAAACGACTGCCTTCCGGCATTCCCTGCAGGTATTTTCCGGTTAGAAAACCTGCCGCCAGCGGACTCCAGATCGTCGTCCCCATTCCAACATGTTGAAAAACAGGCAGATAATCCAGTTCCATCTTCGTCCGCTCAAAGAGGTTATACTGTGGCTGTTCCACCACCGGACCGATCAGCCGGTATTGCTGTGCTACGCGATGGGCCTCCATGATTTCAGCACCACTCCACATACTGGTACCCCAATACAGCACTTTCCCCTGCAAAATCAGGTTGTGCATGGTCCATACCACTTCTTCTATCGGCACTGCCGGATCCGGACGATGGCAGAAATAAAGATCAAGGTAATCCGTTTGAAGGCGTTCCAATGCTTCATGACAGGCTTCCACGATATGCTTTCGGCTTAAACCAGTCTGATTGGGTTTGTTCTCCTTCCGCCAGCCAAAAAATACCTTGCTCGACAATACATAGGAACTACGCTCCCAGTCTTTCGTCTTCAGCACCCTTCCCATCATTTTTTCACTTTCACCAAGCGCATAGCCTTCTGCATTATCAAAGAAATTAATGCCCTGATCGTAAGCGAAGCTCATCAGTTCATCCGCAGTAGCATCACCAATCTGTTTGTGGAAACTGACCCAGCTTCCGAAACTCAAAGCACTTAATTGAAGGCCGGTTCGGCCCATGCGACGATATATCATTGCTGTTTGATTTGCAAACTGTCTCTTCGGGCAGGTGGAGCAGGAGCGGCGGGTGCCGGCCTGGAAGCAGGCAGCGGTCTTCCCGCAGTTGAATCAATCGCAGCAGCACCAGTTGAATCAACTGGTTGTGCCGGACCGAACCCACCTTTGGGAACCATTACCTGTCCCGTTATTTGCTTGATCAGGTACCAATTGAACGACTGATCCGCTTCCAGTCCTTTTCCATAAATTATCTTATCCGGCTGATGAATCTCCACTTCCTTGTCGGTGTAAAACATCTCCCGGTTCTGATCCCACCACAATTCCTCACATTTCAGGGTGTCTTTCCGGTTGTTGTAAACAAGAACACTATCCCGGAGAAAAACCTTCTCTTCTTTTTCACGGTAACGGCCATATTTGGAAAACAATTCACTCTGTACCTGCAGACTATCATTGTAAAAATCTACATGCAGGGTTTTTGGAAATTCTATGTAGGGAGAGTCTGTCTGATAGCGATTCATCACCGGTGCCGTCAATTTAGCTTTCATTTTGCCTCCCTGGCTGAGATAACTTTCAATCGATTTGGCTTCTTCCACAGCAATCCGCTTTTTGGAAAGGGCTGCCAGCTCTTCCTGGCTGTTTTCGCAGGCAGTTAGCAACAGCACAAAAAAAAGACAGCACCCCAACAGTGCTGTTAATTTTGAAATGCCGGTATCGTGCAAAACCTTAATCATATTTACGCTTCACAAACCAGAGATCACTCAGGGTAGCACCCAGTGAAATCCGGAACATGTTTTCCTGCAGTCTTGTTACAGGTGTTCCACGTCTTCCGAATTCCAGTCCCAGGTTTAGCATGGTATATTGATTACTAAAACGGTTGGGACGCACGGGTAAACCAAAGCCCATAGTAATGTTGTACTGTTTCAATTCCTCACCACCATAGCGGATATAATCTGTTCCATAGTTGAAACCCGCGCGATAAGTAACCCGACCCCAGTAATTGGAGCCGTAGGCGCTTGGAATAAACTGACCACCGATACGGAACATATACGTTGATCCAACAGAGTCTTTTGCATCATATAGCCGGAAATCATCCCAGGATGTAGTGGAATATTCAGCACCCACCATCCATTTGTCCTGGCGTTCTATAGTGAAACCGCCGGAATAGGTAGAAGGAAAAATAACGGTTCCCCGAACACCCTCTTCGCGGTAAACGGAATCCCGGATAAAGGTTCCTCCGGAAGCATCGTATTCGAAGGTTTCGCGGATAATATCCTTGTTCGCATTGTATTCACTGGAGAACGTGGCTGCTGCTCCCAATACCAATCTGATATCCTTGCTGAGTTTGGCCCGGTATTGAATTCCGGTATTCAGTGAGAGACCGCCAAAATTGATCTTGGTCTGATAATTCCCTTTGTAATAGACTACACTATCGTTGATGAAGGATTTGCGGGTACCGAAATCCTTGGTACCGAAATAATAGCCGAGGTTAGCACCAATGCTGAAATTTCCGAACCCTTTACCCAATCCCAGGTAAGCCTGGTAGGATCCACCCTTTCCCTGGTAGACAGTAAGCGTAGAGTCGATACTGCTTCCCGTTTCGGGATTGATTTCCCGGTTGAAAGACTGAATCTGGTAATTGATGCGGCTGATCGGACGCAGCCCGAGTACCATCGAGAAATTGCGTTTCCGGCTAAGTGGAACACCCAACTGGAGATAGGAAATATTGGCAAAAGTTGCCTTGTATTTTTCAATTACATTCTGCTCCTGCAATACCTGGTTTTCCACTTCAAAACCCAGGTCAAAGGAGGTTGTCCTCAAACGGGCGTAAGAAGCGGGGTTCATAAAATTGATGGATTGGGGTTTCAGGTAACGGGGAAGACCCTGTTTAACATCAAACCGCTCATCGTAATCGACATAAGCGGTTGTTAGTCCGCCCATTCCACGGGTCACGATCGGGGTGGAAGGAACCAGATTGCCCCAGCCATAACGGGAGTACGGCGAGTTTTCCTGGGCATTGGTTACCATCCCACAAAACAGCAGTACGGTTAAAAGCAGAAGGTTTATTGGTTGTTTAATTACACTCACTGATCGCATACAGTCCTTTAAAGATTAAATTCTGGTCGGCAAATATCTTGTTTTTTAAGTGGGGGACAAAATAGCCCGAATTACCCCCGGTTAACAGCACGTTAAAGTTCCCGTACCGTTCTTTATACGCATCGATAAATCCATCAATTTCCTTAGCCATTCCCAGGATAACGCCACTGGTAATGTTGGTAACAGTATCATACCCGACCAGCGGAAAATTCCAGTCTTCTTTTACGAGGGGAAGCAGGGCCGTATAGTCTTTCAGACTCCGGAACCGCATTTCCATTCCGGGAGAGATGCCACCGCCGAGGAATTCATGGTTCCGGTTCACAAAATTGTACGTGATGGCGGTACCCAGCGCGATGGCCAGGTTATTCTTATCCGGAAACAGGTTCACAGCTGCTGCTACGATGGCCAGCCGGTCGGCCCCGATCGTTTCCGGTTTGCCAACCGGGGATGTAAAAGGCAGGCGGGTCAGGTGCGAAAGCTTGTGAAAACCTGGATTTTTAGCCAGGAGTTCTTCCAGTTCAACCGGGTGATTAATGACTGAGGAAAGGATGATTTTGGCTGCCGGAAACTCTTCCAGCAGGGGCGTTATCGCCGCAGGCTCCAGACTCTCCAGTAAGCGGATGCCTGAAAATTCGCCATCTGTAAAAATGGCCATTTTCTGCCGGGTATTTCCAAAATCAAAACAAAGCGTAATGCGCGCCATAAGGGATTTCGCTGGATTTACAACTCAAAATCGAGCGAAGATAGGTTTTTAAAATGGCCGTTGAGTTTTACTTTTTCCTTGAGTTGTTCCATTTCAGCCAGTACGGGCAGCACTTTGGTGAGATGGCGTTTCAGGTATTCCTGCCGCTGCAATTCATGCAGTAGTCCGAGTAATTCATATTCTTCCTGAATAGAGAGCCCGGCATGATGTGCTACATCATAACTTACCAGCAAATCATCCGGTTTTTTGAAGTTTTTCTCGAGTTTCAGCAACTGGTGCAATTCCCGGATACCGTTGATTACTTTCCGCATCAATTCCGGACTGCCTCGGCCCTCCACATTTTTAGGGTAATGCACGATAGCACCACTATATAATTTATCCGGTATGGATTTTACCACTTCGAGCACATTAAAAACCGTGAGTCCTTCAGTTTCAATGTCCATCTCCCCGTTCTCGTAAACTTTACTAACCTGCTTCACCCTAACCAGGGTACCCCATTCACTCAGTTTATTCTCCAGTATGGTGGGGATACCGAAAAGTTTATTCCCGGCCACAGATTCCTGGATCAGTTGTTTGTACCGGGGCTCGAAAATATGGAGATTTACCTGTTCGCCCGGATAAACAACAATGCTTAAGGGAAATATGGGAACAAAATTTGTCATACAGTTAATCCTAACAATATTAAACACAAATGGGCATTCAAAAACCACTTGTATCGATCGTTCTGGCTACCTATAATGGAGCACGGTTTCTGGAACAGCAGCTGAACAGCTTGCTGGCACAGGATTTCAGGAATTTTGAAATAATTGCCGTCGACGATTGTTCCACTGATTCAACGGTGGCCCTGCTGAAAGAATACGCCGGTCGATTTTCGCATATGAAGGTCTGGACCAACGATAAAAATCTCGGATATGTTAAAAATTTTGAAAAAGCGATATCCCTGGCAAGTGGCAGTTATATCGCCACCTGTGATCAGGACGATATCTGGCAGCCGGATAAAATCTCTCAACTAATGCAGGCCATTGATAGCTATGATCTGGTTTATCACGATGCAGAATTGATCGATGTAGAGAACCAATCCCTGAACCTGCGGATTTCCGATATCCGGAATATGGTAGATATCAGTGATCCGAGATTCCTGGCGGCAGGCACCTGGATACCTGGTAATTCCATTTTGTTCAGAGCAGATCTGGTGAAAAAAATCCTGCCATTTCCCGGCAACCTGCCACATGATTACTGGATCATTTTTAATGCGAGCGCCGGAAAGGGTGTTCGTTATGTGGATCGGCCACTTGTTTTTTACCGGCAGCACAGTGCCAATACGATTGGGGCCATTGGATTCAAATCGATCCGGAATGGGAAAAAAACCGATCGTCTTCATCAAATGGCAAAGGCAAGGATGCGGATGACACTTTTATCAAAACGACATCCGGTTACAGAAGCGTCTTCCAGGGAAGTATATCAAACACTGGCTGCTACCTACCGGAATTATGATCTTGCCAGTAACTGGAGACGCATGTGCTGTTATATTCAAAATCGAAAATATTTTCTCGCCTACAAGAAAAAATCTGTGCTCATGCAATGGCTGTACTGTTTTAAAATGTTCTTCAAGATTGTCTAACTTCATCCCATGTGGGATCATTTATTGTCAAAGATTTTACACGGCGATATTAAGAGCATTGCCCGCTCTATTTCACTGATTGAAAATGAAGTGCCCGGATATGAAGAACTCTTAAAGGCATTACCCCAACACACTACCCCAATAATCGGTATAACGGGTCCGCCTGGTGCGGGCAAATCCACACTGGTGGATGCGCTGATCGGAGCACTGGTGCAGCAGGAAAAATCAGTTGCCGTGTTGTGTGTAGACCCTTCTTCCCCCTTTAATCTGGGGGCTGTACTGGGCGACCGGATTCGCATGAGCAGCTGGTACAATCATCCTTCAGTTTATATCCGTTCCCTGGCTACCCGTGGTTCTTTAGGCGGACTGCATCCGCATATTATTGAAATTACCGAGTTGCTGAAAGTAACACCCTTTGATTATATTCTCGTAGAGACTGTGGGTGTTGGGCAAAGTGAAATTGAAATAGTGGGACTGGCAGATTGCACTACGGTAGTTTTAGTACCAGAAGCGGGTGATGAGATTCAAACCATGAAAGCGGGACTCATGGAAATTGCGGATATTTTTATTGTCAATAAAGCTGACCGGCCGGATGCAGATATCTTCCTGCGTAATCTCCGAACGATGCTGGCTCCCAGTTTCAGCCGGCACAGCAGTGAAGTTCCGGTAATTAAAACCATCGCGTCTCAAAAACAGGGCATCAACAGCTGGCTGCATGCTATTGAGGATCACCTGGCCCGGCATGAATTTTCGGATAAGCGCGCCTGGTTACTGGCGGAACGCGCCTACCATCTTATTGAGCGCAACCGCATGAAGGATGTCAATAAACAACGCCTGAAAGAAACGATCGAAGATTTACAACAACGCCATGCGTTTAATTTATATCAGTTTGTGCAGAAGTTTAAATAGGTGAGATGTGAGACGTGAAATGTGAGACGAACAACACGTCTCACATCTCACATCTCACATCTCACATCTCACATCTCACTTCCTCCCTCGCATCCTATCGGTGCGCCGGGTGGTATCACCGCATGCTGGGTGGGTTTGGCTTTATCCGGTGCTTTCATTCGTTCAAGGGCATATTGATAATGGGCTTTCAGAGCCGGATCGGTGGCTGATTTAAGAGATGCTTCCAGCCATTCTTTCAGCTCTCTCACAACGGCAGCACCTCTTGCACGTGCTGGCATAGAAAGCGATTCATTGACAGACCAGTTCAACAGGTAGGTCAGCAATACCTGCTCGGTCTGTTGCTGGATCATTCCTTCCAGTCCGGATTTACGGTTATTCTTAAACGTTATAGTAATCAGTTTGTCGGCCATTTCACCTGCTGACAAGCCCCCCTGCTGTCCCTGGATTTCCATACGATTAATCCGATCCGGATGGAAGAGAAATGAAAATGGCAAATCGGCAGCGGTTTCTGCAGGGGCCAGCGGATCAAAATTCAATCCGCTTCTTTTGGTAAAAAGCTCACGTGAAGAACTGTATCCGGCCGGTCTTGGCGGAATAAGCTGCAGAATTTTATCGGGAATGAGCAGGGCGGATGGATCAATGGTTTGAGCGATTGCTTCCAGGGCTTTGAGCTGCTCTGCTTTAGGTACCATTTTCATGGCAGGCGAGCCATCCCCTTTTACTGCATAACTATAATACACACCCCCAACAACTTTCACTGCAGCTTCAACCTGGTATCGGTGGTAAAAGTAAACAGGAACGAGCAGGTCTTCCAGCATGGCCATAGAAGTTCCGTTTCGGATTGCATTCGCACCAAAACCATCGATGGCTTTTGCACGAACTTTCATCACTTCATTTAACTCTGATACAGCGTCGGTACCATTGTCCCACAAATGTGCCTGTGGATGTGATCCTCCGGGAGCACGCGCATCTCTGTCTGCAATAAACAATAATCCCCGGGCGGCACCATCCCGTAAAATTTTATCAAGCGCTGCAGTTTCATTACTGTTATCTGCAAACTGTGTATAGCCATAAGCAATTGCAAGTTTATCCCAGGCTCCGATTTTTGTGTCATAGGCATTGTTCAGATCTAACTGTCCTCCTGAAGTCAGCCGAACGAGCGGATGCGGATAATCCATCACACTGGCACGGTTGTTAACGCTGGACGCATAATTATGCATAATACCCAGGGTATGGCCTACTTCATGTGCTGCCAGTTGACGTAGTCTGGCTAATGCAAGGGATAACATTTTATCGTCTGCAGGTATCCCCTTTTCAAAAGGTGCCAGTAATCCCTGCGCTATCAGATAATCCTGACGAACCCGCAAAGAACCAAGGGTTACATTGCCTTTGATAATTTCTCCTGTGCGGGGATCTGTTACCGAAGCTCCATAACTCCAACCCCTTGTGCTGCGATGCACCCAATTGATCATATTATAACGGATATCCATAGGGTCTGCACCTTCAGGAAGTAATTTTACCTGAAATGCATTCCTGAATCCAGCGGCTTCAAATGCTTCATTCCACCAGTTGGCTCCATCAAGCAGCGCAGACCGGATAGGTTCGGGGGTTCCATTATCTAGATAATAAACAATCGGTTTTACCGCTTCACTAACTGCAGCCCGTGGATTTTTTTTCTGCAACCGGTGACGTCGGATAAAATATTTTTCTATCGGTTCTGAAACAGGAGAACTGTAATCGTAATAGGAAATGGGAAAATATCCGGCACGGGGGTCAAAGGATCTGGCCTGGTATCCTGCATCCGGTAATTTTACAAAGGAGTGGTGCATCCGAAGTGTGATGGCATCTGCATTGGCAGCAACGGATCGAACCATCGGACCGGTTTCTCCATCATTGTTTACCAGCGTAATACTTGCTTCCAGTTCGGTGTTTTCCGGAAAGTTTTTAACCGACTCAAAATAGATGCTGCTCCTGCTTTTATCAGGTGAATAATTCCCCTGTTTGGCAGCCTTAATGCGGGCACCGGCTTTCATGGCATCACGCAGTAAAAAATCGGTAGCATCCACCAGGATTTTATTACCTGTTGCAGCTTCTATGGTAAAGCCCCAGACAACTGAAGACGCAAAGGATTCATCCACTGCCTTTTGCTCAAGCATCTCCTTACTGGTAGCACGATAATCGTAATTCGGTTGTTGCAGCAATAGCTTTTTGCCATTCCGCTTAAACCGGATGATATGCTGTGATCCAAGTAGTCCGCGGTCCAGACCAATATCATTGGACCCTAATCCTGCAGGAAGTGAAATACAGTATAGCAGCTCCTGGTCAGCTGGAGTAATTTCAAGCCATAGTTTTCCATTTTCCTGATCTATGAAATAGGGAATAAATCCTTCTTTTCTTTCGAATCCCTTTGTCTTCTCCTCTATGGAAGGCAGGTGCTGTCCTATTGACAAAAAAGGAATCAGCAGCAGCAGTATAATGCGCATGTTAGTGTGTTTTGTTAAAAATAAGGAAAGAAGGAGAATGGAAGAGGGAGGAATGGAAGAGGGAGGAATGGAGACGAAGGAGACGGGAGACGAAGGAGGCGGGTAGAATGGAAGATGGAGGAATGGAAGAAGGAGATGGGGAACGAAGGAGACGGGGAACAAAGGAGACGAAGGAGACAGGGAGACGGGGTTAGAACATATCGCGGTTGGATTTCCACCAGCGATAGCCAATAATTCCCATCAGGGCCAGCGGTGTAGCAGCAAGATAGATGATCCCGGAATTAAGGGCTTTGGCTGGTTTTTCACCCATCTGCTGGGCGGTTTTGGTACAGATTGAACATTGTGCTCCGGCCATATTGGAAAGCATCATCAACACTAAAATCACCATTGTGTACTTCACCAGTCGCATAACACAAATTTTTACAAATTTATGAAAGCTTTTCCAATAGCCTGCTATTTGATTAAGGTTGGTGAGCTGAACACCGCATTCATCTTCATAAAACTGGTGGTTTCCTTCATTAAAGTGGAACTCACCTGGTAAGTGCCGTTTTCATTGACACTGTATTGGAGCAGTAAATCGGTTGAAGGATATTGATGGGGGTCAATAACATGCAGAAATTTTACCTGGGAACTGGATACCAATATCACCTCTTTATCAAGTGCCTGCTCCAGTGTTTCCTGTATCAACTGGATCATGCAAACACCAGGTACAACCGGCTGACCGGGGAAATGACCTTGAAAAATGGGATGCTCCGCATTCCACAGCAACGCGGCTTTGACCATCCCATCTCCCTTTTCAAGAGTATGCATGGTGAAGAATTCGCCTGTGAGTATCATCGCTCTAATTTTTTTAGTGCTATGTTGAATGAAAAATTCAGGTGCTTTATACGTATTGAGTCCGGATTGCCAGCTCCCTGGTAGTAATAATTCAATCTCACTAATGGTTTTCTTGTAGAAGAAAGTTCAGCACCTACCAATTGTTGACAATTTTTATCAGTCAAATACCAGGCCCTTTTTTTGCCTTTTATATAACCGTGATAAAGGTACTCCTCCTTACTAAGGGTAATTACGGGTATTTTTCCCCTCTCTGACAGTAATAACAGTTCAAAATCCTGTCTGAGTGCTGTTATTACTGGCTTCTTGTTTAATTTTTTTAAGATATCTATAACCCTAAATTCACCATTTCCCCTGAATTCAAAATCAAAAAACTTCACACCCGTTTCCGTCGAAAAAACAATTCGGGTGGAGGTATCCGGCATTTTTTTAATCAGCAGTAATCCACTCAGGGATCTACCTGTAATGTCTACCTGCGCTTTGTATAATTCATTGGTAAACTGAGGCCCGAGATCCATCAAACAGTCTTGCTGAACCGAAACAGCCGGATAAGCTGAATATACAGACCGGCAACTGCTTAGGGCCATTCCTGCCCAGAACAATAGCAGGATACTATTTCTGCTGGAAAACCGCATCTGGAATTATCGGGTTAATTTCCTTGTTGTGAAAACTGATCAGGGTATTGTCTCCCCCCTTTTCTATCATGTTGATACCGGCAACCGAATAATCTTTCCGGTCAATCGTTACAAGTATCGTTGAGAAAAATTCCTGCATATCTTTTGTAACCGGAATCATTTCAACCAGATACTGTGATTTGTTTTCAAAGGCCCGAACCTTAAAATCCGGATTGCTGAAAACAGTTCCCTGTACACAATCAACAGTTAACTGATTGATCTTTTGAAAGAGTTTATTGGATCTTACAGATACTTTGTTTTCCTTCTGTCCGTCTTTGATATAAATATTTTTGTCCTTTATAATCATCAGGTACTGAAAGGGATGCTGATACTCCATGCGTACCATCGCCTCTTTCCGGAACCAGAACTTTCCCTTTGAAACAATTTTTTCCGCCAGCAGACTCAGGTTTTTTTCCTGTGTAAAATCTGCCCGTAATGAATTTACCTGGGCAGCTTTTGCAGAAAAAGCGGATTTAAACACTGACAACTCAGCCACCGGCGTAAATCCTTTATACTGTGCCCGCACTGATACTGTTATAAAAACAAGTAGTAAAAGAAATAAATTACGCATATGCATCTTCGTTAATCAGCTGATCAATGGGTACGATTTCAAATCCTCTTTTTTTTACTCCTTCCAGAAACTCCGGAAGCAAACCGGCGGTAATGCTCATCGTATCGTGAAACAAAACAATGGCACCGGGTTGCAGTTGTTTCCATAATTTCTCCAGCAGCTTATCCTGTTCTTTAGCCACCGTATCCAAAGACCGGATATTCCAGCCAATGGTTGTCATACCTGTTTTTTTTACCGCTTTCGCCAGGTTCGGATTGGTAACCCCATAAGGCGGACGAAAATACCTGGGGCGCTTTCCGGTTGTTTCCAGCAGCAACGCATTGGTTTGCTCCAGTTCTGCCTGCATGCGGCCCGATGAATACAGATCAAACAAAGCATGATGACTAAAACTGTGATTGCCGATAATATGTCCCTGCTCCACTATTTTACGCGCCAGCTCCGGATACTGAAGCACCCTTTTCCCGATACAGAAAAAACTGGCCGGAACCTTTGCTGCAGAAAGCGTATCCAGAACAGACAATGTATATTCCGGCAACGGACCATCATCAAAGCTGATCGCAATCCTGCGTTCTCCCCTAGCTCCCTTTACCACTGCCTTCATATAAAATTGCGAATCCACCCGGATACTTCCCCACACCAGCAATCCGGTATACACCAAAAACACAGCAATCCCAATCCACCAGGGAAACTGAAAAAACCATACAACCAGTAAGGCTATCAGAACCAGTACCGAACTTGTTTTAAAGGTCAGCATGCGCCAGTAAAATGAATGAATGATAACCGGATGCGTCGGCCTGGTATACCAGAATTCGACGGGGAGCAGCTACTGTTATGCCCTCAGCTTCAATACTGCCCGCTTTCAGCCACCAGGCTGCCAGCCAACAGGCAAACGCACTGGCCGTTGGATAGATTCCACAATATTTTTTATAGTTGATTACAGGTACTGTTGTACCCGCAATAGAATATATTTTCGCATATTGATCTGCGTTATAATCCATGGCTTCCTCACCTGAGAGCAACAAATCAACGTTACCCTCAACTCTATCCAGTATGGATGCAGCAGCTTGCTCCAATTCCTGTTCCGTGGGATCAAACAGGGCAGTAATTTTTTCAATCTTCGCCCAGGTCTTTTCAGTAGTGGTACTGCTTACCAGAAAATAAACGGCGCCTTCGCCTCCCGCCTGGTGGCGAAACATACCAAACCGTTCCAGCAACGCAAAACTGTAATCCGTCAGTTCATCTGCAGCACCAACCAACACCTTTGCTTCCGGATTTTCGCTTAACCATAACCGTGTATCCTGTAAGGAACGTTCGAATGAATGCGCCCGCTGTACATAGGTAGTATTATATGCATGGCATTTCAGCAGGAGTGCTACTTGTGCGCCAACTGTATTGTGAGTGGATTGAATGAATGCAGTGGGCGTTAACATTTCCTCGTTGTTTTCCACCAGTCGTTTCAGGAAAATACCGGTGTCTTCAAGGCAACCATAAGCAGTGCCGGTTATGATTGCATCGGGGTTGGATATGCCTGCCTGGCGAAGGGCTTCCATCGCAGTAGCTACCCCCATCCTGATTATGCGACTCATGCGACGAATCAGTTTGGGATCAATCAGATTGCTGTAAACAGGTTCAGCAGCTGCATACAGGTTGCCTTCACCAGCAATTAATTGTATACCGGATGTCTGGGCATCGAATACCGGAATGGGTGATATGGCGGAAGCTCCGTTTATATACATGATCAGGTCAGTGAGAATAATAAGGATGAACAATTACCGCCAAATCCAAACGAATTGGACAAGATATGCTGCAGACCACTTACTTTACGCAATTCCGTTACAACCACACCAGGTGCTTCAATAACGGGCTGCTGTATGCGCAAACAGGGAAACAGTTCCTGCCCTTCCAGGGATAAACAGGAGTAAATGGCTTCGATTCCGCCACAGGCAGCCAATGTATGTCCGGTATAGCCTTTGGTTGTACTCATGGCGGGATACTGGTTTCCGAATACGCGTTCAATGGCAATGCTTTCCGATGAATCATTGTTCTGCGTTCCGGTACCGTGCAGATTGATATAGCCCACCTGCTCCGGTGCTATGCCTGCTATTTCAAGGGCTCCTTTCATGGCAAGCCAGGATCCGGTTCCATCCGGAGAAGAGGCTGTCTGGTGATGGGCATCATTTGCATTTGCATATCCTGCCACTTTTACACGGCAATCAGCATCCAGCAATCCGGCTATTTCACTGCCTGCCAGTACCACAAATCCTGCGCCTTCTCCAAGGTTCAGTCCGCGCCGGTTCTGATCAAATGGCTGGCAAAGCTGCTGATCCAGAATCATAAGGGTATTGAATCCATTCAGTGTAAACTTACTCAGTGCATCCGTGCCACCTGCTACCACTACATCGAGTTCACCTGCTTTCAGTAAACGGGCTCCCAGCATGATGGCATTGGCTGAGGAAGAACAGGCAGTGCTGATGGTATTGATATAGTCTCTGATACCCAGCCCCCTTGCAATGCGCTCAGTTGTTGCCCCTCCTTCATGCTGATGAACAAAACGCAGTTTTCCCGCTTTTCTGTTTTCCAGGAAACCGGGGAAAAAATTCTCGGTAAGGTCCATACCCGCTACGGAGGTGGAGGAGATGAGTCCAATTTTCAGGTGCCGCCCTTTTACCTGGTTGCGCACCCTGTTTCCATCCCATAATCCCGCTTCCTGCAAGGCCTCCCGCGCTGCAATAAATCCCAGCAGTGAAGTCCTGCTATCAGTGCCCGTCCAGCCGGCCATTTCCCGCAATGTTTCATTATCCGCTTTTACTTCGCCAGCCGGAAACTGCGCCGCATGCGCTGTATTGAGGTATTGAATAGGACCAATACCTGTTGCTCCGGTACGCAATGAAAAAAGGTTCTCCTGAACATTTTTACCGATTCCGGAAATCGCCCCACGTCCTGCTATGTAAACTGCCTGCTGCATATCAGCCTGCCTGCGGAGTTTGATTGGCCAGAATAAAATCAGCCATTGTATCCACCGACTGAAATATTTTCGGTCCGTCTTCTGCATTGGCCAGTTTGATGCGGTATTTCTGCTGCATCAGTACAATAAGCTCCAATGCATCGATGGAGTCAAGTCCCAACCCTTCATTAAACAACGGATCACTGGCAACGATATCAGCCGGTTGCACCTGTAAATTCAATTGCTCAATGATTTGCTGTTTTAATTCTTCAACTAACTGCTCCCTGTTCATGATCAAAATATTGATATACGTTTTTACTTGTAAATGGTTTTGAATGTACTGAATCCTCCGGATGAACGGATACTCTGTAGAGGGTAGCATTGTACTGCCCGCCAAGGATATCCACCCAGCCAAAAAGGCAGGATTCCGTATTGCCTTCTTCAAAAAGTGTGGTGATATACTGCACCATAAAACCGGCAGGATAAAGATCGTCAATAAAAAAGACCTGCTCCCCTTTAAAACCGTGGCGGATGCTGATTTCGCCGGTTACAATATTGGGTAAGGTGTAAACAAACACAGCGGGACTGGGAATCTCCCCGAGTTGCTCCACAAACTTTCGGTCCGTATCGAGGCTGGAATACCGGTTGGATAATACAATTGCCTTCCCATAGGCCTCCTCCTGCTTACCCTCCGGCCCTCCCAAAACAAGTTCCGCTGCCAGCATTCCAAGTTTCGACAGGCGATCCATCTTAAACCATTTAGGATAGTCCATGCCAATTCTGCGGTACAAGGCCACCAGGAACGCATCCGCATCCAGATCCGGCAAATCCAGCAAGATTTCCTCATTCCGGAAGGCCTGCTGCTTGCGGATTTTTGCTGCTGCGGTGATCCAATAGTTTACCGGTTGTTCCTTACTCATTTATCTTCTTCCAGTATTTGTTTCAGAGTCAGTGTTCTGGCAAGTTTTCTCACATGCCGTTCATGATCTCTGACAAATGGATTCTCTTTATCCCATACATACCCGGCCAGCACAGAACAAATCATGTTTTTGATTTCCGGTTGCTGATTTTTGGAAAAGAAAATGGTATCCAGTGTACCATCGTACCAGCAATTCACATAGGTGCGGAAAGTGTTCACCCCCTGCATCATATGTTCCATATATTCCTTGTCCCAATCCACTTCTTCCCCTTTGAGTTTGCGAATCACAAGGTGCGCCGCTGTCTGACTGGAAACCGTTGCCAGCGTAACCCCTGAGGAGAAAATAGGATCCAGGAATTCGGTTACATTTCCGGTTAACACAAAACCTTCTCCATAAAATTTATCACAGGTGGCCGACCAGGATTCCAGTACCCGCACTTCAAACTGCTTTTCCGCGCCACGGAACCGTTCGGCGAGATAGGGTTCATCTTCCAGCAGGGCATTGTACACTTCTTCATTGGTTCCACTATAATTTTCAAAGAAAGAAGGATCACCTACATAACCAACAGAAGTAATCCCGGAAGCAAATGGTATTACCCAGATCCAGACACCCGGTTTATGCGTAACAATGGTGATCCGGTTCGGCTCGTGCACTGTAAGCCTTTTCTCATCCTTCATGTGACAGAACAAGGCTTTTCGGCCTGGTAGTGAAGATGGTCTGTCCAGTCCGAATAATTTTGGAATTACACGACCATACCCGCTTCCATCCACTATAAATCTTGCACCGATAGTAAACTCCTCTCCGCTTTTATCCACAACCGTTGTTACTGAATCCGAACCATTAAAGCGTATGTCCGTTACCGTTGTTTCATAATGCAGTGGTATATCCATTGCTTCGCAACAATCTGCAAGGGTTTTATCAAATTCAGCTCTTGGTACCTGCCAGGTCCAGCTCCATCCTTTGGTAAACTGGTCGGCGAATGAATAATCACAGATCATTCCGTCCTTCACGAATTTCGCACCGTTTTTTTGCTGAAAGGACTTGGCTTTCACTGCTTCCAGGAAGCCGGCCTCCTCCAATGCTTCCATGCAACGCGGCAAAAGGCTTTCACCAATTACAAAGCGGGGAAATTTCATTTTCTCAACCATGATTACGTTGTACCCGGCCTGCTTGATGATGGAGGCAGCTACGGAACCGGAAGGACCGGCACCAATTACCAGGACATCTGTTTGTACATGTTTCACGTCGATTATTTTAGGATTGAACGGTTGACTGTTTTATGATTTACGGCAGATCAGCAGCGTATGCCCTCCCTCACCGATATGATCAATCTGCTCTTCGATACGTAATCCTGCATCTGAAATACATTTCTTAAACACTTTTGAATCATACATCTGGCTGTTGCCATTAGCCAGTGCAGTGAAATACAGGCTGGTCATCTGTACGCTGAAGGCTGCTCCTTCGAAACGCTGGCAATCCCAGAAATTCTCCAGTATAAATACATATCCATTTTCATCAATGGCATCGTAACAGCGCTTAAGGATCGAGGTTATTTCCGCATCAGAAAAACAATCCAGGAACTGACTCATCCAGATACCATCATGCCCTTTCGGGAACTGCTGGCTTTCATCCAGAATATTTACCGGATGAAATTTGATCCGGTCTTCCAGTCCAAGTGCCTTAATCTTTTCCTCCGCCATGGATACCTGTCCGGGCAGATCCATAATCGTTACATAAATATCCGGGGCATACTGGGCACAGGAGATAGACCATTTGCCGGTATTTCCGCCTATATCAATTATCTTTTTTACACCAGTTGCAAATACCATTGGCAGTACCAGCGGGAAAGAGCCATCTGAATAATAGTGATCAAATTCAAACCAGCTTTTCTGAATCTGGGGAGGCAATTTGGACAAGGCTTCATAAATGGTATTCCACTCACCGAAGACTTTCAATCCCTCCGGTTTTCCTGTTGCAATACTTTCCTCGAGAGATGCCAGTCCGTCGTAACAAACATCATCTATAAAATTCATGTTCACATTCGTAAGTGGATCGGACAGCAGAAAAAATCCCATCTTGGTAATGGTGTATTTGTCTTCATTCAAAAGAAATACACCCATTCCTAGTCCTGCTTCCATCAATACTCTTGCACCATAATGAGAAATTCCGGAACGGGCTGCAGCATCCTCTACGGTTATGCCAGCCTTTCCTGCATCCCGGATGGTTTGAAGTAATCCATTTTTACGCATGGCCTGTGCCGCCTGAAACATAACGGGACCAAAAGCAATGCGTTGTGCAGCTTCTTTTGCTTCTACTGCTGTCAATCGGTCTTTAGAAAAATGATTCATGATGGGAAACTACTATTGGGTTGTTGTTTTGGAAAAGACAAGGGCGGCATTACATCCTCCAAATCCCGAGCCTGTTTTTATAAAATGTTGAAGGGAAACTCCCTTTTGTAAAGTGGTAGATATGGTTACCGGTGCTGTTACCCCATGGTTGCTATAACCCGGTGAAGGAAGTATCCATCCCCGCTGCAATGCTTCCAGCGAAATAGCCGACTCAATCAAACCGGCTGCTCCCAGCGTATGACCAAAACTCGGCTTTAGACTAAACGCCGGTACTTTTTCCAGCGCTGCCTGCAGAAAGGCTTTGGATTCCATTTCATCATTGTAGGGAGTTGCTGTTCCATGAGCGGATATAAATCCAATTTCAGAGGAACTAACTCCCGCTTGTTTCATGGCTAACTGAATCGCCCGTGACATTTCCGCTCCGGTTCTTGACGGACCCGAAATATGATTGGCATCATTGGTGCTGGCGCCTCCTGTTACTGCCAGTGAAGTTCCGGCGGGTTCTGAACTTAACAATATCGTTGCAGCACCTTCTCCGAGGTTCAGTCCATTCCGGTCTTTGTCAAATGGTTTGCAAATAGTGGTACTCAATGCCTGAAAAGATTTGAATCCGGCAATGATAAACGGGCTTATACAATCCGCTCCGGCCACCACAGCCCGCCTGTACTGGCCTGATTGTAACAATCGCTTCGCCACCAGCAAGGCAGTCATACCCGAAATGCAGGCATTGGAAATCACCAGCGGCCGACTGTGATAATTCAGCAAGATGCCCAGTTTTCTGGCAGCCTCGTGCAAACCGGCGGCGGCAGCAGCTGCTTCTGTTCCGTCCTTCATCTCTCCAACATTTCCTTTGGTTGAGGCAAGGAGTAAAACCGTACCGGGATCATTCAACTGAAAATCGGTTCCTGCCAGCGCCGCTTCAATTGTATGCAGCAGGATTGCTTCGAAATTGGTTAGCTCTTTCTTATAAGGCGAACGTATATGATCCCAATCCATCGCAGAGAACAAGGCTCCGCAAATACCCTGTCCCTGGAACACCTGATCCCGGCTATCAATTACAGCAGTCTGACCGGAAGCAATAACATCCAGGTTGGTTGCTGTACTGGTTCCCAGGGGCGTTACCACATGATGGGCTACGATATATGCGGGATGCGTACTCATTTCTCGCTTACGCTAATGTGTTTTTGCTTCCACGCTTCAAAAAAAGGCGGATTGATCAATTGTAAACTGTTTCCAGGATGATCCAGGAAAACCTGGGTGGTAGTACCTTTCGCCACCAGATCCCTGGTAACGGCATTGTATAACCGATAAACAAACTGAAGCTTGGCAGCATGACAGGGAACAAACTCTGTTTCAATGATCACACGATCGCCATATTTCAGAGATTTTTTATAATCCAGGTCAAGTTTTACCACCGGAACAGAAAATCCCTGTTTGTAAATATCGAGATAACTCAGTCCGAATGCATTACCAAAAGCTTCCCGCCCGTCTTCAAAATAGCGAACATAATGGCCGTGCCAGACAATTCCCAGCGGATCAGCTTCATTAAAGCGCACGGTAACTTCTGTGGTAAATGAGAGGGCTCCTTTATTCATGATAATTATCTCAGGATCCAAAGCTGGAGCGCCAGGACTTGAGTTTTGATTTTTTAATGGTTTGCATCGCCTTGTAAATAGTGCTGGCATAATAATTCCGGAAGCCAAAACCACCGGCTTTTTCAACCATACGCTCTGTATACAATACTTTTTTTGAGGCCATGTCGATAAATGTAATATACATGGAAGCCGCCTCGGATGGTTTGCTGAGGGATTCCATAATCACAACCAGTCCAACTCCTTTTTTGCCGGAAAGATCATATTTGTTCACCATCCCCTGAATATCTGATTCTTTCAGATGGGTTTCATCCGCTGTAGATGTACTGCTGATGTTTTTCTCATCCACTTTTTCATTGATGGCAGTAACTGCGGCAATATCGTTGGTGATGTTTCCACGATCCAGGTATTTGGGCCAGTCAAACTTTTTTGGTTCTCCAATTATTACCTGGTTGATTCCTGCAAAATGACGGTTCTTAATATCAGCAGCAGTGGTGGCAAAGTCGTTGATAACCTTGGTTTGGGAAAAATCTACTCCCAGGTAGGTCATTGGAGTGGCCTCATTCAGTATATCTGATTTCTTTTGCGCGAACAGGGCGTTAACTGTAAAAACGAACAGTACGCTGAATAATAAAAAGAGATTTTTTTTCATGGCTTTAGTTATAATTGGTTAAGATTTGGGTTCCTGCAGAAAAATTTTCATCTCACAAGAGGCCAGCAACTGATTCTCCTGGTACACCGTGCCTTCCACAATCGATACATTAAAAACAGTGTTGACCTGTCTGGTGATGGTTTTCAATCGGGTACCTACTTCAGGTAAGGCATGGATTACAAGATTTTTGATCGCTCCAATAAATCCTACCAGTACCGGGCCTTCTCCCTGCAACGCTTTAAAACCTGCTCCTGCCGCTGCCGTCTGTGCAATATTCTCTACCAATAAAGCGGCAGTTGCTTTCCCGTTACGAACCAGGAGTGTTGAGGGCAGGATTTCAAAACTGGTTTCAGTAGCAGCAGGATCATCAGCTACCAGCGTATCTATCATCACAAAAGGCGGACGCTGCGGCAATATAGTAGCCAGTTGATCTTTGCTTAGTAGTGTCATGCTTTCCAGAAATCATAAAAGTTAAACCATTGGGTTGGATAGCGTCTTACTTTTTGTTCGGTTTCCAGCACAAAGTCCTGCAATGACCTGTTTATTCTTTCCTGCTTTCCACCCTCTTTGTACAACACAGGGGGACTCGCGAAAAAATGATAGTGCAGGCTGGATTCCTTAAATGCATACACAAAACTAACCGGAACCTGCAGGCTGGCTGCCAACAAAAAGGGACCAGCCGGAAAATTAGCGGTTTTCCCCAGGAATTGGGTGGATATTGTTTTATTTCCTTCGAGAAAACGATCGGCATGCATGCAAACCAGCTCGTTTCTCTGAAGTGCCTCATTGATGGCAAAAATATGGGCGAGATCCTGGCGGATAATAATCAGTTTCATATTCCGTCCGCCCGTTACTTTTTCCAGGTAAGCCTTGATCTGTTCCTGCTCGCCATCGTACATGACAACATTGATGGGGGCTTTCAGTCTCTTCAGCAAATGCCCGGCGATTTCCCAATTTCCCATATGAGCACTGAGCAACAGCCCTCCTTTCCCCTCTTTCACCATCTGGTGCAGCCATTCCTCACCATCAAAATCATAGGTGAAGGGCGTATTTAAGCCCGCCATCACCGCTACTTTATCAATCAGTGTCTGACCAAAATGATAATAGGTCTGGTAAATAGCCTTTCGGGATTGCCCCCGGGAATAAGCTAATCGTTCCCGGAAATAGTCCTTAAGCGCCCTGGTTGATTTTCCGGAAAACAGAAAATACCAGCCAGCTACCAATCGGAGAAGGCCATAGGCAGGAGAAAGTCCCATTCGCTTTAATACCACTACAAAAATCCGGTACCCCAGCGGAAGGGCCTGAGATCTTCCCTGCCAGCTTGCCATTATACCAGTTCTTTAGAATGGATGCGCTGGGCTGTGTAGTCGTAAAAATCCTGAATGGTTTCGATGGAAGTAAAATCTTCGGGCTTCACTTTGAAACCAAAATGATGTTCCAGCACCACCACCATATCGATGTAGTCAAGACTATCCAGTTCAAGGGTTGCTTTGAGATTCGCTTCAGGCGTAATTTTTTCCGCATCCACTTCAAATTCCTCCACCAGGAGGTAATTAATCTTCTCAATAAGTTGCTCCATTGTCATAGCGGCGAAATTAAGTCGGTTAAGGTTTTTAATAAAGAGTAAAAGGATAAAACGCAAATAATCAGGGATTAATTGTCGTATTTCTTTACGATCAGCGATGAGTTGGTACCACCGAAGCCAAAGGAATTGGAAAGGAAGCAGTTGAATTCCCTATCCAGCGTTTTGGTTACCAGGTTGATACGTGCCGAATCTTCATCCGGCTCCTCAAAATTGATATTGGGAGCGATAAAATTATTTTGCATCATCAGCATGGAGTATACGATTTCGCTGGCCCCCGCCATCCAGCACTCATGGCCAGTCATGGATTTAGTGGAACTCACATAAGGCCGGGTAGCGCCAAATACCTCATGGATCGCCCTTGCTTCGCTACTGTCACCGGCAGGTGTAGAGGTTGCATGCGCATTGATGTAATAAATATCCTTTGATTCCATTCCCGCATCTTTCAGTGCCATGCTCAATGCCCGTACCGGGCCATCCACCGTTGGGTTACTGATATGCTCACCATTGGAAGAGAAGCCATAGCCCACAACTTCAGCCAGAATCGTGGCGCCTCTTGCGAGTGCCGAATCAAGACTTTCCAGAATTACTGTTGCGGCTCCTCCGGAAGGGATCAATCCATCCCGGTTTTTATCAAAGGGCCTGGAAGCCCGGGTGGGATCCTGCTCGCGTATGGAAAATGCGGAAAGCGCATCAAAACTGCCCATGGAATAAATATTGATCTCCTGTGCGCCGCCGCAGATCACTGCTTCCTGCAATCCTGTTTTAATAAAATGATAGCCCAAACCGATGGCATGACTTCCACTGGCGCATGCCGCACTCACGGTAAAATTCACGCCTTTCAGCCGGAAGATCGTAGCCAGGTTCATGGTAACGGTGGAATTCATCACCTGGAATACAGAGCCGGAACCCACCAGGGTAGTATCTTTTTTCTCCCGCATCAGGTCGGTACCGGTAACTACGGGTTCGGCGGAGCTGTCGTTTCCATACAACACGCCAATAATCATCCTGTCCAGCAGTTCATCGGTTATACCCGCCTGTTGCAAGGCTTCCAGGGTGGCCATATAAGCATATTCTCCCTGTTGTGGCAGCATTATGCGTGCACGGCGATCCAGCAACCCTTTCAGATTGGGTCGCTCCACAAAACCGGTTAAACCGGAGCGGTACCCGAACTCCTTCCGGTCGGGGTCCAGGATAATACCTGATTTTCCTTCATACAGGGATTGCTTCACCTCTTCCTTGTTCTTGCCGATACAGGAATAAATCCCCATGCCAGTAATCACTACTCTCTTCATGCCAGTTACGTATATAATCCTCCGTTGATTGATAAAACGGTGCCTGTAATATAACCAGATTCCGGCGAAGCCAAAAATGCTACGGCATGTGCCACTTCCTCCGGTTTCCCAAAGCGCTGAACAGGTATCATCGACTTCAGTTCCTGTTCATTCAGGGCTTCAGTCATGTCAGTCTGTATAAAACCAGGTGCTACCGCATTCACGGTAACGCCCCGTTTAGCCACTTCCTGCGCAAGAGCCTTTGTAGCACCAATCACACCAGCTTTCGCAGCAGAATAATTTGCCTGTCCGGGCATTCCTTTTAACCCCGATAACGAAACCACATTTATAATTCTTCCCATTCTGCGCATCAGCATGCCACTCAGGACTTCCCTGGTTACATAAAAAAACGCATCCAGGCTGGTGGCCCGAACCGATTCCCACTGCTCATCTTTCATCCACATCATCAGGGTATCGTCCTTGATGCCGGCATTATTAACCAGCACTTCAATCGGATTTTCGGTATTGGTTTCAATCCAGCCACCTAATACGGATTTTACCTGTTCTTTATCAGCCACATCAAATGGCAAGAGCTCCCCGGATCCACCCGCGGCCCAAATCCTTTCCAGCGTTTCTTCTGCCGCCACTTTGTTCCCTTTGTAATTCACCAGTACATGATAGCCGAGTTGAGCCATTTTCAGGCAAATAGCGCGACCAATACCACGGGATCCCCCTGTTACCAATGCAGATTTCATACGCGTATTATTGTTGTTGACGAATGGCCTTACTCACAACCGGCTCTGATTTCTCAAAATAGGCACGCACACTTGCGATTGCTTTGTACCGGGGTGCATCATCGGCGAAACTTGGGAAGATGGAAACGATTTCTTCATACAACCCCTTTGTGGCGGCAGCCATCCGATCCTGGCATTTAAGATAATCCACCGCATGCAGCAAGGTGATCATCTGGATCACCAGCACTTCAAAAGAATTATTAATTACCCGACGGGTGAGCAGGGCCGCATTGGACCCCATACTTACGATGTCCTGGTTGTCATTGTTATTCGGAATACTATGGATATACATCGGGTTGCTGAAGGTCTGGTTTTCCGCAACGGTTGAGGTTGCCGTAAACTGCATTCCCTGGATGCCGAAATTCAATCCTAGTGTTCCCAGGTTCATAAAGGGCGGGAATTTTTCATTCAGCCTGGCATTCAGCAAATAGTTCAACTGCCGCTCACTCAGCATGCTCAGTTTGGTGATGGCAATCTTCAGCTTATCCATTTCCAGCGATACATAATCGCCATGGAAATTGCCTCCATGAAAAATATTGGCATTCTCATGATCGATAATCGGATTGTCATTTACCGAATTGAATTCCGCCACAATTACTTTTTCTGCCTGTTCTATTGTATCAAGAATAGGTCCGAGTACCTGTGTGATACAACGCAGGGAGTAATATTCCTGTACTTTGTCTTCAAACACATCCTGATCCATTTTATCACCTTCGTACAGATGCTTTTTACGGCTGCGGATCATATGACTGTCGCTCAGCAATGACCTCATCATTTTAGCAATGGCCTGTTGCCCGGGATGATGTTTTACATGGTTCAATTCATGGGAGAAATGATCATCATAGGCTTCCACTACTTCATTGGTCATGGCGGATAAAAATACCGACCATTCCAGCAGTTTTTTTGCCTGCAGCAGATTGACCAGTGCAATGCCGGTCATAGCGGAGGTTCCGTTGATCAATGCTAGTCCTTCACGCACATGTATCTTCAACGGTTTTATTGAAAGCGCTGCAAATACTTCCTCCGTAGGTCTGATCACTCCCTCATACCAGACATCTCCTTCCCCGATTAAGGTGAGTGCCAGGTGCGCCAGTTGCACAAGATCCCCACTGGCTCCTACACCACCGTGTTCATAGATAACCGGGTATACTTTCTTATTCAGCAGTTCAACCAGCAGTTCTATCAATTCCGGATGAACTCCAGAATAACCCTGGAGAAAATTATTGAGCCTCGCCAGCAGTAACCCACGTACCAGGATAGGATCTATCGGCTGACCGCTGCCGGTGCTATGGCTGCGAATCAGGTTATACTGAAGCGCATTGAGATTTTGTTCACTGATCCGGTACTGAGCCATTGGGCCAAAACCGGTATTGATTCCATAAATGATTTTATTGGAAGCGAATCCCTTGAGGAAATCGTGGTTCTTCGCAACGTTTTCCAAGATGGAAGCGTGCACGGAAACGGGCTTTTCCTCCAGCACGATTTCACGAAAATCGGATAGGGTCAACTGCTTGTCGATCGTAAAATTTGTCACGTTCTATTGGTATTGAAAGGGCTCAAAAATAGGGATAATGCATAAAATTGCCGCAATTAGCGGTGGTCGATCAATTTCTGCGGCTTTCTGCCACCTTCCGGAAATTGCAGCGCCTGCAATTCTGCCGGTGATGCTAAAATGATCTCCGGGATTACCCGAAGCTGTGATCTCAGTTTTTCCCGGATGGTGGTCAGCAGGCTTTCGGAGGGTTCCGGTATATCCAGATGTAACCTGACCTCATCCAGGTCGTATTCTGTGCTTCTTAACTCTACCACATACTCCCGGATAGACCGGATCTCACTTAGCAGATCGAATATCGCCGGGGGGTATAGCGTGGTTCCTTTGAATTTGATCATTTGCTGTCTTCTGCCGATCACACCGCTCAGGCGGGCAGTTTGCCGGCCACAGGAACAGGGTGCCTCCACCATCAGACAGATATCCCCGGTTTTATACCGGATCAGTGGCATGCCTTCCACGCCCAGGGTGGTAATAGTTACTTCACCTGGCATGCCCGGTTGCACCGGCTGATTGTTTTCATCCAGTAATTCCACCACCACCAATTCGGGGTTCAGGTGTCCCCCACTACCGGCAGCACATTCTGTAAATGCGGTCTGCATTTCAGTAGAAGCATAGGTACCAAAGAGTTGGATATGCCAGGCAGCAGTAATACGATTGGCCAGGCGGTTGGGACTTCCATCCGGCTGACGAATGGTTTCTCCGATACAGATGGCTTTCCGAACTGAACTGCTGTTCAGATCAATACCATTGGCCTCCGCGTATTCAATCAGTTTCACCAGGAAAGAGGGAACCGCCACAATAACGGTTGGGTTTAGCCGCTGGATCGTAGCCCACTGAAGAAAGGGAGCACCCGGACCTACCCTTACCAGTGAAGCGCCGAGTTTACGGATACCCATGTAATAAGCAATTCCTGCCATGAACTGGCGATCGAGGGTCAGCATCAGTTGGTAGGTATCGGATGAAGTTCCTTCTGCCATTTTAAAGGAGCAAAGTTCATTGTAGGCGAGGCGGTCCAGGTCTTTTTCCGTTAAGGCGATGGTTACGGGAGCTCCCAAGGTTCCGGAACTGGACATATATTCTGCTATTTCAGTGCGCGGAACACAACAGAAATCCCAGTTTCTGAGCTGTAACTCTTCCTTGGTAGTAACCGGAACCTGCTGCAGGTCTTCCAGGTTCCTGATGCTGGCCGGATTAACTCCACAAGCGGCAAAGCGTTCTTTATAAAATGGGGAATGCGCAGCCACATAGTGAATCAGTTCCTGCAGTTTCTGATTTTGCAGTTGCGCGATTTGCCCGGTAGGCTCAAATGAAATTTCAGGTGAATACATATGTTGTTTGAAACCTAGTCTTCCAGCAGCACGATTGCAGTGGCCATGGTTTTTTGATGCGACAAAGATACATGGATACGGCGGATGCTCCTGCCGGCAACTGTTTGAGCGGTTTGTCCCAGCAGGTTGATCTGCGGTTGTCCCAGCTCGTTATGGATGATTTCAATTTCATGAAAAGCAGTGCCGTTTACCCATCCGGTGCCCAGTGCTTTCAGAAAGGCTTCCTTCGCAGCAAACCGGGCAGCGTAGTGCTGGTAAGGATTGGCCTGCTTCTCACAGTAGGCAATTTCTCCGGCCGAAAAAACCAGTTGACGGAAACCCTCCTTACCCTGCAGGCTTCGCTGAATCCGATCTGTTTCCACCAGGTCGATACCGGTTCCTAGAATCATTAAATATGCTTATGCGCCAAAACTACTCCAATTTTTGAAACCTCTGAAATGCAGAAACCCTGAGCAGAAACACCGATTTCGTGTTACTGCTCAGGGTTTAGGGTTCCTAAAATATCCTCTTACTTCCTGGTCAAATCAATTAATTTGAATTCAACTTCATAGGTTCCGGGAACAAATGCCCTGAATACAAATCTCGGATTAGAAGAATAAGTGCCATCAGGAAAACTGGTCTGATTGTCGTGCGTAAAGAGATTAGCAGGAATTCTGTAATAATAATTGAACCCATTTCCAAGTGAGCTTAAAGGAAAGGGCACAACTCCATAAGAAAACTCCATCCGATCATCATACAAGTCGGTAGCGAGTGAATAATCCTGCATGGTTTGAAGGAACGGCTGTGGTGGATTATTGCCAGCATAGGGCCTGCGTTGAATTTCATTGGTTTTTGGATTAAATGTCACCCCATTTTTATCCATGAATCGTACAATTACTTTATTGGGAGCATCCCCGGTTCTTTTAATGGTAACAACTGGATTCAAAAGATTAGTACCCGAGTTTTCATCCCCCACTTTCATCATTCTGTTGTAGGGAGTTCCAATTTCAGGATGTGCTTCATACGGTTTGGCGTCAACCAGGTCAAATTTTCCAATCTTTTCATACACTTTTGTGCCACCGGCATTAGAAATTTCAAGATCGAACTCATATTGACCTAACGGAACGTAAATAGTTGTGAAATTTGCTTCCAGCTGGCCACTTACAGGATTTATAACAATCGGGTTTACCTGCATGTCTTTTTGCTTGGCTCCAATCAGTTCTAGTGTAGTATCACTTTTGGGATCATACAAACCAGTCCACCCTTTTATTTCATACTGCTTAGAAAAAACGGAATCCATAACTGCCCCTGTTGTCCGGTTGTACACATGAAGCAATTTGACAGTAACTGGTCTGCTGGATCCATCAAAGTTAAGAGCAGAGCTTACTTTGACTCTTCCTCTCTGTATTATAATTGGATCTTCTTCATACCGAATAATCGGACTTAAAAACCCATCATCCAGCTTTTTACAGCCGGTATTAGCAAGCACTCCTGAAAGAAGGAGGAGCATATATAAATAAGTTAGTTTTTTCATTACCTGATTTTTACTTTCTGAAAAACAATGTGTGTTGATTATTGAGGACATGGATCATACCCGTGTTGGATTGGATTCCGGATGTCTGCACACGTTCCCTTTTCCCCAGGGTGCTTGGAATATTCTGAGCAACAATGGGAGGAGTTATTGGACCAAACAGAAAGGTGTAATAAACAATCCTGGGTATGGTAGAAACATTCGGATTATAACCAAGCGCCGGATCGCGGGTTTCTTCATATGAAACAACAACCTGGCTACCAGGCAGCATGGTTAGGAAAAGCTTTCCATTTTGGGTCATCGTCGAATAGTCTATACTTTCCCCAACTATATAAGCATCTATAGAGTCCCTGAATTTGGGGAGCTCGTACTTTATCATTGAGTCAATAGTCCATTTTCTGAAAGGGTCAATGTTTTGTTCTTCTGCTACTCTTTTATTCAGATAACCATTGATTGAATAATCAGTTGGTGCAAAAAAACTGATCCCGGGTTTATTGATTTTCTCCTTCACACCGGCAGCATCTACCAGCAATAACAAGGTGTCAAATAAACCCTGAGAATTAGATTTTAAATAATCATAGGTAGTCATATCAACTTTTGCATTGTGCTTTGAACCACCAATGAAATAATCATCGCGCTTACAGGAACAAAAAAACATGACCAGCGCGCCAAACAATACTGTTGTATGTATGATCTTCTTCATAGTTACTAAGTTTAATGATTTTTCCACCATTCGTTTTGTGTTAACAGCGGATCCTGTGGTAAAAGTGTTCGCATGTTCAAAGGCCAGTAATATCCTTTTTTACTGATTCTTTCCTGAGTGTACGCATCAGGAAACAATTCAACCAGTTTTCCCATACGTATTAAATCGAAGGCCAAAACTCCTTCACCTATTAGTTCACGGTATCTTTCATAAATCAATTCAAAATAGAGATCATCTCCGCTTAGTGTAACTTCTTCCAACCCGGCTCTTTCTTTTACCTGGTTTAGCAATTGAAGAGCCAGGCCCTGGTTACCAAGATGATAGGCTGCTTCCGCCTTTAACAGAATGATATCTGCCAGTCGTATCAATACCAGGTTATTGTCCACAACATATGTCTGTGGTCTGGAAGGGTCAAAATAATTTACGTTACTGTATTTCAGCAAAGCTGGTGTCCCGGTATTAATAAGTCCAATCGTAGATTTAAACCGCTCATCAACAGCCGTATCATAAAGCTGATATGCCAACTCTGCATTGATATTCCAGCTGGTCCAGGATGCTTTTCCTTTTACAAGGGGATCATGCAAAAAATTACCAAAGAAAAAATCAGTTGCTTCTGTATTGGCATCATCATGCTTCATAAACATTTCCAGAATCGTTTCCTGAGAATTACCCATCCAGATGCCTGAATAATTTTCCGCTGATTCAAGTGCATATTGGTTCGATACTATTACACTATCACAATAACGTGAAGCGTTGGCATAGTCTTTCTTCCAGGCATACACCTGCGCCAATAAAGCAAAAGCAGCGCCTTTATCTGCCCTTGTTTTGCCCAGACCTGTTTGTGCATTAAAGGATAATAACTGAGTAGCTTTCTGAAGATCTTCTACACAATAGTCTATTGCTTCAACTTCACTTGATCTTCCGATTGGCTGTACTTTTGTAGGATCTTTCACTGATTCTCTCGTAATTACAGGATCACCCCAAACTCTTGTAAGGTAGAAATAGGTAAAGGCTCTTAAAAAATGGCCCTCTCCCAGTAATTGATTCTTTTCTTCCTGGCCACCGTTGAACTTGGCTACATCAATTTTTTCTGTATTTTCTATAATCAGATGAGTCTGATTGATAGCCCGGTAAAACCTTGTCCAGTTATGTAAGCTTTGTTCAAGATAGGGGGCATAACTGTAGGTGAAACGTCTTTCATAAAGCAAATCCTGGAAATTCCAGAATGTGCCAGCATCAAGCCTGAAGGCATCCGTTGGCAGATCACCAAATACAAAATAACTACGTTCATCTCTGAAAGCGGAACGAAGTATGCCATATGCACCGCTTACCGATTTTTCAACATTGTTTCCATTGGTCCAGAATACCTGGTCGTACGTGGCATCTTTAGGTTCAAGATAAATGTATTTTCTGCAGGAACTGGTCATTACCAATATTCCGATTAGTAAAACCAGCGCCGGGTAGATTCCTGATTTCTCCGGCAATATATTAAACGGTTTCATTTTCATGATAACAATGAATTAGATTAAAATAATACTTCAAATCCGAGGGTGTATTTTCTTGGAAGCGGATAAGCTGTTCCACGGTATTCACCTTGCGGACTAACCAATTCTGCATCCGGAACATTTGCCTTTTGGAAATTGTAAATATTGTCCACTATGCTGTACAACCGAATATTTTGAACACCCAGTTTCTGAACCAGCGCCCTGTTGAAATTGTAGCCCAAACTAATATTCCTGATTTTGAAATAGCTACCGTTCTCATTCCACATGGTACTGAAGGGAAGGAATTGATAAAAATTGGGGCCATATGGACTCAAGCTTGGGAAGCTGGCAGCATTGTCATCTCCCTTTGTTGCATCACCTGGCACCCAGTAGTTAAACTGGCTAAGATCGGGAAGACGTTGAGCGGCAAAGTTATTGATGCCTCCAAAATTCCAAACATTCTGAAACTGCGAAGAAAGATGGTTGTTAATGATATCTCTGCCAATAGTATACGTACAGAGGATTCCAAGAGAGAAATTTTTATACGTAAACTCATTGTACAATCCTCCGGTGAGTTTCGGATTTGGGTTGCCAGTTGCAACAAGATCCCCTTTTGCTTCACCTTTATCTTCATCGCTCCACACATCCCAGTCATTGTTCACATCTTCCCAAATAGGGAATCCCGGAAGTACCGGATAATACGTTTTAAAATAACTGATCGGCTGGCCGGTAAGCGGATTAACCGGAATCTGGGATTGATTGTTATAAACGCCCGAATAACGCATTTGAGCCCAGGTATAAATCGGTTGACCAACCGCAAAGATCATTTCCTGGTTGTAATTGTAACTATTTGTAAAGAAGGTTCTATTGCCATTTGGTAAAGAAGATATCCTGTTTTTATTAAACGACATATTCAGATTGGTCGTCCATTGAATAGGACTTGATTTTCCAAGGTTTCTGCTTTGCAACTGAATGTCAATTCCTTCATTGAGTATATTAAGAGAGGCATTGTACGTTTGTGATGTATATCCGGTAAAGAACGGGAAAGGAAGATTCAGAATAGGGTTCATTGAATTTCTCCGATAAAAATCCATCGTCAGATTAATTCTGTTCTTAAACAGAAATAAATCAAAACCAATATTTGTCTGATCTGATTTATTCCAGGTCAGGTTAGGAAGTGTAACTGGCTTCTGAAAAGAGGGAGTTGCCATGATCGTACCGTTGTACAATCCCTGATTTACATCCCAAACATTATAGGGAGCATAAAAATCATCAGGCATTGAACCGGATAATCCATAACTACCACGGATTTTTAACAAATCAATCCATGAAACATTTTGCAGAAATTTTTCATCAGATACAATGTAAGCAGCAGAAACAGCCGGGAAATATCCCCACTTGGAATCATTTCCGAATCTGGAGCTGGCATCAGCTCTCCAGGAAAGATTCAAAATGTACTTTTGATCAAAATCATAGGATAACTGACCCATGAAAGATAATAATCCTGCCTGTTGAGCATAAGAATATCCAAATAAATTACGTTGCTGAATACCTGAAACCACCTGTATATTGTCATCCGGAACATCAAATCCTTCAATAACTGAACCGGTTTTATCATCCAACTGAAAACTTTGCGTTAATACCATTCCGAAATTGTGTTTATCTCCAATGGTTTTTGTACCAGTTAAGATGTTGGCCAGGTAATATTGCATATAATTATTCTGAAAAGAGCCCGCATAGGACCGTCCATCAGGTGTAATTTCTCCTGGCTGAAATCTGTTTCGTTTATCTGTTGTAGAACTTAATGAACCCTGAAAAGAATACTGAATACCTTTTACGATATCATAATTGGCCTGTACATAAGCTGAGAAAGCATCTGTTTGGTTTTTATCCTTCTGTTTATCATAGCCCCCATAATAAAACTCTTTGTCAGCATCTGATAACGCGTAAAAGGTTGCCGGCATGGTGGCTGCATTAATCGGAACGATATCATTACGTCCCCTGCCTAATCCTCTTTTACGGTCTGACCTGGTTGCATTCAGATTTAGATTAATGTTGAATTTTTTAGAGACTTTGAAATCAAAATTTCCTCGAATTGAATAGCGCTTAAACCCTGTTTGACGAATAATCCCATCTTCATCATAGTAGTTGATACCAAGGCGATAGTTTAACAAATCACTACCGGCAGAAATGTTTACGTCGGCATTGTTTATTAAACCACTCTGATAAAAAAGATCCTGCCAATCAGTAGCATTATTAAATGCCGGGTTAAGACTGTCAGAAAGAACCTGCGGAATATTTGACAGATTTTGATAGGTTCCATAATCACGCATTAGTCCCAGTTTTTGCCAGCGTTCTTCTGCGCCAGCCACTGTTCGCATGAGATTTGGCTTCTGCGTTAGTCCTGTATAATAAGAAAAACGCATCTGCGGTTTTCCTGCTTTTCCACGTTTTGTTCTGATAACAATTACACCATTCGCACCACGGGAACCCCAAACTGCAGTTGCAGCCGCATCCTTTTGAACAACAATACTTTCGATGTCGTTCACATTAATTCCTGCCAGATAGTTGGTGCCAGTACTTGCAGAACTTTCAAGATCTGTGATTGAAATTGGAATTCCATCGATTACATACAATGGTGTACTTAATGTTCTTGCATCGTCAACTCCGGAATTGAGGTCGGTTACAATGGTCGAATTACCTCTTACTGTAAAAGTATTTCGTACACCAGGTTCACCGGAAAAATTCTGAATATTAATACCTGACACCTTCCCCTGTAAAAGTTGATCAAAGCTCGGTGCAGGCATATTTTCAATAGATTTACCTGATACCACCTGCACAGCCGATGTCGTCTTCTTTAACGACTGCTTTTGATAACCTACCACCACAACATCACTTAGCTGTTTGTTACTCTTTTCAGTCAATCGAAGTACTAAATTTTGTTGCCCCTCATTAATGGATACTCTGGCAATCTCAAAGTCAACAAATGAAACAGTGATTATTTGCTTACCAGGTGGCAATTGCATTCGGAATCTGCCTTCTGCGTCTGATAAAACAGACCGGTTGGCTCCAATTAGTGTGATGGTTGCCCCTTCTAATGGCTGGCCTGACTTCTGTTCGAGGACCACCCCTGTAATCTGTCGTTCCTGTGCCCATAATTCCATTGATGGGCATAGCACACAAAGTGCAGTTAAAAGCAGTTGTACAACCACTTGTAATCTCACAAGCATAGTTTAGCAGTTTGGTTTGAAATTTTTTATGCGGATCTAAAAATAATGCCAAAGCAACCGTATTAATTAACTGTACACTTCGATGTGATAACTCTTACCAACACGCAAACGATTGATATTTGTAGTCAAACGTTTGCGTTATTTTTCATTTTTTTGTAGAAATCAGTTCAAAAATTTCAGGCAATCGTTTGCATTCGCAGTCTCTGTAAAGTCGTAATAGTTTCATAGAAAAAATGCAGATATTCAAACTGATCGTTAGTTTACTACTGATATCCATTTCAAGTTTTTCACAAGTAAGCCATGAGAACTGGCGAGCATTAGGTCCCTTTTCTATTCATAAATCAACCGGAGAAACCAGTGCACCTGGACTAGGCGTATATCGTACTATTGACATTCATCCCTCAAAACCAGATCATATCCTTATTGGTGGAATGTCTTCGGGGATTTGGTTGAGTACTGATAAAGGAATTACCTGGAAATGTGTTACAGCAGAGCTCCCGGTTGAAAATGTCAAAAAAATTCAAATCGCACCATCTAATCCTAAAATTGTTTACGCAGCCAGTACTGCAGGTATTATGAAATCAGAAAATGGTGGGTTGAATTGGGAATTCACCAGTTTGAACATTCTGCAAAAGCTACCCTGCAGTGACCGGCAGAAGCTAAATGATGACAGAACCTTACTCACGGTATCTCCCAGGAATGAAAATGAATTAATCGCCGCAGTTAATGACAGCCTGTACAAATCTGTAGACGGTGGGCGGAACTGGAATCTGATCAAACCTGACTGGTTATGTCAGTTCCTTGAATACCATCCCAGTTCAGGGGAAATTATATATAGCGGCGGCGCAAATAAAAAAACGCCTAATGCTTTTTCTATCATCCG
>CAZJNY010000016.1:5872-34056 GCA_964547405.1 uncultured Flavihumibacter sp. | reverse complement strand
TTTTCTCATGCAGTTTAGAACCCGGACTATTTCTATAGTCCGGGTTTTGTATATTTATCCATGTTCACTAAAAAAGACTGGTTAGGTGCATGTTATGCGGCGCTGATTGCCTTCTGCCTGTATTCCAGCCTCTTTGCCTTTCGGAAAGCATTTAATGTTGCGGCATTTGAGGGATATACCCTGGCCGGACTGGATTATAAAGTTGTTCTGGTAATTACCCAGGTGGCAGGATATATGGCCAGCAAATTTTATGGTATAAAGTTCATCGCATCCATGAAAAGGCTGGGAAGAGGTAAATTGATTCTCCTCCTTGCCGGACTGGCATGGCTTTCCTGGTTTGTGTTTGGATTGATCCCCCCACCTTATAACTGGCCCTGCCTTTTATTCAGCGGATTTCCTTTGGGTATGCTTTGGGGAGTGGTGTTTTCATATATTGAAGGCAGGAGGATGACCGATTTTATCAGTGCAGCATTGGCCGTTAGTTTTATTTTCGGATCCGGACTGGCTAAATCTGTGGCTTCATTTGTTATGGAAGAGTTAGGTGTTTCTGAATACTGGATGCCCTTTGCAACTGGCGGCTTTTTCGCGCTTCCTTTAATAATTTTCGTATGGCTGATCGAAAAACTGCCTCATCCATCAGAAGCAGATATTCAGCACCGAACCATTCGGTTGCCTATGACTGGTAGTCAGCGGATGGCCTTACTCAAAACATATGGCCCGGGTTTATTTCTGCTGGTACTTGTTTATTCGCTCGTGACGATTCTTCGGGAAGTGCGCGATAGTTTTATGGCAGACATGTGGAGAGATTCAGGAGAAGTTATTAACCCTGGCGTATTTGCTCAAACTGAAACCATCATTACTATAATCCTGTTGGTACTGATCGCTTCTATGGTGCTGGTGAAACAAAACTTCAAAGCATTTCTGCTGACTCACTGGATTATGGGATTCGGCTTTCTGCTGAGTCTGCTTATTACGATTGCCTACCGGCAGGCAGCCATTGGTACTTTTTACTGGATGCTGGGTGTAGGCCTTGGCTTATACCTGGTATATATACCTTTCAATAGTATATTATTTGAACGCCTGATTGCCAGTTTTCGCATAACCGGTAACGTTGGCTTTCTGATTTACCTGGCGGATTCCTTTGGGTACCTGGGTAGTGTAACTGTTTTATTGAGTAAATCGGTATTCAATATTCAGTTGTCGTGGTTGAATTTTTACCAGGAGCTGGTATTGATAACAGGCATACTTGGATTAATTGCCACTGCCGGATCCATGATTTATTTTCGTCGGAAATTTAGAACGAACTCTTCATCAATCCTGTGTCAGAATAGACTCCGGCCGGGAATAAACAGAACAACATGAAAAAAACAAGATTAATGATGCTGCTTTGCCTGCTGCTCGCCGTAACTTCTTTACAAGCACAAAATAATCTGGTCACAGGCAGCTTCAATATCCGCTATGCCAATCAAAATGATACCGGCAATCTTTGGATAGACAGGGCACCGGTTTGCGCGGCGCTAATTCGTTTTCACCAATTTGATATAGTTGGTACACAAGAAGGATTGCGTAATCAATTGGATGACCTGCAGGCTGCTTTGCCGGGCTATGCGTTTTATGGCCTGGGTCGGGATGATGCCAAAAGTAAGGGGGAGCATTCTGCTATTTTTTATAAAAAGGACCGCTTTCTGGTAAAAGACAGTGGAGACTTCTGGTTATCGGAAAAGCCGGAGGCACCAGGCTGGGGATGGGATGCCAAACACAACCGTATCTGTACCTGGCTGAAACTGGAAGACAGAAAGGCGAAGAAAACTTTTTATGTATTCAATGTACATTACGATCATCAGGGAGTAGTGGCACGTACAGAGAGCAGCAAGCTGATCCTTCGGAAAATTCAGTCCATTGCGGGTAAGACGCCGGTTGTACTGATGGGAGATTTTAACGGCAATCATCAATCAGACTGGTACCGGCAGATCCAGCAAAGTGCTGAACTGGAAGATACCTATACCCTTGCCAAAGATCCTTATATAAACAATGGCAGTTTCAACAGCTTCCGGCCTTTTCCCAAATCAAAAGATATCATTGATCATATCTTCATCAGTAAACCATTTAAGGTAATCCGGTATGGAATACTGACCGATACCTATCACGGAAAATTTCCGTCAGATCATTTCCCTGTATTGGCAGAACTCAGTTATTAAGATTTATAGCTTTTATCCTGCCTGAATTCTTCTAATTATCCGTCGCTTCTCGAAGAAGATAATGTAAACCCGATTGTAGTTCCCACGTCTGGTTTACTACGGACATGCATGGATTCGCCGTGGGCTTCAATGATATGCTTACAGATTGCCAGTCCCAGGCCGGTGCCGCCTTTATCGCGGCTGCGTGCCTTATCCGTACGGTAAAAGCGTTCGAAGATGCGGGATAAATGTGCTTCTTCAATACCAATACCATCATCACTTACTTCCACTAATACTTTGAACTCATCTGTTGTATAAACGCTGATGACGATGGTGCCACCGGGTTTTCCATACTTGGTGGCATTGGAAACCAGGTTGATCATCACCTGGCGTATTTTTTCCTTGTCGGCAAATACATATACCGGTGCTTCGCATCCTTTTTTAATGGATGCAAGAATTTCTTTCTGGTTTAATTTAATGGACAGCGACTCAATTACTTCGCGGATCAGGTCCTGTATTACGAAATATTGCTTGTACAATACCTGTTCTCCGCTTTCCAGCCTCGAAATCTCATCCAGGTCGTTCATCAGGTTCACCAGCCGGTCTACATTTCGGCTCGTGTTTTCCAGGAAACGCTTGCGCACTTCGGGGTTTTCCATCGCACCGCCCAAAAGGGTATCGATATATCCCTGAATAGCGAAAATGGGTGTTTTAAATTCATGCGCGAGGTTCTGCAAAAACTCTTTCCGGAACGCTTCGTTTTTTCGAAGCAGTTCAATTTCGCCCTGGCGCTGCACTGCCCATTTTTCCACATCTTCTTTTACCTCATCAATACTTTTCTGCGGGATAATATATTTATTGTAAAACTCTTCCCGTTTGGTTGCCTTTGTCTGGTAAATGAATTTATAGATCAGTTTAATTCTGCGGTAAATGAATTGCTGCAGGAAATAAAAGATCAACAGGTAAGCAACCAGGAATAAAACAAGAAAGGAGGCAAGGGCAATCAGCCAGTCATCCACCAGGATAAAATTCGCCAATCCAACCAATGCCGAAATGGCAAATGCCAATACTGCACTCACCTGTCTCGGAGATAAATTTTTGAATTGGATCATAAATCAAACTTGTACCCAACCCCTTTTACAGTGGTTATACAATCCAGTCCCAGTTTTTGCCGGATTTTACGAATATGTACATCAATGGTGCGATCACCCACGATCACTTCATTGCCCCATACCTGGTTGAGTATTTCGTTGCGAAGGAATACCCGCCCCGGACGGGAGGCGAGTAAATATAACAACTCAAATTCTTTTTTAGCAAGGGTGATTTCCTTGTCGTCGACCATCACCACAAACTTAACCGGGTCGATTACCAGGTTGTCGATCATCAGCACACCGGTTCCGGCTTCGTCTTTTTTGGTAACCCGGCGAAAAAGGGCATTCACCCGGCTGGTCAGTAGTTTGGGACTGATGGGTTTGCTGATATAATCATCTGCGCCGGTGTCGAGGCCTTTTAACTGGGAGGACTCATCGCTCAGAGCAGTCAGGAAAATAATAAGGGTATCCTTGTAGGCAGGCTGGGCTCTCAGCAATTCGCAGACCTCCACTCCATTCTTTTTCGGCATCATAATGTCGAGAATAATCAGATTGGGCTGGATCTGTTTGGCTCTCATCAGGGCTTCATCACCGTCTTTTGCGGTGTAAACGGTATACCCTTCGGCCTGCAGATTGTATTGAATGATCTCTAAAATATCCGGCTCGTCATCGGCAATCAGAATCTTTTTGTCCCTGTTATCCATTAACGATTTGTTTACGCAAAGTTAACCCTGCCTGCTAAGCAGCCAATTTTCAGGCGATTATGAAATTGTTAAGGGCAATTTTAGTGTTACTGAAACGTTATGCTGGTATTGTATTCCGTAATTTTGAATCCAAGGCTCCTATCTATGAACAAACTGATACCCTTTTCCAGCCTGGTTTTCGCCAGTCTGGGGTCGATTGCACAAACCTCCGCCACCGGCTTCCAGGCAATGCCGGTTGCTACTTATCCGGTGGAGCGCAGTCGTGTGATCTTTCATGAAAACATCGACAAAGAGCAAAAAAAATTATTCCAGCAACCAGGGTCCTATATCAAGGGATATATTCCCCTGAGCAAGGATGAAACCATCAATACGGCCGTCCGTTATGCGATGGTGGACCAGCTTGATGCCCTGCAAAAGTCAGTGGAGCTGGATTCTCTGTTAAAGGATAACGAAAAAATTAAATACCTGAAGGGGTTGGAAATTCTGGCCCGGAATTTCGGATCGGGAGCCCGTTCCCGGCAGATTCAGCCTGTTCTGGCTCCTCAACTGGTAGAGCATTTCTCGGAAGCTCTAACCCTTGACAAAAAATTGAAAGGGATAGATCCGGTAGTGGCCAAATCTCATTACTGGGTAGGAAAAATCATTGTGGATTGCTTTAGTTACCCTGAAAATATCGGGGTTAAGGCCAGTAAGGACATCCTGCAGCTTAAATACCTGCAACTGTTTCCGGATCGCACCATGCCTTTTCTTAAAACCAATTTTTCCTATCCAAAACGCGACAGTCTGATAGCTGCAGAAGCCCGGCGTGATCCGCGTAAAGTGTATGATTATGCGGCTTCCAATGACGCCCTGGCCCGTTATATCAGAATTCACCCCGATCCGGTGGTGAAAGTGATTGCTGAAATGGCATCCAGCCGGAGCGGTCAGCTCTATTTCCCTTTTATTGATGAAATCTACCGGGGGAAAATGACTTTTGAGGAGGTTGATAAAGTAAAGGATAATGACCTGGAGTATTACCGCCTTATGGTGAAAACCAGGCTCAGTCATACGGAACGCATGTTGCAGAAGGATACCCCCATGGAGCGGAAAGCCCTGGTGGAACGAATGGACAACAAAGCCCGTCAATATTTTATCAGCCGAATTAATGGATTGCATAATTCTCCGGATGCAGTACGGTTTAAAGTGGTGGATCCATTGAGTCCGCAGGAATTGTACTATCTCTGTGTGCTGGGAGAAGATGAAATTTATACCTCCAGTTACCGGGGTGTATTCAAACGAATCATCACCAAATTGAAAGGAACGCCTACGGATAGTTTGTTCATGAGCATGAATTTTGACTATTTCAGGAAGTTTATCAAGATGGCTGCGGCATACAATGAACTGGATACACTGCTAAAGCTGATGCCAGACTCCAATGCCACGGTTCTGATGAAATCCTTCATGTTCGGACTCGAAAAAAACACGACTCTCAATAGTGTGGAAGATGCAGTGGATGTGGCTGATGCCTATTCCAGCATATTTGAAAAGAACAAGGTGCTGGCTGCCAATATGCTGGAAGAAGCCCGTCTGAACTATGAGCGGAATGTGCAGAATGGCGACCTGAACGGACAAAAAATTTATCAGATCGAAAAAACGCTGTTTGAATCTGCGGATACCAGTTCAAGGGTGGATTTATCAAAGGCCTTGGGCATTCCGCCGGTGTATACCGTACCGTTTGAACGCCTGGCCGATTCTGCAGGAAGGGTAATCCAGCAGGTGTTTTTTTATGGCGATGACGATAAGGATGGCCAGGTCTCTTTCGCAAATTTCATGACCCTCTTTAAAGGCAAACCTGATTGGGCCGTAACGGAAAACAAGGATTTCGTAACGATTAAATCCACCAAGGGCAAGCCGGTTTGGATATTTGCAAACAAGCCATTGTACGGACTGGATGATCCGGATGCAAAGGCGCAGGCTAAACTCCAGGAATACCTGGATCAGAATCAATTGTATCCGACGGTATATATCCACCGTGGTCATAGTTATCATGTAAAATCATCCCTTAACCAGATTACCCCAAGTGCCCGTATTGTGGTGCTCGGATCCTGTGGGGGCTATAATAACCTGAATGATGTGCTGACTATCAGTCCGGATGCCCATATCATTTCCTCCAAGCAGATCGGAGCCCGTGCGGTAAACGAACCCATATTAAATTCAATCAATACTGCTCTACGGAATGGTGCGCCGATTGAATGGATGCCTATGTGGACTGAATTGGGCAAGCTATTTTCGGGTGAAGCAAAGGAGCGGTTCGATGATTATATTCCACCGTATAAAAACCTGGGTGCGATCTTTATCAAAGCATACAGAGGGGTGGAAGAGGAAGAATAATATCTTTGCGCCATGTCATCGACCTCTGGCAAAAAGAAGATATTTGATTGGACATTGTTGAGAAGGGTATTCCGCCTGGCGGCGCCTTATCGAAAAAAAGTAGTGTTATCATTAGCCCTGGCGATCCTGTTGGCCCTGCTGACACCGGTTCGTCCCTGGCTTATACAGATAACGGTAAATAATTATATCCGGAACGGGATGCTCGACTGGGTGATCCGAATCACGTTGATTCAGTTTGGATTGCTGCTGGTGGAGACCCTGTTCCGGTTCTTTTTTACATTTACTACCTCCTGGCTGGGACAAACAGTGGTGAAAAATCTGCGTGTCAGGGTTTTCAACAAGGTAGTGGGATTAAATCTCTCCCAGTTTGATGCTACTCCAATCGGAACCCTCACCACCCGAACGATCAATGATATCGAGTCAGTAAATGAAGTGTTCTCAGATGGATTGATTCCGATTATTGCTGATTTTTTATCCATTCTTTCCATCCTGTTCGTGATGTTCTGGGTAGATTGGAAACTGGCGCTGATCAGCCTTGCGCCGTTCCCGTTTCTGATTCTGGCAACCTATATCTTTAAAGAAAGCGTAAACCGGTCCTTTATCCGGGTGCGAAATGCCGTAGCTGCGCTTAATGCATTTGTGCAGGAGCATCTGACAGGAATTCAGGTAGTGCAAACATTTGCTGCGGAGAACCGGGAATTTGACAAGTTTAAAAAAATCAATAAGGAACACCGGAATGCGAATATCAATGCGATTTTCGCTTACTCGGTTTTTTTTCCGGTAGTGGAAATTGTGCTGGCTGTTTCAACGGGATTGCTGGTATGGTGGGCGGCGAGTCATGCCTTGCAACTGCCACCAGAGCTGGGGGCTGAAATGGCGGGCAAGATGATTTCCTTTATTCTCTTTCTGAACCTGCTGTTTCGTCCGCTTCGCGTGATTGCGGATAAATTCAATGTATTACAGATGGGCATGGTAGCCAGTGAACGGGTATTTAAGGTGCTGGACAATGAAGATTATATACAGCAGGAAGGTGACTTTGCGCCGGAAAAAGTATCGGGGAAAATTGAATTTGATCATGTATGGTTTGCCTATAAGGAGGAGCAATATGTGCTGAAAGACCTGAATTTTACTGTGGAGCCGGGCGAAACCGTAGCCCTGGTAGGTCATACGGGCAGTGGCAAAACATCTATTATTAGTCTGCTGAACCGGCTTTATCATATCAATAAAGGCAGTATCCGGATAGATGGGGTATCGGTGGAAGATTTTCAATTGGAAGCCTTGCGCCGGCAGACGGGAGTTGTATTGCAGGATGTGTTCCTGTTTTCAGGGTCTGTCCTTGAAAATATAACCCTTCGGAACCCCCTGATCAGCCGGGAACAGGTGGAAAGGGCGGCTAAAATGATAGGCGTTCATGATTTTATTGAGTCTTTACCGGGGGGGTACGAATACAAGGTAATGGAGCGGGGAGCGACCCTTTCTCTGGGTCAGCGGCAGATCCTGTCCTTTATCCGGGCTTTGTTGTATGATCCCAGCATTTTAATACTGGATGAAGCCACTTCCAGTGTAGATACGGAAAGTGAGCAATTGATTCAACAGGCGATAGATAACCTGATTTCGGGCCGAACCGCGATTGTGATAGCTCACCGGCTGAGTACAATCCGGAAAGCGGATAAAATCATCGTACTGGATAAGGGAGAAATTAAGGAAATCGGTTCCCATGATGAACTGCTGGAGCGAAAAGGCTTTTACCACAGTTTGTATGAATCGCAGTTTGAGAAGGGGTAGGGAAGATGGGGAATGGAAGAGGGAGGAATGGAGGAAAGGAGGAATGGAAGATGGAGGAAGGGAAGATGGGGGAATGGAGGAAAGGAGGAATGGAAGATGGGGGAATGGAAGATGGAGGAATGGAAGATAGGGGAAGGCAAGATGGAGGAAGGGAAGAAGGGGGAACGAAGGTAGAAAGGAACGAAGTTAACTGACTCCGCCGAATAATTTATTGTATTTAATTGATATACAACTGTTTATACATATTATATATGTGTTCTATTGGGAGGTCCTTTAGTTTTTAGGCCCATTTAGAACCCGAGACCCCATGTAGAACCCGAGACCCCATGTAGACCCTGAGACCCGGTAGCTTTAAGGCATTCCTTTGCTTAATGAAACGCGCCAAAATATTCCTGTATCGCCCAATTTCACCAGATTTAACACTATACAGTTACCCGTCCCTTCCTCCATTCTTCCCTTCTCCCGTCTCCGTTCTCCCTCTTCCCTCCTCCTTTCCTCCTTTCCTCCCTCTTCCATTCCTCCCGTTCTCCCTCTTCCCTCCTCCTTTCCTCCATCTTCCATTCTCCCTCTTCCATTCCCCATCTTCCATGCTTCCCTTCCCAAATCTTAATTCTTACTTCTTAAATCTTAAATCTTCCTTCATAATTCCCCCTTCCTCCCTATCTTTGCGCAAAATTTAGAAACGGCATGGCAAGGAAAAGCGTCAAATCTTTACTGGTAGCGACTTTCAGCGCAATTTTGGTATGTTTCGGGACTGCTGTTATGGCCAATGAGGGCGGTGATCCTGCGAAAGCTGAAAAATTTGACGCCGGTAAAGCTATTTTACACCACATCGCCGATTCGCATGAATGGCATTTTTTCACGGTTGGACATACGCATGTGACCATTCCACTTCCTGTAATTGTGTATTCTCCGCAGCGCGGACTCAGCATATTCTCTTCCTCCAAATTTCACCATGGTGAAGCGGTTCACGAAGGATATAAACTGGATCATGATCATATTGTACCGGTTGATGCCAGCGGAAATGTAGATGCTTCCGTTAAGGTCTATGATTTCTCCATGACCAAAAACGTGGTACAGATGCTGCTGGCAGTAATTACACTGGTACTTATTATGACCAGCATAGCAAAAAAATATGCTGCCAATGGTGCCAATAAAGCACCCAGTGGATTGCAGAATGCTGTAGAGCCGGTAATCACATTTGTGCGGGATGAAGTGGCTAAGCCCAACCTGGGACATAAATACCAGAAATACCTGCCCTATCTCCTGACTGTATTCTTCTTCATTCTTATCAATAACCTGTTTGGCTTATTGCCTGGTGCTGCTAACGTAACCGGTAATATTGCTTTCACCATGCTGCTTGGCCTGGTTTCTTTCATCGTAATAATGTTCAGTACCAATGGTCATTTCTGGGGACATATCTTCTGGCCTCCCGGTGTGCCTTTCCTGGTGAAGCTGATCCTTATACCGGTGGAACTGCTGGGAGTATTTATCAAGCCCGCTGCCCTGATCATCCGTCTTTTTGCCAACATGACGGCAGGTCACATTGTAATCCTGAGTTTTGTATCCCTGATCTTTATATTCGGACAAATGAGTACGGTTGCGGGATGGGGTTTTTCTCCTGTATCAATCGCCTTCTCTGTATTCATTTATGTAATCGAATTACTGGTTGCCTTTATCCAGGCATTTATCTTCACTAACCTGACAGCTGTGTTTATTGGTCAGGCAATGGAAGGTGATCACCATGAAGATGCAGCTGGTCATAAAGATCCTGTGGTACTTTAAATAAGATTCAACTTTTTTTTATAAAACACAAAACACAAATTGTATGTCTATCATGAACATCCTGTTGGAAGTAGGTCAGGCTCAGTTGGGTGGCGCTATCGGTGCCGGACTGGCTGCGATCGGTGCTGGAATCGGTATCGGTCAGATCGGTAAAGGTGCGGTTGAGTCTATCGCTCGCCAGCCTGAAGCTGCCAACGACATTCGTGGAAACATGATCCTGACTGCAGCGTTTATCGAGGGTGTTGCCCTCTTCGCTGTAATCGCGGGTCTGCTGGCGGTTCTGACCACCTAATCCACGCAAAGAAATTAGCTGGTCCGGAGCACAGGGCCGAGGACCAGCCAATTTGATTTAAGATGTAAGATTTAAGAATTAAGATTTAAGAAGTAAGATTTGTGTGTGCTGAGATTACTGGAAATTGAATATTGACTTATTAATTATATAAAATGGAATTATTACTGCCTGCTTTAGGTTATTTCGTTTGGACCCTGGTAGCCTTCCTGATTGTATTCTTCATTCTGAAGAAGTTTGCCTGGAAACCTATCATCTCTTCTCTTTCTGAAAGAGAAAAAAATATTGCTGATTCCATTGCAACGGCTGAGAAAGTGAAGCTGGAAATGGCGCAGATGAAGAATGAAAATGAAGTGCTGATGGCCAAAGCCCGTGAAGAACGCTCTCTTTTGCTGAAAGAAGCCAAAGAGTTGAAGGATAAAATTGTGAACGAGGCCAAAGAGCAGGCGAAAGTGGAAGCTTCCAAGATTCTGACAGATGCCCAGGCAACCATCGAGCAACAGAAAAACGCAGCACTGACCGAGGTTAAAAACGTGATCGGCAATATGGTAATCGAAGTAACGGAGAAGGTTATTCGCCGTGAACTGGCATCCAAAACTGAACAGGAGAATTATATCCGCAGTCTTGCGAATGAGCTGGGAACAGCAGCAAGGAATTAAGATCCGTTTCTGATAGGCAGGAACAGGAAGAGCCGGAATTAAGCAATACAATTCGAAATAACTAATTATGCGCAATACACGTGTTGCCAGAAGATACGCAAAAGCCCTGATGGACATGGCAGTGGAAACCAACCAGGTGGAAGCTGTAAAAAAAGATGTCGATCTGTTGAAAGCCGCAACAACCGGTGAACTGGATCTGGTACTGAAAAGTCCCATTATCCGGCAGGATAAAAAGCAGGCTATTTTCACTGCGATTTTTGGTGGGAAAGTCAATCAGCTTACTGCCTTATTCTTTCAATTACTGTTTGAAAAAGGTCGGGAGATTGTATTGCCGGAAATTCTGGAGGCATTCAATGCATCTTACCGGAAGATGAAGGGAATAGAAATCCTGGAGCTTACAACAGCGATGCCGGTATCAGATGAAGTGAAAGCGGGTATTGTCAGCAACTTCAAAAAAATGCCTGAATACGCCAGTAACTCATTTGAAATAAAGGAAAAACTGGATGAATCCATCCTCGGTGGTTTTCTTGCGCAAATCGGGGATAAGCTCTATGATGCCAGTATACGTCACGATTTACAGGCAATCAAAAAGCAGTTCGTTGAGAACATGTATATTCAAAAAATCAGATAACAAAACAAACGTCTAAATAAAGCTATATGGTAGACATTAAACCAGATGAAATATCAGCGATACTGCGCCAGCAGCTGAGCAACTTCAACGCTTCTGCCGACCTGGAAGAAGTGGGTACCGTTTTGCAGGTGGGTGATGGTATCGCCCGTGTATACGGACTGAGCAATGTGCGCGCAGGTGAGCTGGTTGAATTTGCCAATGGAGTGAAAGCAATCGCCCTGAACCTGGAAGAAGACAATGTGGGGGTGGTATTAATGGGTGAGTCTTCTGAAATCAAAGAAGGTGATAAAGTAAAAAGAACCGGCCAGATTGCCTCTATTAAAGTGGGCGACGGATTGGTAGGTCGTGTTATCAATACGCTGGGCCAACCGATTGACGGTAAAGGTCCTGTTGCAGGTGACCTCTATGAAATGCCGCTGGAGCGTAAAGCGCCAGGTGTAATTTTCCGTGAGCCGGTAAAGGAACCTCTGCAAACAGGTATCAAAGCGATTGATGCGATGATTCCGATTGGTCGTGGTCAGCGGGAATTGATCATTGGTGACCGTCAGACAGGTAAAACTGCTATCGCGATTGACACCATCATCAACCAGAAAGAATTTTTCGAAGCGGGCAAACCCGTTTATTGTATATACGTTGCGATTGGTCAGAAAGCTTCTACCATCGCAGGTGTGATGAAGACACTCGAAGAGAATGGTGCGATGCAGTACACTACCATCGTAGCAGCTTCTGCATCTGACCCGGCTCCTCAGCAGTTCTATGCTCCATTTGCTGGTGCAGCTATCGGAGAATTCTTCCGTGATACCGGTCGTCCTGCCCTGATCATTTATGATGATCTGTCCAAGCAGGCGGTGGCTTACCGTGAGGTATCCCTGCTGCTTCGTCGTCCTCCTGGTCGTGAAGCCTATCCTGGTGACGTATTCTACCTGCACAGCCGTTTGTTGGAGCGTGCCGCTAAAATCATCGGAAAAGATGAGGTTGCCCGTAATATGAATGATCTGCCGGAAAGCATCAAACACCTGGTAAAAGGTGGTGGTTCTCTTACGGCTCTTCCAATCATTGAAACACAGGCTGGTGACGTATCTGCCTATATTCCTACAAACGTAATTTCTATCACCGACGGACAGATCTTCCTGGAAGGTAACCTGTTCAACGCTGGTATCCGTCCGGCGATCAACGTAGGTATTTCGGTTAGCCGTGTGGGTGGTAATGCGCAGATCAAATCCATGAAAAAGGTAGCTGGTACCCTGAAACTGGACCAGGCCCTGTATCGTGAGATGGAAGCGTTCTCCAAGTTCGGTGGTGATCTGGATCCTGCAACCAAACTGGTACTGGATAAAGGTGCCCGTAACGTGGAGATCCTGAAGCAGCCGCAGTTTGCGCCGTTCTCCGTTGAGAAGCAGGTAGCGATTATTTACCTGGGTACACAAGGCTTACTGCGTGATGTGCCTGTAAATAAGGTAAAAGAGTTTGAAGAGCAGTTCCTGCATGAGATGGAAGCCAAATTGCCGAATGTGCTGGCTGAGTTCAAGAAAGGCGGATTACCGGAAGATGGCGTAAGCAAAATGGTAGAGTTGGCGAAGGGAATTGCAGCGCAGATGAAATAAAAAGTGAGACGTGAGATGTGAGATGTGAGATGGAATTCACAGTTCACAATTCTTAAATAATAATTCCCAAAAGGGGTGTATCAATTGATACGCCCCTTTTGCTTTTCAGGTACCACGTCTCACGTCTCACGTCTCACATCTCACATCTTCTTCTTCCATTTATCGAATATTTTCCCAACCGCTTGCATATGTCAAAAAGGGGTGTAATCTTTGTCCTGCGTCTGACATGATCCAATCCTTCTGAATTTCTGCTATCCAGTACCTATGGGCATTTTGATAATTTACCCATAGTTGATCATGAAAGGAACGTACCCGTCAATGTTATCCGCATTGACAATTCTATACAGTAGCCTGTTTATTCTGGTTGCCACGCTAATGGCTCAACCTGTTCAGGCACAAACTCCCTTGTATTTTCATCATCCTGTTTTGATCGAAGGTGAAGCCGGTCAGGTAGGAGCTGCCTATAAATTCACTGGTGTTATTACTGCTTCCAACGGACAGGCACTTACTGATTGTATCGTTCGTGTTGAAGCCTTGTCGGAAGGTGTAGAACTGATTTCGATTGACCAGCAGGAATCCGGCCAATTGGCAGCGTTTGAGCCAGTTGTGGAGCATCAGTTAACAATAGGTGCAGCAGCAGTGAGTTTCAGTTTTGAGTTTAGTCCGCATGATCCGGCAACAAACAGTGAGGGCAGGTATATTTTTCCTGCACTGGCTGCCGCTCTCTCCGGGATGAAAGGATTGGAAGATGCGCAGGCTTTTGCAGAGTGTGCTATCGGAAAGAATGGAAGAGTCTGGGTTAAGAGAGACACAAAAAATATATTAGTAGCAAGGAGCGGCGACGCATTCCGTGCTCAGTATAAATGGAATGAAGATGAAGTTGCCTCCCTGAAGGCGGTGCCTGTAGTATTCGCCAACCAGGAAGTTAGTGGATTCAGAATTAAAATGGGTGTAAACAGTAAAGGGAATCCATATAATGGAAGAACTGTTTACAACCTCCTGGTAACGGAATCGGATCCTTTTAATCAGGATGGAACTGCTGTGCATTTTACCTCACTGGTAGAGAAAATTGAACAGTTGCCAGAGTGGATTGAACCGGATGAAGCCGAATGGTTGCAGGATACCACCCGAACATTAAAAAAGCTGTCTCTGTCGAATGATTTACTGGTCTTTATTCCGGATGAGATGGTGCAGAAAAAAGTGATTATCAATATTTACAATCAGAAAGGGGAGCTTAGAAGAAAAATAATAGAAGAAAAAGCTCCGCAGCAGGTATTGGTTCAAATCGGCGACCTGGCAGCCGGCTCCTACAAAATTGAAGTCCAGTCTGATGAGAAAAAATTTACCATGCTGACCATTCGTTCTTCCCGGTTGTAAGAATTTATCCAGTACACTCCACTCCTCTGAATTACACATACTGATCGTTCCAATGCCTGTGGGTTCCGATTCGTAAACCCCAACGCATTACAATGAAAACATCGTACCCCCTGAACAAACAGTTCATGCTTACAGGCATGCTGTTACTGAACATTTTCGCAGCGATTGCTGCAGACAAAATTGGCCTGGTTAGTTTTTCCGCGAAGTGGGAAAAGGATCAGGTGGTCCTCAAATGGACAGCGGAGCTGGCAGCAAACTTTAGCCATTTCGCAATAGAACGAAGTGTTAACGGAAAAGAGTTTAAAGAAATAGCCTACTATTTCGCAGAAGGTGAGAAACGGCAGTCCTCAGGCTATGTATATGCCGATCAAACCCTTCCCAAAAGAAATACAGTTTTGTATTACAGGTTAAGGTTGATCAATAAAGACGGAACCATCCAATATTCTTCGTTGCAACAAGTACAGCAGACAGGTGAACACACCATGCGGCTGACTCTTTATCCAAATCCGGTACAGCATTCTGTGGTGGCTGCATTGCCACAGGAATGGAACCATGAAGAAGTTGTGCTGGAGCTTTATAACAGTAATGGACAGTTGCTGAAAACAAGAGTAGAAAAGCGGGCCGCTGTAAACCTGCACATGGAGTTGCATGACCTGCTTCCGGGCTGGTATATTCTGAAAGCACGGAAAGGAAAGGAGTCAATTCAGTCCCGGCTGGTGAAGCAGCTGTGAGATGTGAGACGTGAGATGTGAGATGTGAGAAGAATATTTTGGTGGAACCTCTAAACTGAACCGTATGGACGTAAACCGAACCTCAAAAACAGGTCCTGTATTGGAAGAATACCGCCTGGCGGATTCTCTTCAGACCGATGTAAATAAATGGATCACGATTGGAGTACTGGCAATTGTATGGCTGAGTCTGGTCATCAGCCTGCTCCAACAATAAGAGCGTATAGTTTTAAAGGGTACGATCAACAAGGCCTGGCTATTCTTAGTCGGGCCTCTATTTTTTCTTTTTGGTTTATATCATAAACTAGTTTATATTTGATTAAATTTTTGACCGTTGAACCACCTTATCCTTTTTTTGATACTCCTTATCAGCCAGCTGGCGGCCCTTGGACAAACCAGGGTAAAAGGAAAATTGCTAACTCCCAAAGGCAGGCCTGTATCAGGAGCCAGTCTTACTATAAAGGATAGTTATGACGGTGCTACTACTGATTCTGCCGGCAATTTTCAGTTTGAAACCAATGAAACTGGCCGGCAGCTTTTACAGGTTACGGCCATCGGTTATAAATCCCTGGAAGAATGGATCGAACCGGGTGGAACAGAAATCGACCTCAAACTGACGATGAAAGAAGCGTTGGATGAATTAAAGGCAGTAGTTGTAACGGCCGGTAGTTTTGAAGCCAGTGACAGTAAACGAACCACCGTATTAAGCTCGATTGATGTAGTGACTACCGCCAGCGCCAATGCCGATGTTACAGCTGCCCTGCGTACACTTCCCGGTACCCAGCAGGTTGGTGAGAAAGAAGGGTTATTCGTTCGGGGTGGGAGTGGTGAAGAAGCGAGGGTTTTCATTGATGGAACCCTCGTCAATAATTTCTTTTATTCCGCCTTGCCGGATCTGGCCACAAGGGGGCGTTTTTCTCCCTTTCTGTTCAAGGGAACCGTATTCAGCTCGGGCGGATATTCTGCTTTATACGGACAGGCACTTTCCGGTGCCCTGATTCTTGAAACCATTGATCTGCCGGATGAAAGCTCCGCTTCCCTGGGTATTTCATCGGTTGGTCTGAGTGGCGGTTATCAGCACCTCAATAAAAAGAAGAACGCCAGTTGGGGGGCGAATTATGGCTATACCAATCTCTATCCCTATTTCCAGCTGGTTAAACAACGTCCGGATTATTTTCGCGTGCCCGCTTTTCATGGAGGGGATGCTAATTTCAGGATCAAAACTTCCAAAACCGGTATCCTGAAATTTTATAGCACGATACAGGCTAACAAGTTGGGTATTCGTTCCCCTGATATTGACTCGGCCAGTTTAAAAAACGCATTCGGACTCTCTAACTATAATATATACACGAACCTGGCCTGGAAAGAACGGCTGGGGAAAAAATGGAAATTGTTTGTCGGAACCTCCTACAGTATCAACCAGGATGATATCGAAAACCGATTACAGGACCAGCAAAACAAAGATCAGTTTATTGAAGAACAGCCCTATGTATCCAAATCCTTTGATGTACATGCAAGGGGTAGTTTACTTCAGCTAAAAACCGTACTGGATCGCCGGCTGGGTGCTGGTTTATCTGTACTTCGTTTTGGCGGAGAATGGCTCTATTTTAAAGATGATGTAAAATTCCGGGATACCATCGCCCGGAACAGCTTGCAGGAAGACCAGTTTAAAGCAGCATTTGCCGAAGTGGATGTGTATATCACCAATAATCTGGCTGCCAAACTGGGTGCGCGTATGGAACATTCCTCATTACTGGACCGGGCCAATCTAGTGCCCCGGCTTTCTATGGCCTATAAACTGGGCGAAAAGGGACAGGCATCCCTGGCCTATGGAATATTTTATCAGAAACCGGAACGCAACCAGTTACTGGTGAATCCGGAGCTGCGCTTCACCAAAGCGGCTCATTACATCGCCAATTACCAGGTGATTAACAGCTCCTATACTTTCCGCGCGGAAGCATTCTATAAAAAATACGAAGACCTGGTGAAAACATTCCCTTCTACCAGTAATAACGGTAATGGATACGCGAAGGGTATTGAATTTTTCTGGCGCGATAAAAAAACAATTGAAGGCGTGGATTACTGGATCTCCTATTCCTATCTGGATACCAAAAGGGATTACCTGAATTTTCCGGGATCCCTGCAACCGAATTTCGCTGCCAACCATACGGCCTCACTGGTGGTGAAAAAATTCATCACTAAATTGAAAACCCAGTTCAATGCTTCCTATTCTTTCGCAACAGGCAGACCTTATTATAATATCCGGTTTGATCAGGGAGCTAATAAATTTGTGCTGGGAGACCAGGGTAAAACCATTCCCTTCAATAACCTGAGTCTGAGTGTGAATTACCTGCCGGCAATTGGCAAAACCGGAGCGAAATCCTTTACGGTATGGGTGCTGTCGGTAAATAATGTGCTCAATCAGAACCAGATTTTCAACTACAACTATTCCTATGACGGATTGACAAGACGCCCGATCCGTCCGGCTGCCAACCAGTTCTTTTTTATTGGCTGCTTTATCAGCTTTGGTGTCGACCGTTCTCAGGATGTAATCAATAGTAATTTATAAATATCAACTGTTATGAAACAAACTGCTTTTTTGGTGTTACTGCTGCTGGGCTCATTTTCCCTGTTTGCGCAATCTGCAAAATACCAGCAAACCATGCAACAGCGTATCGCAGAAATGGAAGGCGCGGTACAGAATGGAGGAATGCCTGCGCTTGCCAATACCTTTGAACGTATTGCGGAAGCTGAAAAATCACAATGGCTTCCTTATTATTATGCCGCCTATTGCCAGGTGATGTCGGCGCTGATGGAACAGGATAAATCAAAGGTAGATCCGCTCGCAGATAGGGCAGAAAGCCTTTTGAAAAAGGCGGAAGCGCTGACCGGAGGCGCCAATAGCGAAATCAATGTGATTCACAGTATGATTGCCACAGCGCATCTAACCGTTGATCCCGCTGCCCGCTGGATGCAATACGGTCAAAGTTCCGCTGCCTTTCTGGAGAAAGCAAAAGCGCTGGATCCAACCAATCCCCGGCCGCTGTACCTGGAAGGCCAATCCAAATTTTTTACACCGGAGCAATTCGGGGGTGGCAAAGCGGCTGCTGCAGTTGTGCTGGAAAAAGCGATTGCCATGTTTGACCAGTTCAAGCCGGCATCCGAACTCCATCCAACCTGGGGAAAAGCTGCTGCACAGTATTTTTTAGCTCAATGCAAATAAAATGGAAAGAACAGCACAACCCGAGCTGCCGATGAGCAGTGTTGAAAGCCTGGCTCTTATTGAATCCATGATCAACAAAGCCAAAAGCCGCTTCAGTGAAAACGGCCATCTCTATCTTTTATGGGGATGGGTGGTCTTTATTTGTAGTCTCCTGCATTATATCGGCATGCGGTTTCTGCAGCTTTCAACCAGTTACTATGTCTGGATGCTGACCTGGATCGCCGCTGTTTATATGGTGATCTACCTTGTCCGCAATAAAAAACAACGAACCGTGGTAACCTATACCGATGAATTACTGGGAGCTATCTGGATCGCATTCAGTATTGTCATGTGTATTTCTGGTTTTGTGCTGGGCAAAACAATGGGGTCTCAGTTTTACACCTTACTCAACCCTGTCTATCTCACCATTTATGGGTTTCCAACCTTTGTTTCCGGCGTGGTGCTAAAATTCCGGCCTCTGAAAACCGGAGCTGTTGTTTGTTGGGCACTGGCAGTTTTATCTACATTTATGCCGGTTACAGAACATTTGCTGTTAATTGCGATTGCCATGGTAATTGCCTGGATCATCCCGGGATACCTGTTGAAAAAGCGCTTTCTAAACCAATCTGTCAACTAATGAGGAAGGAGCCCCATTTTCATGTTTAAAGAGCTTGACCCCATATTGCACACCCCCCTGCGGCTGGCCATCGTGTCTCTGCTGATCAGTGTAAAAGAAGCTGAGTTTACCTTTATCCGGGAGAAAACCAATGCTACGGCTGGTAACCTCAGTGTGCAAATTAGTAAACTAAAGGATGCCGGATATATTGATGTGGTTAAACAATTCCGGGATAATTACCCCCAGACCATTTGCAAAATTACTCCGGATGGCGTTCTGGCCTTTGAAACCTATGTCAAAAACCTGCAGTCCTATCTGAATGCGGGAAATTAACGGTATTTAATGCCTGCCGGCTCAACAAAGGAATTCATCCGCTGTTATAGTTGACAATCAATCAGGCAGGATGCAACCTTTGATAGAAGTCAGTCAGCTCTATAAAAAATTTGATACACTGGTAGCGGTGGAGGATCTTTCCTTCTCCGTTTACCCGGGTGATGTTTATGGTTTCCTGGGACAAAACGGAGCCGGGAAGTCAACTACCCTGAGAATGCTGCTTTCCCTGATTTTGCCAAGCTCGGGAAGTATCCGGCTCTTTGGAGAAGAACTGCGACCCAATCACAAATCAGTACTGAAAAGGGTAGGGGCTGTTATTGAACGCCCGGATCTTTATAAATACCTTACTGCACTCGAAAACCTGCGCATTTTCGCCCGGATGAGCGGGGTGAAGCAGGACCGCCGTATGCTGATGAACCAGCTTGAAATGGTCGGACTGGCAGAACGCGCGGAAAGCAAGGTGGCTACCTACAGCCAGGGGATGAAACAGCGCTTAGGCATTGCCGTTGCACTGGTTCATAACCCCGATCTCGTAATTCTGGATGAACCTACCAATGGGCTGGATCCGCAGGGGATTGCTGATATGCGCAACCTCATTCTGCGATTGAGTCGTGATTTCAACAAAACGATTGTCGTGTCTTCCCATTTACTGACAGAAATCGAACAGATTGCCACCAGGATGATCATTCTCGATAAAGGCCGGAAAATGATGGAGGGTTCAGTGGCAGATTATTTTCAGCCTGCGAGCAACAAAGTACATCTGGGTGTTACCCATCCTGCTCTCACCATCGATTTATTACAACGGGAACCCTGGAACCTGCAGGTGAAGCAGGTGAAACAGGAATTGGTTTTTTCGCTTTCCGCTGACCAGGTGCCGGCATTAAACCGGTACCTCGTGCAGCAGGGAGTAGATATCCAGTCCATCCGTTCTGTAAATACACTGGAAGATTATTTTTTATCCCTAACCTCAGGAAATCAGCATGTGGCAGCTTTTACGAATTGAATTGTTTAAAATATTTAAACGTCCGCGTACCTATATCAGTTTTGCTGCCATCGGTGCCATTGTAGCGCTGATTCTGCTGGCCTTTTATGCAGATGGCAATAATTATATGGCTTTTGGCATGCAAAGCCTTACCCAGAGTTTTGATATCCAGGGAAGGGTGTTAAACGGCTATCTGATATGTTTTATCATCCTGCAAACCCTTCTGATACATGTGCCATTACTGATTGCACTTGTTGCCGGCGATCAGATTGCCGGGGAAGCCAATATGGGTACCCTTCGTCTCCTGATAACCAAACCGGTTAGCAGAACCCGCCTCTTACTGGCAAAATTTATAGCATCGGCGCTTTATACCATCCTGCTGCTCTGCTGGATGGCTTTATTATCCCTGGTTGTTTCGATCCTTATTTTTGGTACCGGCGATCTGATGATTCTTAAAAGTGAGGAAGTAGTGATCCTGGAAAAAGCGGATGTACTCTGGCGTTATTTCGCCGCATTTGGTTTTGCAGCCATCGCTATGACTACCGTAGCGGCCCTCTCTTTTTTGCTTTCTGTTTTTGCGGAAAACTCTATCGGACCTATTGTTACCACGATGAGTATCATTATTGTGTGTACCATTCTTACTACAATGGACATTCCGATTTTTAATGCCATCAAGCCATATCTTTTTACCACGCATATGATTGGATGGAAAGGTTTTTTTGATGCACCGGTTCAATGGAGCCCGGTTTTGCAGTCGGCAGGTATATTGGTTTTCCATATCATTGCCCTGCTGGTAGCTACGATTCTTATATTCCGTAAAAAAGACATTTTATCCTGATATGAAAAATAGTTTGCTTACCTGTTGTTTGCTGCTGATGGTCTCCGGCTTGTGGGCCCAGGATGCGGATAAATTACTTTTAGCAGTAAAATCCAAACTGGAAAGCGTGAAGGATTATACCGGAGACGCTACCCTTTCCGTAGATGTTTCCTTTATGAATGTGCCTGATTCCAGGGTGAAAGTATATTTCCGGCAACCGGATCAGTTTAAAATTTTAAAGCCGGATGGCATATCGATTTTGCCCAAAGGAGGCATGAGTATCAGCCTGAACTCCCTTATTTCAGGGAAGGAATTCACAGCAGTACCTGGTGGCTATACTTCGATGAATGGACGTAAACTGGCGATTATTAAATTGTTGCCAATTGCAGAGAACAGCGATATCGTATTAAGCACCCTGTTGGTGGAGGAAAAATCCGGCCTGGTTTGGAAAGCTACTACCACAACCAGGGAAAATGGTACGTATGAATCCATTCTTGAGTATGGTCGTTTTGCCCGCTGGGGATTACCGGATAAAATTCTTTTTGTATTCAATACCAATACATTCAAGCTTCCGAAAGGGGTAACCATGGAATATGAAGGCAGTAAAAAAGCGGCTGCTTCCAAAGCTCCGGGCGATGGAAAAGGCAGGGTTACCTTGTTGTATTCCAATTATTTAATAAATACCGGCATCAAATCTGACTTAATTAAGTAGGTAGCATACGTTAGGGGTTTTCCATTATTTTTTCTGTAGTAAAAATATATAGGAAAGTTGGTCGTTAATAGGTAGTCCAACCCTTGACTATGACCACCCTGATCCGCAAAATTGCCTATTTGTTGCTTGCAGGATTGCTAGCATTCCTGGAAATAACCGCTCAAAACCCGGCTACCCGCTCTATTGTAGTGAGTATCGGCAGAACTTCCTGTAATTCGGGTAATAACCGGGTTACGAATTTCGAGTTTAATGAGCCGTTGAACAGATTAAATAAATTCACATCGGATTGTAACCCTTCACTTGGTGGACCCGGGTTTTCAATTTATGGCGCTCTGGTTGATTATAACCCCAAAGACAATATGCTGTATTATTTCCGTTGGGTTGGAAATGATACCTATGTGTGGAGGTGGGCTCCAGGTACCTGTCCTACCGGCAGCCTGGCACCGTTGCGGGTTTTCACAAATGCCAACCTCACCGCTTCCTTTGATTCGGATGGATATGCCTGGATGGTGAATATGATTGAGACAAGCACTACCCCCGTTCGGCATAATCTAACATTACAACGAATTGATTTTACAACAGGTGTAGTAGGCGCTGAAGTTCCGGTTACCCTTCCGGCGGGTGTTAATATTTATGAGAAAAGCGGTGACTTTACCATTACTCCCGGCGGGCAGTTTTATTTTGCATTTGACAATAAGCTAATGACCATGAACTATACAGATTATGGTTCATTGCCTATTAATGCTACCTATATTGATACCATTCCGCTTCCGTCCGTTAACCAGGATTTGATCGGACTTGCTTATGCTGGTGGTCAGTTCATTGCTTCTTTTGTAAAGTTTTCGCCAAGCACCTGTGTTAACAGTCGTATCAATATGTTAACAGGTGACCGCTTTCCCGTTACGCCCAACTCTACGTTTAGCTCTTATGACAATACCAGTATTACATCCGGTATTGGTTCTGCAAAACGATTGGTTTCTCTGACGCCAACCGGAACTCCTGGTGAGTACAATGTCGTCTATGAGATACATGTAAAAAATTATGGCAATTATCCCATCTCCAATTTGCAGGTGCTTGATACCTTGTCAAATATTAATTTCGCTGCAAACATTGTTAGTTCTTCAGCATCCCTGGTATCTAATCCGGCTGGTGTAGCATTGAATCCTTCATTTAATGGTATTACGAACACACAATTACTTGCTGCAGGCCAAACCTTAAAAAATTTCCCGACATCTGAAAATAACTTTACCATCCGGTTAAATGTCCGGATTAGAAATATTCAGCCAGGCAGGATCTATTACAATTCCGCTACTGTAACGGGTACCGGATATGGAAGTACCGCCACCGGCTTTGGTGTAAACTTAAGAGATGTTTCTACTAATGGTTCGCATCCGGATCTGAATCTTAATGGAAAACCGGATGACGCAGGTGAGTCAGTGCCTACTCCTTTTGTTGTAACAGTGGCTGGTGAAGCGCCTCCTTGTCCTGCTATCAATCGTGTCCTTTATTCGGATAATTTTGGTGCAGGTAATACCAATACTTCTTTACAGTCAGGTGTTTCAACACAGTATACCGGATCTACAACATTCCCGTTAGCTGAAAACAGATATACAATTACAGGTAACCCTGCTACTGCAAACGCTACCTATTGGAATTCCATGCCAGATCATACTGGTAACCTCAATGGCAGAATGATGGTAGTAAATGCCGATGTTGAGCAAAATGTTATTTACAGCACAACTATTAATAATCTTTGTTCCAATCTTAAATATTCGCTGAATATTTGGGTAGCCAATATCAGTAACTCCAATCAACGCACGTTCTGTTCGGCCGTTGGCGGATTCAAATCTCCCCGCCTGATGTTCAGGGCCCGTGATGCAGTTACCGGACTTGTTCTTACGGATCTTCTTAGTCCTGAAATTACAAGCTCCTCCTGGGAAAGGCATGGTATCCGGTTTGTATTGCCGAATGGATACAGTTCCATCATTCTCGAAATTATCAACCAGGGAGAAGGTGGTTGTGGTAATGATCTTGCAATAGATGATCTCGAGTTTGGTCTCTGTGATGCTGAACCGGTTATTAATACAACAGCAATTAGTGCAGGTTGTATAGGCGGACCCGCAACTTTTTCTGCAACGCTTAGTGATCCAACAATCATTGATGGTACAATTCAGTATCAATGGCAGACCAGCACTGATAGTATTAGCTGGACTAATATCTCTGGTGCTACCAATTCAACCTATTCCATTTCGGCTGTTGATGCTTCCCATCAGCGCTTCTACAGGGTGCTGGTTGCATCTGGCGGAAATATAAATAATGCGCAATGCCGGTATACTTCACCCGGATTTTACCTGGCACTGAAGAATCCTAGTACCGCACCTCCTTTTGCAATTCGAATCAACCGGACACAGGTTTGTCCTGGCAGCCCTACCCAACTGACTGCAGTTGGAGGAACTTTTGGAACCAATGCCAGATATGTATGGTATGCAGGCGGTTGTGGTTCTGGTGCGCCGATTGGTACAGGTCCAACCATTACAGTGGCACCTACCGCTACTACTACCTATTATGTGCGTATTGAAGGCGATTGTAACAATACTGTATGTGTGAGCAGAACAGTAACAGTTGCCTGTGATATTGATGATGATGATGACGGTATTCCGGATCTTGTTGAAAACAATGGCCTGGATCCCGATCTGGATACAGATATGGATGGTATTCAAAACTACCGTGATGCGGATGCCCCCGGATTTGTAGATGTTAACAATGATACCATTGATGATCGGTTCGATTTCGACCTGGATGGTACAATCAACTCTCTTGACCTTGACAGTGATAATGATGGTATTCCTGACGTAGTTGAAGCTGGTGGGGTGGATACTAATGGAGACGGTCGTATTGATAACTTTACTGATCCTGACGGTGACGGTTTGTCGCAGAATGTGGATGCTTCCAACAGCGGTGTTGCTGGTTCCGGTGTGGGACTTGGACTTCCTGATGCTGACGGTGATGGTATACCGAATATGTTTGATCTGGACAGCGATAATGATGGTATCTATGATGTTGTTGAAGCTGGTGGTCCGGATGCTAACAATGATGGTCGTATTGACAGTGGAGCCCGTATTTTACGTACAGGTGCGGATACCAATAATGATGGTCGCGCTGACAGCTATCCGTTCTTTAATATGGATCGCGACATGCGTCCAAACCCGTATGATCTCGATAGTGATGGTGATGGTATCACAGATCTTCGGGAAGCTGGTTATCCGGATGCGGATTTCAACGGGATGCTGGATTCCGGTACCCCACGCCGTTTTGTTTATCCCAATTCTGACGGAACTGGTCCGGTGAATTACCTGGATATCGATTCAGATGATGATGGTGTGCCTGATAATATAGAAGGACTCGCAACAGCGAGCTATCAATTACCAAGCGGACTGGATTCCGATAATGATGGAATTGATAATGCGTATGATGGTGTTAGTGGTTTCGGTGGTGTGGGTATTATTCCCAATGATGAAGACGCCGATAATATACCGGATTACCTGGATCTGGACACTGATAGTGATGGTGTGCCTGATGTAATAGAAGCCAATGATTTTAATATGAACACAAGGGCAGATGATATTGTCAGCCTGACGGGTATTGATACAGATGGTGATGGACTGGATAATCGGTTCGACCGCGACAATACTTCAGCTAAAGGAACTTCTGCCTATATGGGTACTGGCGGCTCCCTGACCGGCGATCCTACTCCCGGGTCCTATACAATGGTACAAAGGCATTCTACCGCCACTTCCGAACGCGACTGGAGAGTATATCTTTATTTACTTTCTACCCGCTTCATACAGGTGAGTGCTTTCCAGCAGAACAATGGTATTCAGCTCAACTGGGAAATCAGTACCACCGAACCGGTGAGTCATTTTGAAATCTTGCGGAAAGATGCAAATGGCAGCTATGTTGTAGTGGGTACTGTTCAGCAGGCAACCAGTTTCTTCGATACGAAACCAGGTTCCGGTTCAGGTGTGCAATACCGCATCAAAGCGGTGAACCGTACAGGAAAGTTTGTACTGAGTGATGTAGTACTGGTGAAGCTTTCAGTGGTTGAGCAGGTAACAGTAATGCCTAACCCGGCACAATCTTATGTGCAGGTTATCATCAATGCCAAAGAAAAACAATGGCTGGATTGCCAGTTGATGGATGATCGCGGTCGCCTGGTGTACCAGCAATCACAACAACTCCAGAAGGGAAATAATACCATTCAGCTTACCGGCCTGGGTAAATATGCCAGAGGTATGTATCTGCTCAGACTCGTATCCAACAACCAGGAAGTTATTACCCATAAGATACTTCTCAGATAACCGTTGCTTACTCTTCAATTTTCTCATCAACCGCATTCGCAAGAAAGCGGTTGGTGAGTTTTTTCATGGGGTTTGCCCGATTTTCCCTATAAGCTGCCCGCTGGCGGATAATATCAATACAGGTAAAGATGGAACTGATGAAAGAACCTTCATCACCCTTGTTTTTGCCAGCGATATCAAAAGCAGTTCCATGATCGGGTGAGGTACGTACCACGGATAATCCGGCTGTGAAATTCACACCTTCGCCATGGGAGAGGGATTTGAATGGGATCAGTCCCTGGTCGTGGTACATGGCCAGTACCACATCAAATCGCTCATGATACCCTCTTGCGAAAAAGGCGTCCGCAGAAAAAGGCCCCTGTACAATCGCATTGGATTGCTGTTTGAATTCCTTCAGCGCAGGTTTGATGACATTTTCCTCTTCCGCACCAATCAATCCTTCATCGCCGGCATGGGGATTCAGTCCCAATACCGCAATCTTCGGACGGTCAATGCCAAAATCCTGCTTCATGCTTGCTTCAATCAGTTTTAATTTCGATAGGATGGCGGGTCTGGTAATATGGGGACCAATCTCCTGTACCGGCACATGTTCGGTCAGCAGGGCTACCCGCATATTATTGGCGACCATCATCATCACCACTTCTTTCGCGCCGAAGGCATCTTTCAGATAGGGGGTATGTCCGGTGAACGGGAAATTGTCTCCCTGGGTATTTTTCTTGTGAATGGGTGCAGTTACCAGACCTTGTATATGGTCCGCTTTGAGTGCTTCCACGGCTGCTGTCAATGAAAGGATGGCATAGTTTCCTCCTTCCGGAGTCAGTTGTCCGGGTGTGATGGCAACCTCTTCCTCCCAGCAGTTGAACACATTTACCTGCTTGGGATTGATACGGGTGAAGTCCTTGATTTGCTGGAAATTGAAATTGCTGTCCGGGATGGACTTCCGGTAAAAATTGATCGCCTTATTGGAAGCAAAAATGATGGGGGTACAAAGCTCCAGCAATTTATTATTGGAAACCGTTTTGATGATCAGTTCCAGACCGATTCCGTTCAGATCGCCACAACTAATCCCAATCAGGGGACGTATAGATTCCGTAGACATATGTTCTAACTCGTTGAATAAGCAGTAAAAATACAGTATTCAGCGGCCGCGCCCAATACTGTATTTTTGCGGCATTCTATGTATACGCTAAAAAAATCGCTGGGACAGCATTTTCTCCGGGATGAAAATATCTGTCGGAAAATTGTCGATGCCCTGCGTGAACAACCTTTTGACCGGTTGCTGGAAGTGGGGCCTGGTGGGGGAGCACTTACCAAATACCTGCTGGAACTGCCTGCCGTTGATTTCCTGGCCGTTGAGCTGGATGCCGAAAAAGTACAGTTCCTGGAAGCCACCTACCCGGTTCTTAAGGGAAAACTGATTCATCAGAGTTTCCTGGATATCGATTGCCCTTTCGATCAGCCGTTCACCCTGGTGGGAAATTTTCCTTATAACATTTCCACCCAGATCCTGTTTAAAGTATTGGAATGGGAGCATCAGGTAGAACGGGTGATAGGCATGTTTCAGAAAGAAGTGGCCCAGCGGGTGGCAGCACCCCCTGGATCTAAAGTATACGGGGTGATCAGTGTGCTGGTGCAGGCCTGGTACGAGGTACAATATCTCTTTGATGTGCCTCCGGGTTGTTTTAATCCGCCGCCCAAAGTGATGAGTGGTGTAATTGCTCTGACTCCGCGGAAGGAGGTACCGGAGATGCGTAGCCGCAAAGATTTTTTCCTGCTGGTGAAAACTGCGTTTAATCAACGCCGTAAGACCCTGCGGAATGCGGTAAAATCGATTTTTCCTCCTGAAGTGCTGGCGGATCCGATCTTTCAACAACGGGCGGAACAGTTATCAGTAGCGGATTTCGCGGCCCTGACTTTTAAAATGAATGGTAAAAATGGATAAGGTATTGATTACGGCGGGGGTT
>CAZJNY010000016.1:2046-5772 GCA_964547405.1 uncultured Flavihumibacter sp. | reverse complement strand
CTGACTTTTAAAATGAATGGTAAAAATGGATAAGGTATTGATTACGGCGGGGGTTCATCCCTGGTTGCCGGAAAAGTTGAAGTCGCTCGGATTTGAGGTTGATCACCAGCCCACTATTACCTACGACCAGGTAGTGGCGGGAATTGGCGATTATACAGGTATGATTGTGACCACGAGAATCAAAGTGGATCGCAACCTGCTGCAAAAAGCGGATCGTTTGAAATGGATCGGCCGGCTTGGCAGCGGGCTGGAACTGATTGATCTGGCCTATGCGAAGGAGAGGGGTATTCGGTGTGAAAGCAGTCCGGAAGGCAACCGGAATGCGGTAGCCGAACATGAGTTGGGTATGTTATTATCGCTGCTGAACAACCTGCATTCGAGCGCCCAGGAAGTACGCGCAGGAAGCTGGTTGCGGGATGCCAACCGGGGCACAGAACTGAGTGGGAAAACGGTAGGTATTATTGGTTTCGGTAATACTGGCGGAGCATTTGCCCGGTTGCTGCAGCCATTCGGGGTAACCGTGCTGGCTTATGATAAATACAGGTTTGACTTTGCCAAAGATTATATAAAAGAAGCCAGCCTGGAACAGATTGCCCGGTATGCACAGGTAATCAGCCTGCATGTTCCTTTAACCGAAGAAACCCGGCATCTTGCCAATGATGCATTTTTTAACAGTTTGGAAAGTCGTCCCGTTTTTCTCAATACCAGCCGGGGAAAAGTGCATGATACGGCAGCTGTTATCAGGGCCCTGGAAAACGGGAAAATTTCCGCAGCCGGACTTGATGTGCTTGAAAATGAACAGCTCAGCACCTATGCCGAAGAGGAGAAAACAAGGCTTTCCTGGCTCTGTTCCCAACCCAATGTACTGGTTACACCACATATCGCCGGGTACAGTCACGAGGCCTATTTGAAGATGGCAGAGGTGATTGTTCAAAAGCTGTTTGGATAATTAATTTCCCTATATTTGTCACATATGAGTGCAACGCTTTCACTATTCGCTGAAGGCGTTGTTCTTTTTTTTTACTTTTTAACCAAAGGAGGTTAATTATGGCAGATGTTATTTATGTGTCAAAAGAGACCCTTGAACAAATGAAGGAAGAACTCCACCACATGAAGGCGGTGGAACGTCCTGCAGCCTCCCGGGCGATTGCCGAGGCGCGGGAAAAGGGAGATTTGCGTGAGAATGCCGAATACGATGCAGCCAAAGAGGCGCAGGGAATCCTGGAAGCCAAGATCAAAAAAATGGAAAGTGATCTGGCGATTGCCAGGATTCTGGAAGTGGATGCAATTGATACCAGCAAAGTATCCATCTTAACGAAAGTGACGGTATCCAATCTGAATACAAAAAAGACAGTAACCTATCAGATAGTTTCAGAAAAGGAAGCGGATCTGAAGGCCGGAAAAATTTCCGTTACCTCTCCCATTGGCCAGGGCCTGCTTGGCAAAACTGTGGGTGAAGTAGCTGAAGTGAAAGCACCGGCCGGAATTCTGAAATTTAAAGTAGAGCAGATTTCTGCCTGAGGTACGATGAGTTTGACAAAAGCGGCCATCGATAAGGTGGCCGCTTTTTTTTTGATGTAGAAGGAACAGGATAGTCCTTTTCGGGTATCTTGTTAAATTCCATCAAATTCTCTGTATGCGATTGTTTCCTCTATGTATACTACTGCTGCTGGTAAGTGGAAGCAGCAGTGCACAGCCGGTGCCTTCTGTGAAATGGAAGGCCCAGTGGATCCGCGATCCCCGACCTCATTTTTTTGCAGATCAAAAAGCCTATCAGGAAAATCCGGCTCCGGTTTTCAAAAAAGAAATAGAGGTTCGTAAGCCCTTGCGAACTGCTGTGCTGCATATCAGCGCCCTGGGGTATTATGAAGCCTGTGCCAATGGGATAAAAATAGGCAACCGGGTATTGGAGCCATCACAAACGGATTATTCGCACCGGATTTTTTACAGCAGGTACGATATAACGGACCTGCTTAAGCGAAACAAAAATTCGTTGGAAGTGGTGGTCGGCAATGGCTGGTACAATCCCATGCCCCTTCGTTTATTCGGCCGGTTTAATTTGCAGGAAACCCTTCCGGTTGGTGAACCTGCGCTCATTGCGCAGATTGAACTTGTATATACGGATGGCAGCAGGCAGGTGATCGCCACAGATCAAACCTGGCAGGTGACTGACAGCGAAATCCGGAGAAATAGTATTTATCTGGGAGAATGGATTGATCTGCGGGTAAGCAACGAGTCGCGGGACTGGCGAAAGGCAATCAAAGCTATACCACCTGCAGGAAAAATGGAGCCGCATCTTAGTCCTTCTGTTGTCATTAGTGATACGCTGGCTCCGGTTGCCATGCATCCAACCAAAACCGGCTGGCTGCTGGATTTTGGCACCAATCAAACCGGTGTGTTACAGCTTGCTACCCGGCTTCCGGCCGGAACCAAACTGAACGTGCAATACGGCGAACTCTTATACCCGGATGGAAGCCTCAATAAAATGACCAGTGTAACCGGCCAGATAAAATCAGCAGGGGTGGGAGGACCCGGTGCGCCGGATACCGCTTACCAGCAAGATGTTTTTATAAGTTCCGGAGGTCCGGATGTTTTTCGGCCGAAGTTCACGTATCATGGTTTCCGGTATGCAGAAATCCAGGGCTATCCGGGCACACCGGATACATCGGCCATTCGCGCGCTGGTATTGCATGCGGATGTGAAAGAAACCGGCAGCTTTTCCTGCTCCAATCCCCGTATCAATGAGTTGATGGCGATTTGCAAGCGTACTTTTTTGAGTAATCTGATTGGTGTTCAGTCTGATTGTCCGCATAGAGAAAAACTGGGATATGGGGGTGATATTGTGGCAACAGCAGAGTCGTTCATTCATCTGTTTGATATGTCCGCTTTCTATGCTAAAACAGTTATCGATTTTGCCGATGCGGCCCGGCCGGATGGGGCGTTTACTGAAACAGCTCCCTTTGTAGGTATTGCGGATGAGGGGTATGGGGGAGGATCCGGTCCAATAGAATGGGGAACGGCACATCCTGAATTGTTATGGCAGTTGTACCGGTATTATGGAAATAAAAAATTGCTGCGTGAGCAATATCCGAACGCCAAAAAATGGGTGGAGTTTTTGCGCAGTAAAGCAGTGGATCACCAGCTTCATACTACTATTGGAGATCATGAATCGGTTGCGCCCAAAGATATTTCAGTAAGTGCTACTTCCTTTTATTATTACAATGTGAGCCTGTTGGCGCAACTGGCATTTATACTGGGAAAACAGGAAGAAGCGATGAATTATGTTGGATTGGCGGAACAGATTAAAGAGCGGTTTGTGGGAACCTATATAAGTAAAGATTCCGGTAAGGTCGGCATAGGAACACAGGCTACCCAGGCCCATGCGCTTTATTTTGGTCTGGTGCCATCCCATTTGAAAACAGCGGCTTTCGATTACCTGGTAAAGGATATTAAGGAAAAACATTCCGGTCATCTAAGCACCGGAATTTTTGGAACCAAATACCTGCTGGAGGTATTGGGAGAAAATGGCCGGGCAGATTTGGCCTATGATATCATTACGAAAGAAGGGTTCCCCGGCTGGATGCACATGCTGGATAATGGGGCAACGAGTTTATGGGAACATTGGGCCTACAGCGATAATACCTTTTCGCATAATCACCCCATGTTTGGAACAGTAACGGAATTCTTTTTCCGATGGATCGTGGGGATAAGGAGGGTGGAGAAGGG
>CAZJNY010000016.1:0-1946 GCA_964547405.1 uncultured Flavihumibacter sp. | reverse complement strand
GGAGGAAAGGAAGAAGGGTTTATTGTGCAACCGGATACCAGAAGGCTGGAATGGGCAAAAGCAACTGTGGGTACCAGGAATGGGAAGCTTAGTACAGCATGGAAAAAGTTTGGAAATCAGTTGGAATTGATAGTGGAGGTGCCGGCTAATACTACTGTTCAGCTAAGATTGCCGGTGAATGAAATGCACCGAAGCTTGAAAACAACTATCCTGAAACAGGGCAAACACACCATTCTGCATACCCTCCCGCCTGGCTGGTAACAATTCGGTAACCTTCCGGTAATATTGGCGTTACAATATGGTAACAATGGGCAGATAATTTTGCGCCATGTTACGGCGATTCCTTTTCCTGCTGCTGTTTTTCCCGCTGGGCCTTCAGGCACAGAAGACCATTAAATGGAATGGGCTGCAGCTGAACGCCATTGATAAAAAAGGGCGCAAGCAGGGCGACTGGCTTTTCTTTGATAAAAAAGGAAATGCCCTGATGCAATGCCAGTTTCAGAATGATAAAGTGGTGGGACCGCGGGTATTCTTTAATGATGGAGATACGGTGCTGGTTCGCTTAACCCCCACCGATAGTCTGGAGCATTTTATCTTTTATCATAAGGGTGAAAAACTAAGTGGTGCCTTTGTGCAAAATGAAGACCGCTTCCGGATCGAACTGGATCATATCCCCGCAGGCTTTGGTACGGCTGAACTGGCTGAACTGAAGCGCTGGTATGCGGTGAAGATCGAGCCGGTGTACATGTTCGCTACACAAAACCTGATCGATTATTTCAGCGCTGCCTATTATAAAGCAAACGCCATTCCCAACTGGAATCATACCTTTGTGGTTACCATCAATGCATCTGGCAAAGTGACCCATGTGGAATGTCCGTCAAGAGATGAACTCTGGACGGAAAATGTTGAGAATGAAGTGTATGGAATGTTTTATAACATGGGTCGCTGGCAACCATTTTTTGATACCTGGGAAACCCGGGATATAAAAATCACGATGTCATTGGGGGCAGATTTACAAACAATCACCTCAAGATGACCATATTTACCAAGTTGATCAACGGCGAGATCCCTTCTTATAAGATTGCCGAAAACGACAAATTCTACGCTTTTCTGGATGTATTCCCCATGGTACCCGGGCATGTACTGGTAGTACCTAAAATGGAAGTAGACAAGTTTTATGATGTGCCGGATGCCTATCTGGCGGAGATCCTGGTTTTTGCGAAACCCATTGCCCGTGCCATTGAGCAGGCTTTTCCCTGCCAGCGGGTTGGTTCAGCGGTAATTGGCCTTGAAGTGCCGCATGCCCATCTACACCTCGTTCCCATGCAATCAGCGGATGACCTGAATTTTACCCGTCCCAAAATGAAAATGAGCGCGGATGAGTTGAAAACAGCTCAGGAAAAAATTCTGGCCTACCTGGATAATTCGGAGGTATTCAGACCTGTTTCCTGATGCGGTGTTCATTCTTTTTCAGGAAATCATCCCAGCCTTTTAATTTGGAACCAGCTCCCGGAATCGGTGAAGAGGTCTGGTAATGATGACAGATGGCAACAGCCAACGCGTCTGAAGCATCCAGGTAATCTGGCTTCTCTTCGATCGTGAGTATGCGCTGTAGCATCGACCATACCTGGTTTTTATCCGCATTACCATTGCCGGTGATGGATTGCTTTACTTTTTTGGGGGAATATTCGCAAACTTCCAATCCGGCCTGGATGGCGGCAGCAATGGCCACACCCTGGGCCCTTCCCAGCTTGAGCATACTCTGTACGTTTTTGCCGAAGAAGGGAGCTTCGATGGCAAAACTGGTTGGCTGGTATTCCTGAATCAATTCGGCTACCCGGCGGTGAATCAGTTCCAGGCGGATATGCTGATCTTTTTTCGCATTCAATTTTAGCACATCCATGTGCAATAGTTGGAGCTTTTGACCGTTCACTGCTATCAATCCA